>JAJQIH010000003.1 GCA_021199305.1 Ruminococcus sp.
CGGGCCCCCGTCAATTCCTTTGAGTTTCAACCTTGCGGTCGTACTCCCCAGGTGGATTACTTATTGTGTTAACTGCGGCACGGAAGGGGTCAATCCCCCCACACCTAGTAATCATCGTTTACAGCGTGGACTACCAGGGTATCTAATCCTGTTTGCTCCCCACGCTTTCGAGCCTCAGCGTCAGTAAAAGCCCAGTAAGCCGCCTTCGCCACTGATGTTCCTCCTAATATCTACGCATTTCACCGCTACACTAGGAATTCCGCTTACCTCTACTTCACTCAAGAGCTATAGTTTCAAATGCAGGTTACGAGTTGAGCCCGTAATTTTCACATCTGACTTGTAGCCCCGCCTACACTCCCTTTACACCCAGTAATTCCGGATAACGCTTGCTCCCTACGTATTACCGCGGCTGCTGGCACGTAGTTAGCCGGAGCTTATTCAAGTGGTACCGTCATTATCGTCCCACTTAAAAGAAGTTTACAACCCGAAGGCCTTCTTCCTTCACGCGGCGTTGCTGGGTCAGGCTTGCGCCCATTGCCCAATATTCCCCACTGCTGCCTCCCGTAGGAGTCTGGGCCGTGTCTCAGTCCCAATGTGGCCGTTCAACCTCTCAGTCCGGCTACTGATCGTCGGCTTGGTGAGCCGTTACCTCTCCAACTACCTAATCAGACGCGAGCTCATCTTTCAGCAAATTAAATCTTTGATATATCTGTCATGCGGCAAATATATGTTATGCGGTATTAACGATCGTTTCCAATCGGTATCCCCCTCTGAAAGGTAGATTGCTCACGTGTTACTCACCCGTCCGCCACTAAGTTTGAAAAAGCAAGCTTCCTCATTCTTCGTTCGACTTGCATGTGTTAAGCGTGCCGCCAGCGTTCATCCTGAGCCAGGATCAAACTCTTTATGAATTTCTATATTATCCAAAAGTTTACTCTTGGTTAATACCTGACCAGATTACTCTAGCTTCTTCCTCATTTTATTTCAGTCTGTTTCGCTCAGACCATTACTATCATTCCTTAATTCTCTCAAGGAATCTCAAGGGTTTCTTTTTCGTGTTTCAATATTGTTCAATTTTCAAGGTACGTTACACCCTTCAACAACCTTCCGCCGTTTTTCGAGTGCTTGACTATTATATCACACCTCCTACCCCTTGTCAAGCGGTTTTGCGAAATTTTTTGGGGTTTGTGTGTTTTTTTATTTTCAGGCCCTTAATTTTGGAATTTACTGGGCAATTTGCACAAAATTCGCCCTGATTTGAGCCTGTTTTGCCCTACGTAATAGTTATTCTATGCATAATTTTCAAAATATGTGCCACCATAAGAATATCAAATTTTTTTGCTCGGAGGTAATCTATGAAAACTCGAATTGCTGCACTTTTAACAGCTCTTACAATAACCTTTGCGGCTCTTGCAACCGTTTCCTTTATACCAGGCTCGTCTGCTGAAGATTCAACCTATACAGCTCTGGCGGCTGGTGCTATTCCGGACGCTACCGAATCCAACATCTATCTGCTTGCAAGAATTATTTCCGCAGAAGCCAGAGGCGAGCCATATACCGGTCAGGTTGCAGTTGGTGCCGTTATATTAAATAGGATAAAGCACCCCTCCTTCCCCGATACCCTTTCAGGTGTCATATATCAAGAGGGTGCCTTCACCGCAATCGTTGACGGACAGTTTAACGAGCCTATCTCTGATTCGGCTTACGACGCCGCAAGAGACGCTTTGAACGGATGGGACCCGACAGGCGGCGCTATATACTATTATAACCCTTCCAAAACCTCGAACGCTTTTATGCACGCAAGACCTATTATCGTCACAATCGGCGAGCATCGCTTCTGTTCATAAGATTTTAACTTTTGAGGTTACTTCACCTTTTTGATCGAACAGGCTGCCCTTTTTCACTAAAAAGCAATAAATCATTATTTGTGCTCGCTTCATATTCCCGACAGATTATTTCTTTTTTAGCTAATTCACAAAGTCGGAGTCTCGCTCTATATTATAGAGAGAACTTCCGACTTATTTTTTTACTTGACTTTTTCTACTTTTTTTATTATAATGGACAATAAATAAGCCGAAATCTGTCATTAGTTACAAAAATTCGGAATTTTTGCAGAAATTACTATGAATTCGGTAAAGGATTTTTAGGTTTATTTAAAGTACGCATTGTATACTACTATAAAAGCTATGGTTGTACTATGGTAAAAAGGAGGAATAACTATGAGACTGCTTCTTGCAGAAGACGAACAGGCATTATCAAAGGCGCTTGGAACTATACTTGAGCGTAACCGTTATTCGGTTGACAGGGTATTTGACGGAGAAACCGCTCTTGAATATCTCGAAACCGACAATTACGACGGTGTAATCTTAGATGTTATGATGCCTAAGGTTGACGGAATTACCGTTTTAAAGACTATACGTGAAAAGGGAAATCTTGTTCCGGTACTGCTTCTGACTGCTAAGTCAGAAACTGACGACAAGGTTTTAGGACTTGACGCTGGAGCTAACGACTATCTCACAAAGCCGTTCAGCATTCCTGAGCTGATGGCAAGAATCCGTGCAATGACAAGAGCACAGATGGCACAGGGAAGCTCAAAGCTTACGATTGGAAACACTACCCTGGACAGAGCTACATATGAGCTATCCTCACCAAAGGGAAACTTCCGTTTAACAAACAAGGAATTCCAGCTTCTTGAGCTTCTTATGATGAACCCTAACAAGGTCATTCCTACAGAACGTGTAATGGAAAGAGTCTGGGGATTTGACAGCGATTCTGAAATCAATGTTGTTTGGGTATACATTTCCTATTTGCGTAAAAAGCTTTCAGCTCTGCACTCTAACATTCAGATCAAAGCTATCAGAAATGTAGGCTACTCTTTGGAGAAGAGAGAGGATGCTTAAAAAGCTCCGCATTAAGATTGTTTTTGCGGCAATGCTTTCGCTTTTCATCGTTTTAGCAATTATAGTATGCGCTATTTCGTTTTTCAACTACCGTAATATTGTTTCTGACGCTGATGAAACTCTTGCTATCCTTGTGGATAACGACGGTAGCTTTCCTGATTCTGATATGGGAAATCCAGCAAATGATAAGGAATCTCCGAAAAAGAACAACGATCCCGGCTCGCTTGAGCTTCCTTATGAATCGAGATATTTTTCGGTTTTCTTTACTGCTGACGGAAATGTAGCTTCTACAAATACTATAAAAATAGCTGCTGTCGATACCAATTCGGCAATCGCCTACGCCAGAGAGGTTTTAGACTCTGGCAAAGAAGAAGGCTTTAAAGACGACTATAGATACATAGTATACCGCTCTGACGATGAAACTCACATTATATTTTTAGACTGTGGGCGAAAGCTCAGCTCACTCTACTCGTTCATTTTAACTGCAGTTGGCGTTTCCGCCGCAGGTCTTATAGCTGTTATGCTGCTATTGATATTCCTGTCAGGGCGTATAGTAAAGCCGTTTGCTCAAAACTACGAAAAGCAAAAGCGCTTTATCACCGACGCAGGCCACGAGCTTAAAACTCCGCTTACTATAATTGACGCTGACGCACAGATTCTTCAGATGGATTTTGGCGACAGCGAATGGCTTTCGGATATTCAGAATCAGACTAGCCGATTAGCGGAGCTTACAAACAATCTTATACTCCTCTCACGAGCAGAGGAAGCGCAGACTGATGAAGAAATGATTGAATTTCCGCTGTCTGACGTTGCGGAGGAAATAGCTGAGAGCTTTAAAGCTCCTGCCAAAGCGCACGGAAAAATACTTGATGTGCAAATTCAGCCGATGGTTTCAATGGTCGGCGACGAAAGAGCCATTCGCAGGCTTATAACAATCCTTATGGATAATGCGAACAAGTATTCTGACGACAACGGAAAAATTGCGATAACGCTTGAAAAGCAAAAGAACATAATCCGACTGAACGTTTTTAACACAGCGGAATTTGTTTCTAAAGAAAGTCTGCCGCATCTGTTCGACCGCTTTTACCGCGCGGACGAATCGAGAAATTCACAAACAGGCGGTCACGGCTTGGGACTTTCTATCGCTTCGGCAATAGTTGCCACACACAAGGGAAAGATTTCGGCTTCTACACAGGACGAAAAATCCCTGCTGATTACCGTTTCATTTACAGCTTAAAAAAGAGTCTTGCATTGAGATTTTTATCTCTTTGCAGGACTTTTATTTTTTGCATTTTTGCTCCTATGAAAGCTTATTTAATCTACTTTTCACCAAACTTTTACAATATTTAGCTTTGCTTAAGGCGTTATTTAAAGTTGAGTTAAGATTTGCGTTTTATACTTTACTCACAAAAGAAAAACAACTAT
The DNA here is from genome assembly GCA_021199305.1 of Ruminococcus sp. Taxonomy (GTDB): domain Bacteria; phylum Bacillota; class Clostridia; order Oscillospirales; family Ruminococcaceae; genus UMGS1601. The sequence continues at coordinate 4,326 of JAJQIH010000003.1, forward strand.
CGTTCACTTGAAAGGAGTAGATATTATGTATAACGAAAACGAATACCAATCAATTTATCAACCAGGCGAGGTAGTATATCAGCAAGCACCGATGCCCGCTCCACGACCCCAAAAGAAGCGTAAGAAAAAAGGCGGCTTCAAGAGAATATTAACACTGGTTGTAAGCGCCGCTATTTTCGGCGGTGTCGCAGGAGGCGCATTTTACGGAGTAAATAATTATCTTTCAGACTCCGTGACAACTACCACAAGCGGCTCAGACAGCTCTATATCCCTTCAATCGACGTCGTATTCTTCGACAGATTCCACAAGTCAGTCGCTTGACGTTACGGGTATAGCTTCTTCGGGACTTCCGTCAGTTGTAGCAGTTACAAACATTTCCGTTCAGGAGGTTGACAACTACTTTGGTATGTTCGGAAGAAACGGACGCAGTCAGACAGAAACCACAGAAACTACAAGCTGCGGCTCAGGAGTAATAATTTATTCCGACGACTCGTATTTATATATGGTAACAAACTACCATGTAATTGAGGATGCTACTACCCTTTCGGTTACCTTTGCTGACGACGAAACCTACGAAGCGAGCCTTTACGGCTACAACGAGGACAGCGACATAGCGCTTCTTACTGTTGGTATGTCAGAGCTTTCATCCGATACAATTTCTCAGATTGCAGTAGCTACCTGTGGAGATTCGGATTCACTTTTAGTTGGCGAACAGGTAGTCGCAATAGGAAACGCTTTAGGCTATGGTCAATCGGTTACAACAGGAATAGTAAGCGCCGTTGACAGAACAATAAGCGACGGCACAACCTCGCAGACCTACATTCAGACTACTGCCGCTATAAATCCTGGAAACAGCGGCGGAGCGTTATTTAATATGGACGGCGAGCTTGTTGGAATAAGCACGGCTAAAATTTCCTCAACAGATGTTGAAGGAATGGGTTACGCAATACCGATTTCTACAGTTCTGGAAACTATCGATACATTTTAACTTGCTGCACTTGGCTTAAAGTGAGGTGAAAAATGAAAAACAAATGGATTGCGCTGATTCCGGCGTACCAACCAGCACCGCTGATGCTGGCGCTTTTAGAAAAGGTAAAAAGAAGCGGCTTTGAAATTGTCGTTGTAAATGACGGAAGCGACAAAAGTGCCGACGAGCTGTTTTCAAGAGCCAAAGAGTACGCAACAGTTTTGACTCACCCTGAAAATCTTGGAAAGGGGCGAGCAATAAAGACAGGTTTAAAATATATAATCACGCATTTTTCACCCGACTGTACTATTGTAACTATGGACGCTGACGGTCAGCATACAGAATCAGACGCTGAGAATATTTGTAAAATTGCGGACGAACACCCCGACTGGCTGGTTTTAGGAAGCAGAATGCTAAAGGAAAATGTTCCGCTCAGAAGTCAGTTCGGAAACTCGGTTACAAGGCTTGTTTACAGATTATCAACAGGCGTTAAGCTTCACGACACGCAAACGGGTCTTCGGGCATTCAGCCTTTCATTGGCAAAGCGGCTTGTTGAAATTCCAGGCGAGCGTTACGAGTATGAGATGAACGTACTGCTTTACTGTCCAAAGGAAGAAATACCTGTTTTTGAGCACGGGATTGAAACGATATACATCAACGGAAATTCAGATTCGCACTTTGATACCATAAAGGATTCATACCGAATTTACAAGGAAATTTTAAAGTTTTCCGCTTCGTCGTTTTTTAGCTTTTTAATAGATTATATCCTGTTCAGCATTTTAAGCCTTATAACTTCAGGAATTACCGCTTCTGTTACCATCTCAAATATCGGCGCAAGAGTAATAAGCTCCAGCGTTAATTACACGCTTAACAAGCGGCTTGTCTTCAAAAACCGTGAAAGCGTTGCAAAAACCGCACTTCAATACTTTGCGTTAGCTGCGGCAATTTTAGCAGGCAACACGCTTGTGCTTAATTTCCTGACCGATTATCTGAGCTTAAACAGATATATAGCGAAGCTTATCACAGAGCTTTTGTTTTTCATAATAAGCTGGCTGGTTCAGCGGCTTGTAATCTTCCGCAAAAAAGAAGAAAGCTAAGCTACACCGAAAGGGGATTTTTATATGTTTTTTCGCCGTCACTGGTGGGCGTTGATTTACAGCCTTCTTTTGATTGCCTTTACAATTTATATTGCAATGAATACCTTTGTGGTAAGCGAGGTTTATACTGTTGTCACAGACGACAGCAGCAGTCAGGTACAATCCGCCACTACAACCACCACGCAAAGCGATGATGCAGATTCAACCACCGAAGCTTCAACCGAAAGCGAAAGCGAAGATGAAGACTCAGGCACAACAGTTACTGAAAGCTCATACAGCGACGAAAATATCACAATTACGATTACCGAATACAGAGAAAACGATACCAGCATTTATGTCGCAGATGTTGTGCTTGCGTCGGCTGAATATTTAAAAACTGCCTTTGCTCAAAGCGCTTACGGCAAAAACGTCACCGAGAAAACGTCAAGTATTGCCGAAGGTGTTGGCGCTATTTTAGCTATAAATGGCGATTATTACGGCTCTCAGGAAAATGGATACGTTCTCAGAAACGGCGTAATTTACAGAGATACTGCTTCCTCTGACGCTGAGGATCTGGTAATTTATTCAGACGGCGACTTCGGAATTGTTTCAGAAAGCGAGGTTACAGCAGACGAGCTGCTTGAAAGCGGCGCCGAGCAGGTATTGTCTTTCGGCCCTGCCCTTGTGGTTGACGGCGAGGTTTCAGTTTCTGAAGGCGAGGAGGTTGGAAAGGCGAAAGCGAGCAATCCTCGGACTGCGATTGGAATAATCGACTCGCTTCACTACGTATTTGTAGTTTCCGACGGAAGGACAAGCGAAAGCGCAGGTCTTTCACTTTCTGAGCTTGCTGAATTTATGCAGGGCCTTGGCGTTACTACAGCTTATAATCTTGACGGCGGCGGCTCGTCAACAATGTACTTTAACGGAGAGGTTATAAACAACCCCACTACCAACGGAAAGAAAATCAAGGAGAGGAGCGTGAGCGACATTGTATACATCGGATACTGATCGCAAAATAGCGGCAAAAACAAGCCTTATCTACCTTATCATATCGCTTGTGTGTGTTTTATTTGGCGCTGTATATGAATACTTCAGTCACGAGGTGTATTCCTATTATATGCTTTACGCCTTTATGATTCCGCTTGTCGGCGGCACGCTGGTTTACCTTTGTATCTTCCTGTCACGCCTGCCTGTACCTGAGAAAGCTTCGTTTAACCTTTACAATTCAGGAATTGCAGCGCTCTGCGTTGGCTGTATTTTTAACGGAGTGCTTGAAATTTACGGTACAACAAACAGTCTTATCTCAGTCTATTGGCTTGCAGGCGTAATACTTGTCTTTCTGGGAGTTATAGTTTATCTTTTTGAAATAAGGGGAAGTATAGCAAGTTCTGCGAAAGAGAAATAAGGCTGATAGCTTATAAACAGAAAACTACAAGAGTAAAAAAATCCCGACCAATTTATGGCTGGGATTTTTCATTCTTAAAACTTTACACAAAGATAGTTCAAACTTTACTGCTGTGTGATAGTAGATAGAATTTGCCTACCGTATAATTTAAGTGTTGGAAAATAAATCTATAGTGGATTTGTTAAAAAAATCATACGGAGGTAAGTTATGAAACAAAAATGGCATTTAAAACGCCTGCTGACTTTAACGCTTTCTGTAGCGATTGTCGGCACATCATCTCTTTCTTCAATGAGTTACATTGCAACAGATGCAACAGACGTTGGCGGCGTACTCATTAACGAAATTGATATGAACGGCGCCGACGGCGACTGGGTGGAGCTAAAGAACACAGGAGATTCTTCCGTTGACATCAGCGGTTGGATAATCGTAGACGACAACGGTCTTGACGACAGACTTTCTTCAAACGAAGCCTGGATTGTTCCCGACGGAACAGTTTTATCGGCTGGCGGAATTTACGTACTGGAGCAATCGCTCGGAGTTGACTGGTGCGGTCTTGGAAAGAAGGATACGGCTGCTCTATACGACGCAGACAAGAATTTAATTGACAGCTATACATGGACATCAGCATCGGCAGGAACATATTCCCGCGATCCTGAAACTCTGGAGTTTGTAGATATGGAAGCGACAAAGGGAGCTGAAAACGTAATAGAGGATGACTCAGCGACCAACGGACAGCTTGTTATAAACGAGATAAACTCTGCGCCTGACGATTGGATTGAATTTATAAACATCGGTGAAAAAGCGCTTGACATTTCAGGATATGAAATCCGTGACAATTCCGACGATCACAGATGGAAATTTGCAGACGGCAGCGTAGCAGAAGCTGGCGAGATTATTCTGGTAACCGCTGGCGTAACAGAAGGCCTGATGTACAACGATACTACAGGGGAATATGAAGCTGGTGTGTTTGATATAGGTATTGGCTCCGGAGACTCTATAAGATTGTACGACGCTGAAGGAAATCTTCTCGACGAATATTCCTGGACCTCTCACGCAAGCTACGATGGACAGGACTCCCTGGCTTCATACGGAAGATACCCTGACGGAACAGGCTCGTTTACACTTACTAAGGAAACACCAGGAGAAGCTAACGAGTGGTACGCTCCACAGATTGTAATAAACGAAATTGAATCCAACGACCCTGACGGCGGAAACGACTGGGTAGAAATTTACAATGCTGGAACAACAGCAGTTGACATCAGCGGATATTACCTGCTTGACAATGACGAGGCTGGTCACATATCCGATGTAACGCCTGTTGCGGAGGGCACCATTTTACAACCAGGCGAGTTTTACGTATTTGACGGCGGCGACTACGGAACAGACTTCAGATTCGGTCTTGGAAAAAGCGACACAGCATCAGTTTTCAACAAAGACGGCATAAAGCTTGACAGCTACTCCTGGACTTCTCACGCAGCGGGAGTTTACGCCAGAATCCCAGACGGCACAGGCGAGTTTCAGGACTTTGCAACAGCTACAAGGGGCAGCGCAAATATTGAAAAGAACGCTGTAGTTATAAACGAGGTTCAATCCAATGACCCTGACGGCGGGCCTGACTGGATTGAGCTTGCAAACCCGACAGACGAGGAGCTCGACATATCAGGACTTATTGTCAAGGACGACGATGACAGTCACGAGTATATTATTCCTGACGGAACAACAATTGAAGCAAACGGATTTCTGGTACTTTACGATACTGAATTTGGCTTCGGCTTAGGAAAGGGCGACTCGGTAAGAATTTATGAAACAATCAATGATGAGCAAATACTGATTCAAAGCACAACCTGGCCTGAGGACACACACACCTCACCTACCTGGGGACTTTATCCTGATGTAAACGGCAGCGAATACCGTAACACCATGCAAGCAACTCCAGGAGAGGCAAATGTTTTTGACGGCGTACCCGACACTATCGACTGGAATAAGGGTAACGAAGAAACTGATTCAGTAACATATAGCGACCTTACATTCTTAGAGGATTCGTCAGGACTTGATTTTTACAACGGCCAGCTTTACGCTGTCGACAACGGAACGGCAACATTCTGGATTATAGATGTAGCGAAGGACGGCACAATGACGCTTGCAGAAGGATTTGAAAACGGCAGGACGATAGCATTCCAGAAGGATGCTGACGACCTTACTGCAAAAGGACCTGACGCTGAGGGAAATACCGTTGACGAGGATGGATTTGTATATATAGCTTCCGAGCGGGACAACTCGGAAAAGGGCGTAAATTACGACGTTATTTTAAAGGTTGACCCTTCAACAGAGGGAGACAGAATTGTAGCTATGCAGGAATGGGATATTACAGACCTTTTGCCTGAGGTTGCAGCTAATATGGGTATTGAAGCTGTTGAATGGGTATCGAACGAGGACGTTGAAGGCAAGCTTTTTGACCAGAACACAAACGACACCTTTGATTCGACAAATTATCCAGATGCAACTGCAAACGGCGTATTCTTCACGGCTCTTGAGGACAACGGACACGTATATGCGTGGGTTCTTAACAGCGACAGCACAGCAACATTGATAGCAGACATAGACAGCTGCCTTGGCGGAGCGATGGCGCTTGATTACGACACATATGAAGGGATTTTGCGAGTTGCATCCGACAACGGCTACAACAACAAAATGGCGGAGATTACCTTTAACGGCACAGCCTCAGTAGATATTGTTCACGTTTCAGCGCCAGCCGGACTTGACACTTCTAAAAACTACGAGGGCTTTGCAATAGCAACCGCCGACTATACAGTAGACGGAAAAAGACCAGTTTACCGCTTTGAGGACGGCGTTACAGAAGGCTCGCTTTGTGTAGGTTCAATCTCTTGCGACTATACGGAGGAAGAAATTATTATCGGTCTGCCCGGAGATGTAAACGACGACGGAAAGATCACCACAGCAGATGTAGGACTTGCAAACGCTCAGGCTAAGGGTGTAAAAACCTTGACGGACGAGGAATTTGCAAGAGCTGATATAAACTGCGACGGAGCTGTGACCACTGCCGATGTAGGAATAATAAATTCTTATGCCAAGGGAATATTAACAATAGAAGATTCTGAAGAATAAAAATCGAAATGAAAACAACAAACCCTGCCGGGCATAATCACCTGGCAGGGTTTATTCTGCTGAAAATATTCTGTTTTTTACTCTTCAGTACCCGTTGCAGCGTTTACATATTCTTCAAGCTTTTCAGCGTCTGCATCGGTTACAGTTGCCGTTCTTGTAATAGTAGCTTCACTGGCAGTGTACGTTCCCTGAGCTACAAGCGTTCCGTTTTCATCAAAGAACAAGCACGCCGAGCTGTCGTCGCCGTATTCGATAGTTTCCATTACAAGTTCTGTGCCTGAATCTGTATCCTTTACTGTGTACTGAGCAGTTGCCGTTCCGTTAGCGTAAAGATCGGAAACATCATCTACCTGAGTTGACTTTTTGTCACGGCTTTTCCACTCGCCTGTTGAAACGTAGAAGCTGTATTGATCATCTCCTACATTAAGAGTTACTGAAAGTACAGCGTTTTCAGGCATATCGCTGTCGTCTGCGTATGCAATATGACCTGACTCCAAAGCTGAATTATCGCCGTCGAACATAACATAATTGTACGCTACAAAATCTCCTACACTTTGTGAAATGTAGTTGATTATCGAATACTCGTTTGTCGAAGTCAGCGATTTGACATTTGCGTCGTAGTAATAATCTGTGGTGTCGTTTTGTCCTGTTACAGCAAACTCTGCATTGATAAGGTTGTAGTAGGTATAATCAATCGAATCTGTAATGATGTCCTCTGTTTCATACTTGCTGTAATCAACAGTTGATTTTTCTACATCCTCCGTGCAGCCTGTTGCGCAAAGACAAGCGAGCGCCAGAATACCAACTAATATCTTTTTCATATTTCTTCCGCCTTTTGTTTTGTTTATTTATTAGAATCTATTTTGTCCCAATAAGCCAAGAGATACTGTATTCCCGAAATAGCTGTAAGAGCCGTCGCTATCCAGATAAGTATTTCATTGAGCCAAAATACATGGATTCCTATACCTTCCAAAAACATTATTAAAACAATTGCTATCATCGTAAATGCCGTTTTGAGCTTTCCAAGCATTCCTGCAGGAACGACTACGCCCTCGTTTGCAACAACAAGTCTTATTCCCGAAACCATAAGCTCTCTCGCCATAATAATTATTACCGCAACAGGGTCAATCCATTGAGGCGACTGCACTGAAAAAAGTATAAGCGCACTCATAACGAGCATTTTGTCCGCCAATGGGTCTAAGAATTTTCCAAACGTAGTGACAAGTCCCTGCTTTCTGGCGATTTTTCCGTCAAACCAGTCTGTAACCGACGCCACAATAAAAATTGCCAGGGACACTAACACGAAAACGTTTATGTTTTCTCCGCCGAAGAATCGGCTCAGTATCATTCCTGCTACAAAAAATGGGATCAAAAGCATTCTAACAACCGTTAGCTTGTTTGGTAAATTCAGATTCATCTCATTTATCCTTTCTAAGACAGCAATTTTTATCAGCCTGACAGATTCATCACCTAGATATTATAGCATTTGCGTCTAAAATTGTAAAGTGAAACTTTGATGAAAGCTTAAACCCTCTCTCCCAAAAGGTCGTAATCGAGCGTATCGGTGATTTTAACCTTTATAAATTCACCTGCCGACGGCTTTTTGTCTGCTGTAAAGAAAATTTTTCCGTCTATTTCAGGCGCATCCATATAGCTTCTTCCAAAGTAGCACTCGGCGTATCTGTCAAATCCTTCGCAAACAACCTCAAGCGTCTTTCCAATCTGCTCCTCGCTCTTTTCAAGCGCAATTCTCGACTGCTCGTCGTAAACGATTTCAGCTCTGCGTTCCTTTACGTCGTCGTCAATCTGTCCGTCAAATTCCGCTGCGGCAGTACCCTCCTCTGCAGAATACGCAAAGCAACCTAGCCTGTCAAACCTTGCCTTCTGAACGAATTTACAAAGCTCCTCAAACTGCTCCTCGCTCTCAGACGGAAATCCTGCTATAAGCGTTGTCCTCAGAATTACGTTTGGCACTCTCTGCCTTATCTTCTCAATCAGATCAATAAGCGACTGCTCGTCGCCCTTCCTGTTCATTTTTCTTAAAATATCTTTATTGCAATGCTGAATGGGTATATCCATATAAGGAACTACCCTTTCCTCGCTTGCGAAAACGTCGATAAGCTCGTCGGTTATTCTTTCAGGGTACAGATAAAGCGTTCTTATCCACTTTAGCTTTTCAATTTTTGAAAGCTCCCGCAAAAGCTCCGCAAGCTTACTTTCACCGTACAAATCCTCGCCGTAGCGTGTTGTATCCTGAGCTATTAAAACAAGCTCCCTGACTCCCTTTTCAGCTAAGCTTTTTGCCTCTGAAACAATACTCTCAATGCTGCGGCTTCTGAAATGCCCTCTGATGCTTGGAATTGCGCAATACGTACATCTGTTGTTGCAGCCCTCTGCAATTTTAAGATAAGCTAAATACGAAGGGGTCGATAAAATTCTCTTTTCGTCAAAGCACAAATCCACCTTGTCGCCGAAGGTACAAACCTGTTCGCCGCAATAAACCTGTCTTATAATATCCGCAAGCTCGTCGTTTTTTCCAATGCCGACAACTGCGTCAACCTCAGGGATTTCAGATAAAATCTCATCCCGATACCGCTCAGCCAGGCAGCCCGTTACGACGACAGCCTTTATTCTTCCCTCTTTTTTGAGCGTGCAAAATTCGAGGATTGTTTCAATAGCCTCTTCCTTTGCCGACTGAATAAATCCGCAGGTATTTACAATTACAACGTCGCTCAGTGCAGCGTCGTAAGAAAGCTCATATCCCTCGTCAAGCAAAAGTGCTAACATTCTCTCTGCGTCCACCTGATTTTTCGGGCAGCCTAAAGATACCATTCCTATTCTGGTCATTTCTTCCTCAACCTATTCTTCTAAAATCGTTTTTATGACAATATTTATGTCGTCAAAGGAAAATCCTCTGCGAGCAAGCGCATTTTTAACCTTTGTAATTCCCTTGTCGTCGGTCAGGTACCTTTCGTACTTCGACTTTACAAGCTCATAGAGTCTTTGACAGCTATCCTGCTCGTAGCTTTCGAGAACCTCGTTTGTAAGCTCTCTTGAAATTCCCTTCCGGTACATTTCCTGACTCGCCCGATATTTGCCATAGCATTTAGTCACCATATAATATTCGCCTAAATGCTCCGCATATCTTCTGTCGTTTACAAGTCCCTGCTCGCTGAGGCTATTCAAAACCTCATAGCAGATGTCCTCGTCATAATTCAGCTCAAGCTTTTTAAAAAGTCCCGTGTAGGAATACTCTCTTGCATCAAGAAGATAAAGCGCGCGTTCTCTCGCACGCCTTACATCATTAGCTCTTATTACCTGAGAGAGCGCACTTTCAGGGATTTCCGTTCCCGCCTTCAAATGAAACTGCGAAACTATCTCGCCGTTTATAAAAATTGGCTCAGCGTCCTCAAAATAAACTCCAAAGGTTTTCCCTTTATATTTTTCAATCTTTTCTATTTTCATTATTCAGCGTCAATCGGCGAAAACTCTTCAAAATCATCGTCAGCGTTTACAACAACGCTCGATACAGGCTTTGCCTGCTCATCAGCTTTATTTACTGCCGCTTCACTTGCAGCCTTAAGGCTTGCTTCCTTCTTGCTCGCCTTTGAGGTATTAACTACTGCGCCGTCCTTGATTTTCTCATGAATTTTCTCCTCGATTTCATTCATAAGCTCTACGTTGGTTCTTATAAATTCCTTCGAGTTATCTCTGCCCTGACCGAGCTTGATATCATTATAGCTGAACCACGCTCCGCCCTTCTTGACGATACCCAAATCAACCGCCATATCGAGAACCTCGCCTACTCGTGAAATTCCCGTACCGTACATAATATCAAATTCACAGGTCTTAAACGGCGGCGCAACCTTATTCTTTACAACCTTACAGCGTGTTCTGTTTCCGACTACCTCGCTGCCCTGCTTGATCTGCTCGCCTCGTCTTACCTCAATTCTTACAGATGAGTAAAACTTAAGCGCACGACCGCCCGGAGTTGTTTCAGGATTTCCGTAAATAATGCCGATTTTCTCTCTTATCTGATTTATAAAAACTGCCACGCAGTTGCTCTTTGCAATTACGCTTGTAAGCTTTCTCATAGCCTGCGACATAAGTCTTGCAAGCTGTCCTACATGGGTGTCTCCCATATCGCCGTCAATTTCCGCCTTGGTTACCATTGCAGCTACCGAGTCCAGAACGATACAGTCGATAGCTCCCGAACGTACCAACGCTTCGGCAATTTCGAGCGCCTGCTCGCCGCTGTCGGGCTGAGAAACCAAAAGCGAATCTATATCTACTCCGAGATTTTTAGCGTATATAGGATCGAGTGCGTGCTCAACGTCAATAAACGCAACCTCTCCGCCAAGCTTCTGAGCTTCAGCTGCAATATGAAGCGCAACAGTAGTTTTCCCTGAGCTTTCTGGTCCGTAAATTTCAACAATTCTTCCTCTCGGTACGCCGCCTATTCCAAGCGCCATATCGAGCGTCATTGAGCCTGTCGGGATAGCGTCGATATTAAGCGTCTTGTTCTGACCCAGCTTCATTACTGCACCTGCGCCATAAGTTTTTTCAATCTGAGCTATCGCCGTTTCAAGCGCCTTTTTCTTTTCCTCTCCCTTTACAGCCACAACAGGCTGCTTTTTGGTATCAGATTTCTTTGCTGCCATTTTTATTATTCCTCCCAAAATTTAAAAGTAAACCGTCTCGTGATTTAAATATACAAAACGCATAGCGATATAATTTGCAGCACCGCAAAAAGCGGCACAAGAATATAGAATTTTGCTTTCCTTGTCTTGTGGTGAAAAGCGTACATACCTGTCAATCCCCCGACAGCTCCGTACAAAAAGCTCAAAGTCAGAAGAACCTTTTCGGGTATTCTGTATGCCCCCATTTTAGCCTTTAGTTTATCCACTCCAAACGCCACCAGCGTTATTATATTCATAACAAGTATTATAACACCGACAAGCAGAAAATGCTCCCTTAAAAAATCAGTCAGCATACTCATTCGTTACCCCTGCAGTTATAACTCTGTAAATCTGTCCGTAATCCTTTATCTTTCTGACGTTGGTAAAGCCGTTCTGAATGAGTATTCTCATAACCTCCGCTTCCTGTCCAATGCCTATTTCAAGATAAAGCTTACCCGTTTCTTTGAGCTTTTTCTTGTAAAGACGAGCTATAAGCCTGTAATACTCCAGTCCGTCCTCGCCGCCGTACAGTGCTTCAAACGGTTCATATGCTACCTCCGCTTGCAAAACGCCAGGCGTCATATCAGACACATTAAGATACGGCGGATTACAGGTAATAATGTCAGCCTGAGGAAGCGAGTCTATTATCTCCTTGTCAAACGCATCGCCCAGGATAAGTTTTGCTGACGAGCCAAAGTCGCTTGCATTCTGAGATAAATACTCATATGCGCTTTTACTTTTTTCGACCATATAAAGCTCGCTTAAATCAAGTCTTCCTTCAAGCGTTAAGCCGATACAACCGCTTCCGGCGCAAAGATCGATAAGCGTCAACCCTTTACTCTCGCTGTTGTCAGCGATACACTTTTCAACAAGCGTTTCGGTGTCGGGTCTTGGAATCAGAACTCCCTCTCCGACCTTGAATGTCTTATCGAAAAAATCCCACTCGCCTATTATGTATTGAAGCGGTTCGTGGTCCATTCTTCTTCTCATAAGCTCGTTTAGAATCTGAAGCTGCGACTCGGTAAGCTCCTTTTCAGGCTCCTCCTTTTCGCTCACTCCAATTCCGTACATAATAAGCTCGTGAGCATCCCTTTTTTCGACTATTCCATTCTGAATAAGCCTCTCCTCAATTATTTCATATGCTTCTTTAAGTTTCATTCTCACTCCACCAATCAGAACAATAGTTCTGTTGAATTAAGTATATCATTTCAAAAGCCTTCTGTCAATAGCCTACCATCTGTCTATCGACTGGTCGTCAGGCTTACAAGCATTAAGCGCTTCGATAGCTACCTCAATTTCGCTGTCGTCAGGCTCTCTTGTAGTTATTCTCTGAACCCACAGACCTGGAGCTGACAAAGTCCGGGTAAACGGATTTGAATATCTTCCCGCAAGCCGAATAAACTCATAAGTTATACCTACATAGACTGGGATGAGCAGAATCTTGATGCCAATTCTGAGCGCAATATTATCCCACGGAAGATGTAAAACAGAGGTTATAATAATGCTGACGATAAGCGTCAGGATCAGAAAGCTGGTTCCACATCTCGGGTGAAAGCGAGAGCATTTTTTTACATTCTCGACAGTCAGTTCCATTTCCGCTTCATAGCAGGTTATCGTTTTATGCTCAGCACCGTGATACTCATAGGTTCGCCTTATATCCTTCATAAGCGCCGTCAACGCCATATAGCCTAAAAACAGCACTATTTTTATAACTCCCTCGATAATCGTTTTAGCAATCGAGCCGAGCGGAATAACCTTACCTATAAGCCTTGAAATCATCGACGGCAGCCACATAAACAATACTACCGCCAAAGCAACACCTAAAATAATTCCAAGCGTCATAACTATCGGCATAAGCTTGTCGCCAATATGGTCGTCAAGCCATTTTTCAAACTTTGTTTCTGGCTCCTCGTCCTCCTCTTCAAAATCCATTGCTCTGTCAGCTGATTTTGAAAGGCACTTATAGCCGTCAACCATTGAGGTTACAAAGTTAAACGAGCCTCTTATAAAAGGACATCTTCTGTACCAGGGCGGATTTTTACCGTTTTTAATCTCCCACGTTTCCGTTTCAATTTCGCCTGTCGGAAGGCGCAGAGACATAGACGCCTTGTCAATTCCTCTCATCATAATTCCTTCGATAAGAGCCTGTCCGCCAATTTTGGATTTAAACTTCTCCTGTGTTTTGTTCGCCATTTGTAAAATCGTTCCTTTCCTCAACCGTTGAAATAACTTCAACATTTACACTTTTGTCGTTTGAGGGCTTTTTGCTTTCCTTACAGGGAAGCTTTATAATTACCGTTGTACCGACGCCCTTCTGACTGTCGATATCAAGCGTACCGCCGTGAAGTGTAATAATTTCATCGGCTACCGCAAGACCAATTCCCGAGCCTCGCCTTGTGCTGTCGGCCTTAAAGAATTTAGTCTTTACCTTTGGCAGGTCGTTAGCGTCAATTCCGATTCCTGTATCGGAAACTGAAATGACAACCTGACCCTTTTCTTCATAAGCTTCGACATTTACCATATCTCCGCTGTCTGAATACTTTATTGCGTTGTCAACAATGTTGATAAACACCTGTCTTAGCCTGTTTTTGTCGCCGTAAACTATCGGCAGCATTTCAGGCTCGTAATAGTTGAGCGTAATTCCAAGCGCCTTGGCACGCTCCTGATAAATAAGTACCGTTTCGCCAAGCTCCGCTAAAATATCAAGATTATCCATATTGAGCATAAGCTTTCCGTCCTGTATTCTCGAAAAGTCGAGAAGCTCCTCAACCATTTGCGATAATCTTTCGCTTTCGCTTGAAATTACTCTCATTCCCTTTATAAAGGTTTCTCTGTCGTCAATAGTCGTAAGCGTTTCACTCCAGCCTTTAATGGCTGTAAGCGGCGTTCTTAGCTCGTGAGAAACCTGCGAGATAAACTCGTTCTTCATTGTTTCCGAATTTGAAAGCTCCGCCGCCATAAAGTTTACGCTTTCGCAAAGCTTTCCAAGCTCGTCTTCACGCTCAGGCTCAAGTCGTTTGGAAAAATCGCCCGTTGCGTACTGTCTTGCCATTGTAGCTATCTTGTCGATAGGCTTTTTTATAGTTCGCACGAAGTAAAAGCCAAGCGTAAATATAAATGCCAGCAGCGACAATGAAATTATTATCACTATAAGGCTTAAAAGAAATACTCTGCCGTTTACCGCTTCGAGAGATGTTACCATTCTGAGAGCGACAAACTGCGACGACGATTCATCAATAGAAGTCGTAAGCGACATTGCCTTCTCGCCTGTTGAAAGCTCGACGATGTTTATAACTCCGTCGTTTGTATACTGCTCCTCAAAAAGCGAGCTGTCGTTAAATTCAAATCCTGACGAGGTAACAGCTACGTTTCCGTTTCGGTCTATCGCCATCAGCTCTATAATATCCTTGTCCTCATAAGTTTCGACAAGCGTTCGTATTTCAGAATTATGATTTGCCGTCTGGTCGTATGAAAGTCTTGAAATTTCAGTCGTCAGTATATTCATTCCGCTTCGAAGCTGCTGTTCAACCGACGAGCGATAAAAACGTGTGATTATAAACACCAATGAAACGCAAACGACTGTTATTATAAGCGCTATAACGCTGAACATATTCAGCAGCCAACGCTTTGTTATGCTCTGATTGTGAAAGAAGCCTTTGAAGCTTTCTTTTGAAAACAGCTTCTTGTAATCGACTTCGCTAAGCTTTTTAAACGGATACAAAAGCTTCTGGGGAATAGAAAGTATAAAATCCTCAAGCTTCTGAAGCTTCATAAAAGACTCCCTCCTTTAAAATATTCAGTCAAAGTCGCGCCGCTACTTTTCGTTTGCAGCCACCCATTTATAGCCGAAGCCCCAAATGGTCTGAATATATTTCGGATTGCTGGGTTCGTCCTCGATTTTCATTCTGATTCTTCTGATATTTACGTCAACTATCTTGTCCTCGCCAAAATAGCTGTCGCCCCAGATCTGATTTAAAATGCTCGTTCTGTCAAGCGCAGTATTCTGGTTCTTAAAGAAGTATTCCATAATCTGATACTCAACCTGCGTCAAGTCAATCTGCTTGTCGTTTTTGTAAACGGTTCTGCTGCGAAGGTTCAGAGTAAACGGACCTGAGGTTATGGTCGTTGCTTCCTCCTCCTGCTTTGGCTGCGCCATATCTACTCTTCTGCAGACAGCGTCAACTCTTGCAATCAGCTCGGAAATTGAAAACGGCTTTGTTATGTAGTCGTCAGCTCCCATCATAAGAGATGAAACCTTATCCATTTCCTGGCTTTTCGCAGAAAGCATTATAATTCCGAGCGCCTGAGTTTTTTCTCTGAGCTTTTTGCACACCTGAAATCCGTCGATTCCCGGCATCATAATATCAAGCAGAGCTACGTCAAACTTTCCGTCCTGCTCCTCAAAAACCCTTAACGCTTCCTCGCCGCTGTTTACATCAACTACCTCGTAGCCTACCCTCTGAAGATTTATCACGACAAATTCTCTGATAGAATCCTCATCCTCACAAACTAACAGTCTTCTCATGTTTATCCTCCGTATCTTTACAGTAAACTTATTCCCTGCAATATTTAAACAACATAAAAGCTTTCTTTTATCTCATTGAGCTTTAAGCATAGTGGGTCGTCAATACCCGACCTTTTGACGATATATTTAAGCTGTCCCTGCTCGCAGATCAACATATATCCAAGCTCTCTGTAATTTTCGTACTCTGAGCTGTTTACTACGTTTATTCTGAAAAGCTCGGTTGTGCTTTCCTCGGCTGTATTATCAAGCTTGTAAAACACCGTTTCACCTGTATTTTCGTCAAGCTTCACCGTTGCGCCCTTTATCATAGCGCTGCTCATATTAAAGAAATATCCGTCGTTGATAGAATAATATCCCTTGTACTTTGTACTTAGCGTATAATCCGATTCAAACTCGCTCCAGAGTGTGAGCAGCATTGCTGAGCCGTCGTCCGACGAATAGCCTGTCATTGTCTTTGTCGTTGGAATTTCGCAAACACCGTCAGAATCAATATCCGTCGTCAGGTAGCTTGAAGGCCTTACTGTCTTTGCGGAAACCTTTTCTTCAAAGACAAGCGCTACGTTCTGAAAGGTTCCATAGCTTTCGGTAATAATATCTGTCATAACCGTTCCGTCGGTTTTAAGCGTATCAATAAAGAGTGCCTGACTTCCGTCGGATATTTCGCCCTGAATGCAATTTACAAAGGACGATGTGTATTCCGACATACTGACCTTTGAAAGCGTTTTAAAGTCACTTCCGCTTTTTTCGATAACAACACCCTGCGTTTCGCCAGTTTCTGAATCAATGCTCGCCTTAAAGATGTTATAATATCCGTCGCCGTCAAGGTCCATAACAGTCAGGAACGTATAAGTGTCGTTATAAACCGTATCGAGCGTTTCCTCGTCGTAAGAATATATCTGGTATTGATTGAGTGCTGAGCTTAACGCCTGATAGCCTATTATTATGCTTGGACTTTTACCCTCCTCAAGCGGCGAAATAAAAATCCTGTCGATTTCAGATCCTAGCCCCTGAAACTCCACTACAGAGCTCCACTCGCCGTTATCGTCCTGGTCGAGTATATTTACATAAACGGTGCTCTGGTCGGTATCGGAGGATGTATGCTGATAGAAAACTATCGCCTCCTCAGTAGGCTCGTCGTCAATATTCTGAATGACAAATGCGCTTCTGTTATCTCCGTTTTTAGGGTACTTCAGAACTATCTCGCTGCCGACGGCGTTGGTAAGCGCCTCGTGGATGCTCTTTTGCTGCTGAGTCATCATCGGTGCCTGTAAAAGCTCGTCCGCTGCAAAATTATCACTTATCGAGCAACCCGCAAGCGCTAAACAAATTAACGTCACAAGAACTGCTGATATAATTTTCTTCACCTTTGGGTCAACTCCTTTCTGCATTCAAAACCAGTCCGCCACATTAGATAAGTATACCATACTTCAAGAACTTTTTAAAGAGGTTTTTGTAAATTATTTTCACGAATTGGGGGAGAAAATAGAAACCCCCGCTGCCATTTTGCAAGCAGCGGAGGTAAGCCTTGCTCATCAACGTTTCAGTGGCGGATTGTACCGCCACTGAAAAAGACGGCTAGTCGCTTAGTCACCAGACACCAGATTTTTGATTTATACTTTTTGCGGTAAACACTTTCTGGCTTTCTGGCTTCTATGTTATCTAGCCTTCTGGCAAGTGGAACCCGCCTGGCGGGGGCATCTTGCTTTTCGTTACAGGTCAAAGCTTGGATTAAAAGCATAGAAATTTTTAGCGTCAAGCTGATCCTGAACCATTCTCAGTCCCTCGCCGAAGCGCTGGAAGTGAACTACTTCTCTTTCTCTTAAAAACTTTATCGGGTCACGAACGTCGGGGTCGTCAACAAGGCGTAAAATATTGTCGTAAGTTAGCCTTGCTCTTTGCTCCGCCGCCAAATCCTCCGAAAGATCGGTTATCGGGTCGCCTGTCGACTGGAATGTCAGCGCGCTGAACGGAGTTCCCGAAGCCGCCTGAGGATAAATTCCCGTCGTGTGGTCGACAAAGTAGGTGTCAAATCCCGACTCCTTGATTTCCTTGACGGACAGGCCCTTTGTCAGCTGATAAAGAATTGCCGAAACAATCTCCATATGCGCCAGCTCTTCTGTGCCAACGTCGCTTAAAATCGCCTTAACCTCATTGCAAGGAGCCGTATATCTCTGGCTGAGGTACCTCATTGCCGCTCCAACTTCTCCGTCGGGGCCGCCAAGCTGGCTGATTATTACCTTCGCAAGCGCTGCATTTGGATTTTTAATCTTTACAGGATACTCAAGTCTTTTCTTATATTCCCACATCAGTTCTCGCTCCCTTCCCAAGGCCATGGCTCGGTCGCCCATGCCCATTTGTCTTCTTTGATTCCGTTTTCAAAATCAAGCGGTCCGTAGTCTTTTTCGTATTCCTCTTTTGCTTCTTCATAAAGCTTTTTATACTTCTTGAAGTAGGCCAGACCGTCCTTGCATATTGGATGGCTGTCAAGATAAAGGCTTGAGTCTACCATTGCAAAGTAATACTGCCTTACCTTGCATAACAGCTTATTTTTTGCAGTCACCTTTAACAGCCTCCTCTCCTATAAACGGTTTGTCAAGAGACGGAAATATAGTTCCCCTTGACAGAGCCGCCTGCTCGTCATAAGTCTTTTCCCATTCCTGATACGGTACATATGCCATTGCTACCGGCGTATAGCGTGGAAATTCTCCTCTCGGCTGAGGACATTCGCCACAGCAGAAAGGAGCCTTGCCGTCGTCGGATTCATTTGCAAAGCGGTCAAATATACCCTTGTCAAATATATCCATAATTATCCCTTCCTTTATTTGTTATTGGTGGTTTACTTCCAATAAAATATTATGTCGCATTTTGTAAATGTGTGACAAGGAAAGGGATATGCTCCGATTTATAGCTAACTGCCGCAGGAAGGATAAATCGTGGGGTGGCTTGGTGTTGACATCAGGAGGAAAAACGGGTATAATATAGTAAAGTGCCGCACAACAAATCAATCTGCGGCACTTAAACAGAGGTGAATCAAATGCTTTATGAAAATGATATAAATAATGTGAGAAAACTTTTCAGCGAGCATAACTATATAATGACTACTGCTGAGCTTTGTGAAGCCAAGCTATACTACGCAGACATCAGGCAGCTTCTGGATAGTGGATTTATTGAAAGAATCAGGCGTGGTTATTACCGCTGGATTGAAGGCTCTGAAATCAGCGAGGTTGCAATCATAAACAATCTGTTCCCTGACGCTGTGCTTTGTATGGAAACAGCACTATTCTACTATAAGTATAGCGACAGAAGTCCTGCCGAGTGGAGCTTTACAATAGACAGAAATGTTTCAAAGCTGAGAACCAATATAGATTACCCCTTTATCAAAGCATATCGTATGAGATCTGATTTGGTTGCGCTTGGGAAAACTACTGGCGAGATTGATTTTACCAATGTGCAAATCTACGACCGCGACCGTACCATTTGTGATGTTTTGAAAAACATGAACAAAATGGACAGGGAAATTTTCAACAAAGCAATTCAAGGCTATGTGAATGACCCTGAAAAGAATATACCAAACCTTTTGGAATACGCAAATACGTTGAGAGTTCAAAAGCGTGCGAAGGAATTGATTGGAGTGTGGTTGTAATGACAGATATAGCAGCTTCTGTTCTGGCAAAACTCAGAAACAAAGCAAAAGCATCAGGCATTAGCTATCAGCAATGCTTGCAGCTTTTTGTACAGGAGGAATTTTTAAGAAGATTATCAAAATCCGGGTATGCTGATACGCTCATTCTTAAAGGCGGCTTGTTTATTTATACTCTTACTGATTTTGAAAGCCGAGCTACCATTGACGTTGATTTTTTACTTCGTGGATATTCAAACTCGATAGATGATGTAAAGAAACTGGTTTGCAAGATTATTGACACGCCAGCGGGAAACGAGTATATAAAAATGACTGCAAATAGCTTTGAAGAAATTTCCCCACAAAGAAAGTATCACGGCATCAGCACGCAGATTATTGCTCAGATAAAAAACGTGCGTGTACCGTTCAATATTGATATAGGTGTGGGCGATGTTATAGTTCCCCATGCCGAAGAACGGAAAATCAGCACACAGCTTCCGGACTTTGAAGCGCCTTTAATTAAAACCTATTCTCTCGAAAGCACCATAGCCGAAAAGCTTGACGCAATACTACAGCGCTTCGAGCTTACCAGCAGAATGAAGGATTTCTATGATATTTACTATCTTTCAGGAGCGTTTGATTTTGACGGTGCAAAGCTGCAAGCTGCAATCTTTGAAACCTTGCAGCGGCGTGGCACTTCTTACAACAAGGATAGCTTTAAGCGTATAATTACGCTTGCCAAAGATGAAGATATGCAGAAGCGTTGGAAATACTTTCTGAAAACTATAAAGGATGATACGCTGGAGTTTTCTGCTGTAATTGCTGAAATTCAGATCTTCCTCGAGCCTGTATTTAACGGGATTTTAAACGAAGCCGAATGGCAAAAGACCTGGCATAGCAATAAGCTCTATTGGGAATAAAGCCAATCGCCTGAAAGCAACTATTCTCCGCCCGCACAAGCTACACTAAACGCTGAGCCGCCCGCTCCAAAGAATAACACTTTAGCGATATTACAAGTTACTCTTTATTCCCACCCGATAGACAAAACCTGCTCCCCTCAATATTCCCTCAGCCGAACGGCTGAGGGAATTATTACTCAACTTACACTCTCCTATTACCAAAAAACCATTGACAAAACCTATTGCAAAGTGTAAAATATTAAGTAAAGAAATATAAATTCGGAGGTGTAAAAATGGCATATATCATCGGCGTTGATATTGGAACAAGTGGTACCAAAACTGTCTTATTTGACGAGGGCGGAAAGGTTATCGTTTCAAAAACAATAGAATATCCTATGTATCAGCCAAAAAACGGCTATGCTGAACAGGACCCAAGGGACTGGGCAAATGCAACTGTAAACACGCTGAAGGCGGTAGTTTCACAAAGCGGAGTTTCCAAGGACGACATCAAGGGAATCGGTCTTTCGGGACAAATGCATGGACTGGTTATGCTCGACAAGGATAACGAGGTTATCAGAAATTCTATTATCTGGTGCGACCAGAGAACCGCTAAGGAAGTCGAGGAAATGAACTCGATTCTCGGCGAGAAAAAGCTTATTGAAATTACTGCAAATCCTGCTCTTACGGGCTGGACAGCGGCAAAAATTCTTTGGGTAAAGAATAATGAGCCTGAAAACTACGAGCGTTGCAGGCACATTTTACTTCCAAAGGACTACATAAGATTTATTCTTACTGGCGAGTACGCTACTGAGGTTTCCGACGCTTCTGGAATGCAGCTTTTGGACGTTCCAAATCGTTGCTGGTCGGACGAGATTTTAAACGCTTTGGAAATTGACAAGAGCTTGCTCGGAAAAGTTTACGAAAGCTGTGAGGTTACCGGAACGCTCACTAAGGAAATGGCTGAGCTTACAGGACTTAACGAGGGAACTATCGTTGTCGGCGGAGCTGGAGATAATGCAGCGGCAGCTGTCGGCACAGGAGTAGTTGAGGACGGAAAGGCATTCACTACAATCGGAACCTCTGGCGTTGTTTTCGCTCACACGTCAAACATTTCAATCGACCCCAAGGGAAGAGTTCACACCTGCTGTGCGGCTGTACCTGGCGCTTGGCACGTTATGGGAGTTACTCAGGGCGCAGGTCTTTCGCTTAAATGGTTCAGAGATAATTTCTGCACAAGCGAAAAGGAAACTGCTTCTTTAATGGGCGTTGACGAATATTACCTTATGGACAAGGAAGCTGAAACGGTTGAGGTCGGCTCAAACAGACTTTTATATCTTCCTTATCTTATGGGTGAAAGAACCCCTCACCTTGACCCTGACGCAAGAGGAGTTTTCTTCGGACTTTCAGCAATGCACACCAAAAAGGATATGCTTCGCTCGGTACTTGAGGGAGTTTCATATTCTCTGCGTGACTGCATTGAAGTGTTCAGAGAAATGAAAATCAACATCAACGATATGATGGCTTGCGGCGGAGGCGGCTCGTCACCACTCTGGAGATCAATGCTTGCTGACCTTTACAACTGCCCTGTTAAAACGCTTGCTTCTAAAGAAGGCCCTGCTTTGGGAGTTGCTCTTTTAGCTTCTGTCGGCGCAGGAATTTACTCGTCTGTAGGCGAAGCTTGCAAGCAGGTTATCGAGGTTAATAAGGTTCAGAGTCCAGATGAGAAGAACGTTCAGGAATACGAAAAGTATTACCAGCTTTACAGAGAGATTTATCCTGCTCTCAAGGAGAGCTTCTCAAAGCTTTCAGCACTTTAATGAATCAGTGGGGCTTTGCCCTGATGAATAAACACACGAAAGGAAAATTGCTATGAAATTTTTTATTGACACAGCGAATGTTGAAGATATTCGCAAGGCAAACGATATGGGCGTTATCTGCGGAGTTACTACAAACCCATCTCTTATCGCTAAGGAAGGAAGAGATTTCAACGAGGTAATCAAGGAAATCACTTCTATCGTTGACGGACCTATCAGCGGCGAGGTTAAGGCTACTACTGTTGATGCAGAGGGAATGATTAACGAGGGCAGAGAAATTGCTAAAATCCACCCGAACATGGTTGTTAAAATTCCAATGACTGTTGAGGGATTAAAGGCTGTCAAGGCTCTTTCAGCAGAGGGAATCAAGACCAATGTTACTCTTGTTTTCTCCGCTAATCAGGCTATTCTTGCAGCAAATGCCGGAGCTACTTACGTTTCCCCATTCTTAGGCAGACTTGACGACATCAGCCAGCCAGGAATCGACCTTATCCGTGATATTTCTGATATTTTTGAAATTTACGGCTATGAAACTGAAATCATTGCAGCTTCAATTCGTAACCCGATTCACGTTACAGACTGCGCTTTAGCAGGAGCTGACATTGCTACAATTCCTTATTCCGTTATTGAGCAGATGACAAAGCATCCATTGACAGATCAGGGAATTGAAAAGTTCAAGAAGGACTATATCTCTGTATTTGGTGAATAATTCAGCACAAACAAAAACAAACGGTCACGAAGCTTCGTGGCCGTTTTTTTGTTGCTTTTTTGTATGTCGGGGTCGGACTTATCCCTTTGCATCGTACCAGCTTTTGCCTTCGTTTACGTCGGCAATCAGCGGTACCTCAAGGCTTGCAGCGTGTTCCATTTCGTAAGACAAAATTTCCGCCGCTCTGTCCTTATCCTTTTCGCTCGCTTCAATAATAAGCTCGTCGTGAACCTGAAGGATAAGCTTAGCGTCAAGATTTTCCTCTTTCAATCTTTGATAAACCCTTACCATAGCTATTTTTATAATGTCAGCAGCAGTACCCTGAATCGGAGCGTTCATAGCCGCTCTTTTCCCAAACGACTGAACCATTTTGTTTTTGGCGTTAAGCTCAGGAATATACCTTCTTCTGCCGTACATTGTAGTGACAAAGCCTGTATTTATCGCCTGATTGATGGTTTCGTCCATAAATTTCTTAACGCCAGGATATGTTGCATTATACTGGTTTATATAGTTCTTTGCATCGACAATCGACACGCCTAAATCGTTTGCAAGCGAGTATGCGCCTATTCCGTAAACAATTCCGAAGTTTACAGTTTTAGCTGTTCTTCTCATATCGTCCGTTACAAAATCAAGCGGCATATCAAATATCTTGCTCGCTGTCATAGTGTGAAAATCCTCGCCTGATAAAAATGCGTTTATCAGGTTTTCGTCCTTGCATACACTGGCGAGTATCCTTAGCTCAATCTGGCTGTAGTCGGCGTCTAAAAGCGTATAGCCTTCCTTTGCCACAAAGAACTTTCTCATTCCCCGACCTATTTCTTTTCGGACGGGAATATTTTGCATATTCGGCTCGCTTGAAGAAATTCTTCCCGTTCGGGTTTCTGTCTGGTTAAAAAACGAGTGAACTCGTCCGTCATCTCTTATAACCCTTAAAAGTCCCTCGACGTAAGCAGAGCTTAGCTTTGTGAGCGTTCTGTACTCCAGAATCAGCGGGATTATCGGGTGCTTGTCACGAAGCTCCTCCAGAACCTCAGCGCTTGTTGAATATCCGCTTTTCGTCTTTTTCTTAAACGGCAATTTCAAGCTCTCAAACAAAACCTCTCCGAGCTGTTTTGGACTTGCTATATTAAATTCCTCTCCTGCAAACTCGTAAATCTCCGACTTTAATTGATCTATTTTCTGAGAAATTTCCTCACCAAACGCTCTTATTCCGTCAGCATTAGCCTTAACACCAATGTATTCCATACTTGCCAGAACCTCACAAAGAGGTATTTCAATATCGTACAGAACAAAATCCTGACCCTTGTCCTTTATCTCCTCTTTAAGCCTTTTACAAAGGCTTTCAAGCGACGCTATATCCTCATAGCCTGAAATATCCTTTCGGTAGGCTACCTTATACGCTGCGCATAAATTTGCGACGGTATATCCGCTCGCCTGAGAATTAAGCAAATATCCTGCAAGGTTTGCAATAAACGTGACGTTTTTGAGCTCGGTGTCTCTTTGCATACAAAGCTTGTGTGCTTCCTTGCCCTCAAAGCATTCCTTCTTACAATTACTTTCAAAAAATTCAAGTATCAGACTCTTATAGTCGGTATGGTATATTTTTCCCTGTGACTGAACGAAAAGCTCTTCCCACTCGTATATAAAATAGGCTGTTATATCAATGTCAAAAAGCTTCAGATCCTCTTCTTTAAGCTCGCATATTTCAAAGCTCGTGAGGTTTTGCGACAAGAGCTTCCTTGATTCTGCTGCGACTTCATAGTCCTTTAAGCCGAGCTTTTCTGCAAGCTTGAACATATCATATTCGGCCAGAAGCGTATAAAGCTTCTCGCCCTGAACCTTACCCTGCAAATACTTTTCAGGGTCCTTTTCAACTGGTGCGTCAAGCACAATAGTTCCAAGCCAACGGCTGTGAAAAGCGTCCTCTTTACCGTTTTCAAGCTTTTCAAGCATTTTTCCATTAACGCCGCCGTCGTCAAGCTCCTCATAAAGCTTTTCTATCGACCCGTAGCGTAAGATCAAGGATCTTGCGGTCTTTTCGCCAATTCCAGCTACGCCCTTTATGTTATCCGAGCTGTCGCCCTGAAGTCCTTTGACGTCGATAAGCTGCTTTGGCAAAAGTCCGTATTCCTCCATAATCTTTTCAGGAGTGTAGATTATCGTTTCTTTGGTTTTTGCAAGATAAACGGTTACCCTGTCGTTTACAAGCTGCAATGCATCTCTATCCCCTGTGAGAATGATACACTCGTTGCCGCTGTCGGAAAGAACCTTTGAAACGCTTCCTAAAATATCGTCTGCTTCATAGCCTGAAAGCTCAATAACCTTTACTCCTAAGAGAGTCAGTATCTGCTTTATAACAGTCATCTGACCTCTTAGCTCCATTGGCATTGGTTTTCTGTTCGCTTTGTATGTTTTATCAGCCTTGTGCCTGAAGGTCGGCTCGTGAAGGTCAAACGCTACCGCAACGCCGTCAGGCTTTACATCGTTTACCGTTTTCAGGTAAATGTTCATAAAGCCTGTAAGCGCATTTGTATAAAAGCCGCTTTGACTTGTTAAAAGCTTGATTCCGTAAAAGGCTCTGTTCATTATGCTGTTGCCGTCTATTGCCAAAATTTTCATATTATTCCTCCAAGCTGTCAGTCTATACTATAAAGCTGTTTCATTTCCTCGCTGTATTCGCCGTTTGCTTCGTAAACGTAAAGTCCCTTTTCAACCGTCATAAACGGCTTTGCGCCCTTTTTGCCTTCGACAAGCATAAGCCACGGTGCGCCGCCCTTTTCCTTTGAAACGAATCTTATTCTTTTAGGCTCAATTTTATATTCTCTCATAGCGCACAAAACGTCCGCTAATCGCTCAGGGCGATTTGTAATACAAAGCCTTCCGCCAAACTTAAGATTTTTCCCCGCCGCACAGCAGACGTCCTCTATCCTGCAAAGCGTTTCGTGCCTGGCGATTTTATCCGCATCGCTTTCACTTATTATTCCCGTTCCGGTTACCTTATACGGCGGATTACAGGTTATAAGGTCAAGCTCCTCGCTCGCTTTAAAGTCCTTTATGTCGCCGTGAAAAGCTTCAAGCTTTAAAAGCTTGGAACGCTCCTTGCTCTTTTCAAGCTGGCAAAACGCCTTGTCCTGAATTTCCACAGCGTATATTTTCTTCGGTGAATATAGCTTTTCAAGCAGCAGCGCTACTATTCCGTTACCGCTGCAAAAGTCGCAGACCAGATCCTTTCTTCTCGCCTGTGAAAAGTAAGCGAGCAGGAAAGCGTCGGTTCCAAAGCGATGTTCACCTGACACGCAGACAAATAGCTTGTCGTTGAATTTTTCAAATTTAAAATCGTCACAGTTCATCAGCTTCTCCGTTTGTTAAAATTCTCTCTATCATATCGTAAAGCTCGTCAAGAGCAGAAAGCGTGCCGCATTCGTTTCTGAGCTTTGCGGCGCCTGGAAGTCCCTTTAAGTACCAGGCGATATTCTTTCTCGCTTCCTTCATTCCCTGTCGCTCGCCCTTATACTCTACTATTTTTTCAGTGTGCAAGCGCATAGCGTTCAGCCGCTCCTCAAGAGTTGGAGCTATAAATTCTTTCCCTTCAAAATACGAGTTTATCTCAGCAAAAACGAACGGATTTCCGTAGCTTGCTCTTCCTACCGCCACTAAGTCACAGCCTGTATATGAGTACATTTTCTGTGCGTCCTCGCCGCATTTTATATCTCCGTTTCCGATAACCGGAATTTTGACGCTTTGCTTTACCTTCTTTATAATCTCCAGATCCGCCTTGCCTGAATACATTTGCGTTTTGGTTCTTGCGTGAACGCAAATTGCCGCCGCTCCTGCCTGCTCAAGTCGCTTTGAAAGCTCGACAGCGTTTACGCTCTGCTCGTCCCAGCCTGAGCGAAGCTTTACGGTAATCGGAACATCTACAGCTCTTACCATTTCCGAAACCATTTTTTCAGCAAGCCTCGGGTTTTTCATCAAAGCTGAGCCTGCGCCGTTTCCCACAATTTTAGGAACGGGGCAACCCATATTGACGTCAATTATATCGGGTGAAAATCGGAGCAGCATTTCAGCCGCCTTAGCCATATATAGCGGATCCTCGCCGAAAAGCTGAAGCGCCATCGGCCGCTCATAAGGCGTAATTCTGCAAAGCTTCGGCGTTTTTTTGTCGCCGTAAACAAGTCCCTTTGAGGAAATCATTTCGCTTGTAAGATAAGCGCAGCCGTACTGCTTGCACATTTCCCTGTAAGCTCTGTCTGCGACTGACGCCATTGGCGCCAACGCCGCATAACCCCTTATTCTGATGTTTCCTATTTTAATCTCCCTCATGCCGTCTAGCATTCTCCCTGATAATATTTTCGTCTATGCCATATTTTTCAAACACAGTTTTCGCAAAGCTTATTGCCGACGGCAGACCTTCCTTCACCTTATACTTTCTCTCGCCTGTCTGCTCGTCAGTTTCCATAACAATGCTTTTAAGCTTGCTTCTTATATCCTTGTCGGAATTTATCTGCTCGCACATATACGCAAGGTCTGTAAGGTGGGTTGCAAAAATTCCCCTTACTCCGATTATGGCAAAAATCTTTACCAGCTCGCTTGCAATATCAACGCACTCCTTTGGCGTTGTCGACTGAATAGACTCATTCATCAGAAGCAGACTGTCCTTTGTGATCGTTTTGCTTATCTGTTTAAACTCCTTTATCTCGGTTGTAAACCTTGAGGAATTTATTCCTACCTCCTCTTCCTTCGGGAAGTTTGTATAAATGTAATCGCAAAGCGACGTGCTAAGGCTTTTTGCCGGCGCAAAAAGTCCCGCCTGACAAAATACCTGACAGATTCCAATCGCTCTGACAAATGTCGTCTTACCGCCGTTGTTAGCTCCCGTCAGGATAAAAAACCTTGACGAGTCGTCAAAGGAAATATCATTGCGGACTATCAGGTCGTCGCCCTTTTTGTGGTGCTCTATTCCTGTAATTCTCTTATAGAAAGCAATGTCAAAAAGGCCCTCGGCCTTGAAAATTCTTTTTCCCTTCGGCAAAATTTCAGGGCGGCACATTTCAATTCCTCTCGCCTCAGCCGACTCAATAAACCTTACGGCTCCATCGTAAAAATCAAGCTGAGTTTCAAGCGCATATATCTCATCAAAGCCTATCGCCCGATAGGACGCAAGCGCCTCGGAAAGGGTTCTTATGTACTTGTCCGTTATCTTATCAAGCTCATCAAAAAGCGCCTTGTCGGTTTCGTTCAGGTCGACCTCTCTGGTGACTCCCTTTTCTGGGATATATTTTGTAAAGAGCTTGCCCTTGACCGTCTGGTCAGGGAAATTTGCTCCCCGGTAAATAAGCTTGTCAAAAACGCTCGGCTTGACTCCAACCGCCTTTGTCGAATATCCGACTATTCCTGCTGAAACGGGAAGCATTTCCTCGTCAAAATTTATAGCGACAGTAACGCTTCTTATCCTGTTTTCAAGCGCCGAGTGAAGCTCGTCCATACAGCTCTTTAAAAAGCTGTATTCCTCCGACGAGTAAATTCCCTCGAAGTGCGAAAAGAGCTTGTTTACCGCCTCAGATTTTATCTCCTGCTTGTTTTCCTCAAAAAATTCGTGAAGCCTGTCGATGCAGCTTATATAGCAATCGAGCGCACTCACCTGTCCGTTTAACGCCGTAAAGCTTTGAACCGACTCGATGTTGTGAATGTTCGTCCTGTCGTTTGTAAGCATTTCATTTATGGTTTTGTAAAGAATCGGCATTAGCTTTTTGACGCTTAAAAAGTCCTGCAAAGCATCCTGACGGTATTTGATTATTTCCTCGTCGTCGCAGAGCTCGGTCAGAAGCCTCTGGCAAAAATATTGATTTCTCGGACAAAGCAGCTCGCTGAGCGAAGCGATTTCAAGATTTGAAATATAATCATCGGGCAACTTTTCAAGCTGTATGCCACGCTCCGTCATCAGGTGTTTCTTTTCTTCGCTTGGATACAAAAGATCAACTATCGGTCTTGCTCCTGCAATATTCTGATGCTTCATTTTTCCTCCTTAATACCCCAGCGATTCACCCACAAGAATTACCTTTATTCTCTCCTTTTGTCTTTGCCTTGCGCTTACCAGATAATTGCAGCAGATTCTCTCGTCGCTCTGGCAGCCGCTTGTCATACCGCCGTCAATTCCCAAACATTCCTCTGCGTTCAAGCAGTAGGTCTTGCAGTTAAGTCTTTTTGAATTAAGCGGCGCTGCTACCCTCTTTACACGTTCAACCGCTTCATCGAGATTTTTAACAATCTTGTTGTATCCCACTATCATTACAACAGACTTCGGTCCGTAGCAAATCGCCGCTACTCTGTTTGAATTTCCGTCGACGTTATAAAGCTCGCCGTTCAGCGTAACGGCATTTGAAGAGCAAAAATAACAGTCTGCAAAGAAGCTCTTTCTGTAAAGCTCCTCAACCTCTTCTCTGCTTTCGCACTTTGAGCGGTCAAGAAGATTGTAGTTGCCTTTCTTTAGCATATCCATAACTCCCGATTGCACAACCGTCTGAGTTCCACCAAAGGAAATTGTATCGCCCTCATGTACTAAGCTCCTTGCGATTTCCACAGCTTCAATACTGTCGTTAGCAATAAAAGCTGCCATATTATTTTTAACCAGCGCATCTCTTGCCTTTTCCATAAGACTTAAAATTTTCTCGTCCATTTTTCATCTCTCCTTTACAAAAAATCAGTTGTATCTTTCAAAAAGCTCGGTAATAAGTCCCCTTAATCCCTTATTCCCTGACTGCTTCAGGTGCGGATCCGCTTCAAAAATCCGCTTTGCTTCGTCCTGAGCCTCCTTTAAAACCTCTATATCCTCCGACATATCCGCTATTTTAAGCTTTGGAAGTCCGTGCTGCTTCGAGCCGAAAAAGTCGCCCGGCCCACGCATTTTAAGATCCTCTCTCGCAAGCTCAAAGCCGTCTGACGTTTCCGACATTATTTTAAGCCGCTTTCTGCAGTCCTCCGTCGGGTTGTCGGTAACTAAAATGCAATGCGACTGCTCGCTGCCACGTCCTACTCTTCCTCTTAGCTGGTGAAGCTGTGAAAGTCCGAAGCGTTCTGCATTCTCGATTAAAATAATCGTTGCGTTCGCCACGTCAACTCCTACCTCTACTACTGTAGTTGAAGCTAAAACGTCAATTTCTCCGCGCTTGAAGCTCGTCATAATTTTTTCCTTTTCGTCCGCCTTCATTTTTCCATGTAACAGTCCGACAGTATAGCCTGAAAAATCCTCGTTCTGAAGCTTTCTGGCATATGCCTTTACACTTTTGAGTCCCGAATCGTTTTCTTCAATCATCGGGCAAACTATGTACGCCTGATGACCTTTGTCAAGCTCCTTTTTGATAAAGCTGTATGCTCTGCTTCTGAGCTTTCCTGTAACGGCATAGGTTTCAACCTTTTTTCTGCCCGACGGCAGCTTGTCAAGTACGGAAATATCCAGATCTCCGTAAATCATAAGGGCTAAGGTTCTTGGAATTGGCGTTGCCGACATTACCAGAACGTGAGGCTCTGTTCCCTTTTTCGAAAGGGACGCCCGCTGCTCAACTCCAAAACGGTGCTGCTCATCGGTAATTACAAGAGCTAAGTCCTTAAAGCTCACGCTTTGCTGGTAAAGCGCCTGTGTGCCGATAATAACATCTATCTCGCCGTTTTCTGTTTGCTCGTGAATTTTTTCCTTTTGCTTTTGAGTCAATGCGCCCACCAAAAGTCCGACCCTCACACCAAGCGGCTCCAAAAACGCTTTAAAGGTTTCGTAATGCTGAGAAGCTAAAATTTCAGTCGGCGCCATAAGTGCCGTCTGCTTATTGTTTTTGAAAACAAAATAGCTTACCGCCGCCGCAACCGCCGTTTTACCGCTTCCGACATCTCCCTGCAAAAGTCTGTTCATCGGGCAGGACTTTTTCATATCATCTATACATTCGTCAATCGCTCGTATCTGACAGTCTGTCGGCTCAAATGGAAGGCTTTTATAAAACTCGTCAATGCTTTTGTCACTCAGCTTGTTCGGCGTTTGCTCCTTGTTTCTGCCCTTTAGCATAAACATTCCCAGTCCGAGAGTTAAAAGCTCGTCAAAGACAAGTCGCCGCTTTGCGGTCTGATAGCTGTAATCGTCCTTCGGAAAATGAATATTGTAAAGCGCAAACGAGAGCGAGCAAAGCTTGTGCCTTTTTAAAATATCGCTGGGAACCGGCTCGTAAATCCTTCCGTTTAAAAGCTCAAGAGCGCTTTTTATATTCTCCCTGATAAGCTTCAGCGTTATCCCCTCGGTCAGCGGATAAACAGGCTGCAAATTAGCGCCGGCGCTTATTTTAAAAACGGTAGGCGAGCTCATTTCCTTTCTCACCATATTTCCCGTTACTTTTCCGTACAGAATAATCGGCTCGCCCAAAACTAGAGAATTGAACAGATACTCGCTGTTGTAAATTATAACGGTTAAATCCTCCTCGTCGTCGGTAAAAGTAGCCTTGAAGATGATAAGTCCTTTTCTTATTCTCGCAGGAGGAAGCTTGCTTACAATTCTACCTGCAATAGCGCAGGTTTCTCCGATTGGTGCGTCCTTGATTGGCAAGGGTGTTGACAAATCTATATAGCTACGGGGAAAGTGATACAAAAGGTCTTTGACAGTCAGAACTCCGAGCTTTTTATAATTTTCCGCCCGAACAGGACCCACGCCCTTGAGGTAGGTTATACTGTCGCCAAGGTTTAAAGGCATCTTCTCACTTCCCCTTTATTTTAAAAATCCATTTCTTTCATTTTACCACAAAGAGCGTGAAAAAACAATGACAAGTTAGCAAAACACTCAAAAAGCGTCGAGGGAAGCTTAACGCTTACCTCAGACGCTTAAATTTCAGCAAATAAATTAGTTTCCCAAGCAGGATAATATGGATAATGGCGAATGTAGAGCTTATAACCAGGATTTAATCGCAAGACCTCAAGAGGTATGTCGAACATATCGTAAAGCTGGTGATAAAGCGCAACGCAAAGCTTTGGCGAGTAATTTTTTATCGTTTGCTCGCTTCCCTTCAAAGCTTTCATTTCCTCGCCCTCGACGTCGTACTTTATAAAGTCGGCAGGTTCACCCATAAGCAAGCTGTCAACGCTTAAAGCGTCGGTCAGAACACCTTTTTTGTCGTCCATTCTCGCCTGTCTTCCGCCGCCCTTGGCAAAATACACCTTGCCGCTTTTATCTGACACTGCGGCGTTTACAGCCTCCGCTCTTTCAAGCGTACAGAGATACTCGCTTAGCTTTCTGAAATTTCTGCCGTTAGGTTCAACAGCGTATATCCTTTTATAGCTCTTTGCAAAGGTCAGATACTCCTTTACAGTATCTCCCGTATAGGCTCCGAGGTCAACATACACCTCATCGCCACTCGGCTTTAAAATATTCAGATACGCTTCGTCAGGCGTTGTTTCACAGGCCTTCAAAAAGCCGATGTCGCCTGTTATCTTGTATTTCAGGACGCTTTTAAAAACGCTCCTCGATTTTTCATCACTCAGATGCTCGTAAACGACGCTCGCCTTGTCAAAACAGCTCTCAAGCGTTTCCTTTAAAAACGGCTCGCCGCCGTAAACTGCCGTATCGGGTACAATAAGCTCGTGCCTTGCGGCAATACTGTCAATCTTTTCGATCAGCTCCTTATAGCCCGCCGCAAAGGCCAAAGCTATAACAAAGTCGTCATTTTCCGCTTCGACCTCGCTGAGCTTCTTAACCTTAAAGCCTGAAAAGCTATGACCT
The DNA here is from genome assembly GCA_021199305.1 of Ruminococcus sp. Lineage (GTDB taxonomy): Bacteria > Bacillota > Clostridia > Oscillospirales > Ruminococcaceae > UMGS1601. Next base: position 36,896 of record JAJQIH010000003.1, read on the forward strand.
CTGACAAACTCGTCGCTTGCAAAAATTCCTGCTATTTTTATGCCGAAGCGCTCAAACTGCTTCATAAGCTTTATACAGCCGTCGCCCATTCCGTAAACGTATATCGGCTTGTCGGTTTTTAAAAGCCTTTCCCACGACGACTTCAGACTTAAAAACTCATCTATACAAAGCATTTACTAACCTCGTGAATAAATATTTGCGCCGCCTGCAGACACAAGCGTAAAGCCGTACTTTGAAAGAAATTCGCTGAACGCTGCCTGTGGCCAGTCGTTTGTCAGGTCAACGTATATAATATCAGGGATATTCTCAGGGTTTAAGGTGTAATACTTGTCGAGCCTGTTGATTGTCGTAATATTTTCGCCCGAAAGCCATGCAGAATATGCTCCGATTTTAAGCTCGTCCGTCTGAAGATAATACCAGACGGTATCGCTTGCATATAAAATTCTGTCGCCCTCGTCGGCGTCGATTGTTTTAAGTGCAGAAAGCGCAGTTATATATTCGGTCTTTGTGGTTGGCGTTACTTTTATTCCCTTGTAAACGCCCTCGCTTATCTCAACCGTCAGCTGAGAGTTTTCAACGTGCGACCAGAACTTGTGGGTAGCCTTGGTATATGTCATAAGCGGAAATTGAATCAGCAAAACCGCTAAAACGATAACATAGCCAACTGTGAAGTTCGTCTTCTCTCCGCTCGGCACCTTTCTGTATTTTTCTTCAAGCAAAGCGTCGTGAATTAAAATTACTGCTCCGACGTCCGCAACGACAGACATTGCCGAGATAATATAAAAGGCCTGATTTGATGAGAAATAAACGCACACAGTATACAAAAATCCGCCAACCAGAAGGTGTGTGAAAACCCGCCAGTTTTTATTTTTTGTAACCAGAAATGCTACAAGTCCTACAGGCATCAGCGGGAACATTATATAGTTGTAGGTTTTTGTATCAAGGTAAAACGCAAACTCCGCCAGCATACAAATTGCAATTACAACAGAAACGGTTAAGTACGCTATTCTATGCTCGTATCTGCGCTTGTCGATAATAATAAGCACAATGTCAATCAGGTAGACGACAATGTATAAAACTCCCCACTGGAAAGCTGTGCGGATTGCTTTGAAATAACCTCTGATTCCTGAGAACAGAGATTTTGAAACGTGTTCAGGGTCGTCAAAGATATTAGGAAGTGCAGCCATTACGTCACTGAAGCTTGCACGTGATAAAACAAACACCGCTAAAACTATTGCGAGCAATGCGCTTCCGAGCGTAAAGAACAGCCAGCTCAGCACTATTTTTTTATCCTTTTTGACAACTGCTACAATAATTGTCGCTAATGTGAAAATGATATATGCCGCCAGAAGATAAGGACAGCACAAAACTGCGCCCGCAAATAAAAGTCCGCTTACAAAGTACGCCTTTTTGCTTTTTGCTGTCGCCGCAATAACTCCGCTCAGCGTCATCAGCATAATGCCCATAGTGTTGTAGCTGAGAGCTAAAATATCATACGGCGTAAACAGAAAGAACAGCAACGAAGCGATAGCTCCAAACAGCTTGTAGCTTCTTAAACGGATATAAATTACCGCTGCACAAAAAGCCTGGAAAAATATGTAGATGTAACGAAAATGCAGCACTATTCCTTCGTTTGAAAAGAACAAATTGTGAAGCGCCATTATAGGGTACAGAATAAGAGCCGAAAGCTGAGAGCCGTGCCATTCGTCAAAAATGAAAATGTCGCCGTCTGAGAGCCTCTTTGGAATTGTCAGATAAAACGCTTCGTCCTGCCCTTGAATTTCAAGCGGCGCTTTGTAAATAAAAAGCAGAAGTATTCCGACAAAGCCTATAATGTACAATATGTCGCAATTTCTCTTGTCACGAAAGTATTTTTCGTAGAGCTTATTCATATTTCTCCCCTTATTTCTACATATGCTCAGGACAGGTTATCTTAAGCATATCCAAAACATTTTTGATTACCTGCTTTACCGCAAGGCAAAGTGAAATCCTTCCCTGCATCAGGCTCTCATCATCGCACTTTACCCTGCAGGATGAATAGAATTTGTGGTAAAGGGTAGCCGTTTCAACCGCATATCTTGTAACCTTTGAAGGGTCGTAATCCTTGGCAGATTCTAAAATACAATCCGGAAGCTCGGCCAAATGCTTTATCAGCTCCGTTTCCTCAGGAGTTGTCAAAAGATTCAGTCCAACCCCCTCGGTAATCTGTATGCCCTCTTCCTTTAAGCCTTTAAGAATCGAACAAATCCGAGCGTGAGCGTATTGAACGTAATAAACAGGATTCTGACTTGTTTCGCTTATTGCAAGATCAATGTCAAAATCAAAGTGTGAATCAGGCTCACGGAGATTAAAGAAAAATCTTGCAGCGTCTATTGGAATTTCGTCGAGAAGGGTTGAAAGCGTAATTGCTTTTCCCGAGCGTTTTGAAAGCTTATACCTCTCGCCGTCCTTTACAAGATTTACCATTTGCATTATTACCATATCAAGCTTATCAGCGTCAACGCCCAGTGCTGTCATAGCAGCTTTCATTCTCGGAATATATCCGTGATGGTCAGCTCCGAGTATATCTATCGCCTTGTCGTAGCCTCTTGTGACAAGCTTGTTGTAATGGTAGGCAATATCAGGAACGAAGTAGGTAGGTATTCCGTTTTCCCTTACCAGAACTCTGTCCTTTTCATCTCCCAGCTCACTTGATTTAAACCAGAGTGCGCCGCCCTGGGTGTAGGTGTATCCGCTATCTTTAAGCTTCTCTAAAATCTCGTCAACAGCTCCGCTTTTATGAAGCTCGCTTTCCTTAAACCACTTATCATATACTATTCTGTACTTCTTTAAATCCCGCTCGAGTCCTTCTATGTTCTTTGGAAGCGCAAAGTCGCAAAGCTCCTGTCGCCTTTCCTCTGAGCTTACGTTCAGAAGCTTATCGCCGTAAATGTCAGCATAATTTTTTGCGTGCTCGATAATATCCTCGCCGTGGTATGAGTCCTCAGGCATTTCTATTCCTTCCTTGTAAAGGGAAAGATACCTGCACTCTAAGCTTGTCTTGAACTTTTCAATCTGATTTCCAGCGTCGTTTACATAAAACTCTCTGTCTACTTCCCAGCCTGCCTTTTCCATAACCGACGCTAAGCAGTCGCCTATAGCTCCGCCTCTTGCGTTACCGATATGCATAGGGCCTGTCGGGTTAGCGGAAACGTATTCGATAAGAACTCTTTTGCCGTTACTCTCAGCCGAACCGTAGCTTTCACCCTGTGAAATTATATCGCTTACAGTTTTTGCAAACCACGTAGCCGAATAGTAAAAGTTAATAAATCCAGCACCCGCTATTTCCATTCTTTCAAAATAGCTGCCCTCAAGGCTTGCGGCTTCTTTAATAAGAGTGGCTATATCTCTCGGCGATTTTCTGAAAATTCTCGCTCCTGCAAGCGCAAAATTTGACGACATATCTCCGTTTTTGCTGTCAGCTGGAATTTCAACATTGACCTTTGGCAGCTCAACTCTCTGAAGCTTGCCCTCGTCAAAAAGCGAATTTACCGCCACTGAAATAATTTCCCTTACCTGATTTTTTGCTTCCTCTATCATATTCATTGTCTTTTACCTTCCTCAACTTTCCTTTACGTTTATCGAAACCTCATAATTTCCAAGCAGACTCGCTTCGACATCTATCACATACTTGAAAAACAAATCGCCGCCGCTGTCGTTCAGGGTCGAACGGATTTCTCCCGTCTGAACTCCCATCTGAATCGAGCCGTAAGGGGTTCCGTAATTACAGTAGTGCTTTTTATTCCTGTCAATCACAAGTCGGCTTTGCACAGCGCCCGTCCGGTCCAAAACGACCTTTTCCTCGCCCGTAACGGTAAGCGTCGTAAGACACCCGTCAAAGCCTGTCGCTTCAGTTTCCTCGTATTTTATTACATATCCGTCGTCGGTTTTCAAAAAGCTTCCGCCAGTAATAACCTCTATTTCCTCCTGATTGACGCCGTCGTCCTGTCTGGTCTTAAAGGTTATCAAAACATTCTTTTCTTCCATTTCAATTCCTCTTAAAATCATCCTGATTTAGTTTTTATTTCAGCACGCATTTGGAAATGCTGAGATTTTTACTTTCTCCCAAAAAGGTTTCAACATTCTCCGAAAATAGCTCAACGCTGTCGGTGCAATAAAGCTCCGTTTTGCCCTCTTCCGTTCTGTCGGACAACAGGTCTTTGGCTTCAAGCACTCGCCTTGCAAATTTTGCAGCCTCGCCGCCCGAAGAAATAAGCTCAACCTTGTCACCTAAATAATCCCTGAAAAACTCGCTCAGATGAGGGTAATGGGTACAGCCCATAATAAGTGCGTCGACACGCTCCTGCTTCATAACGCTTAAATAGTCCTCAACTATAGAGGCAGTTATCTTATTTCCGTAATCGGTATAGCCGTTTTCAACAAGCGGCACAAACATCGGGCAGGCTTTGGTTACAACGGTAATGCTATCATCGATATCCTTTATTGCCTGTTCGTAAGCACCCGACTTTATGGTAGCGCTTGTGCCGATAACGCCAATTCGCTTACACTTTGTTTTCTTGACTGCCGCTGCAACGGCTGGATAAACCACGCCTGTGTACGGCAGGCTTCCGTCAAAAACAGGCTTTGTCATCATTACCGACGAAACGGTTCCGCAAGCGACAATAATCATCTTTACATCCCGCTCCTGCAAAAACCTTGCGTCCTCAAGTGCATAGCGATGCACTGTATCAGGCGATTTGGTTCCATAAGGAAGCCTTGCTGTATCGCCGAGAAATATTATATTTTCGTGTGGTAAAATCCGTCTGAGCTCGCCGACGCTTGTAAGTCCGCCAACTCCCGAATCAAAAACGCCTATTGCGCTGTCTTTCATGTTCTATCTCCTATATGTATCATCTTTCGAGTGCAAGGGTTATAAGCCTGTCAGCCTGCTCGCTCTGAGAAATTCCCATATACTCCATAAGCTGTGGGTACATACTTATCTTTGTGTGCCCAGGCATTGTGTTTATCTCGTTTAAGTATATCTCTCCGTTTTCAAGATAGAAAAAGTCAACTCTTGCAAGTCCCGAACAGCCGAGAGCTTTATACGCTCTGATTGCAATTTCTCTTATTTTTTCAATTTTCTCAGCTGGAATAGTTCTGGCTGGAATGAAGGTTTTGCTTTCCTCGTTCTGGTATTTTGCCTCGTAATCGTAAAACTCGTTTGCCGCCGCAATTTCACCGACAGTAGAAGCTACAGGCTCCGCATTTCCCATAACGGCGCACTCGCATTCAACGCCTGTCAGGCCCTCCTCAACGACAACCTTTTTGTCGTGAGCGAAAGCCGTCTTGATTCCCGTTATAAGCTTTCTCCTGTCAGATACCTTTGAAATTCCTACCGACGAGCCGCAGTTAGCAGGCTTTACAAACATCGGATAGGTAAGGCTTTCCTCCATTTTATCAGCAAACGCTTCAATCTCATCAAGCTCAGACTCTATCATTGTTACCCACTTGGCGGTTTTAATGCCTGCTGCCTGTAAAATTATATGCGTCATACCCTTATCCATACAATTTGCCGACGAGATCAAATCACAGCCGACAAACGGAATCTGCGCTAACTCTAAAAGTCCCTGAACGGTTCCGTCCTCGCCGTTTTTCCCGTGAAGAGCCGGGAATACAACGTCAACTCTGATGTGCGAAACCTCGCCGCCGTCCATAAGAGCTAAAAATCCCTTGTGTATCGGGTCGGGACTTAAAACGCAGGATACGTTATCGGGATTTGTCTCCCATAGTCCGTTTTCAATAGAATCAACCTCGCCCTGATACAAAAGCCATCTGCCCTTTTTGGTAATTCCGATGGTAATTACCTCATATTTATCCTTTGGTATATTTCTTATGATATTTGAAGCCGAAATAAGCGAAATTTCATGCTCGTTTGACTGTCCTCCAAATAAAACAGCTACCCTTGTTTTTGCCATAAAAACACCCTCTCAATGCATACTTTCATATAATACATTTTATCACAAACGACTGTCAAATGCAACCGAAAAGCTTACTTTATTTGAGTGATAAAAAAGTTTTTGCCGTACACTTCTCCTCTAGGGCGCAAAAAAGTCACCTCTTTAAAGCTCTGACGCTTTTAAAAAGGTGACTGAAAATTTTAAAGCAGCGATCCGAAGACCTTTATTATCGAGCCTAAAAGACGTGAGAAGATGTTCTTGTTTACGTCCTTTAAGGTAAGCTCCTTGCAGCTTTTAAGTGTTGTTAAAAAGTCCGCTTTTACATCACTTACTGCTGGCGAATCGTACATAAAAACTGCGTCCTCAAAATGCAGATAAAGGCTCCGAAAGTCTGTGTTTATCGTTCCGACGACCGCTTTTTTGTCGTCCGATACAAAGTTTTTAGCGTGAACAAAACCTGGCGTATAGCTGTAAAACTTGACTCCGCAGGGTAAAAGCTCTCTGTAGTAGCACATAGACATCTGGTGAACATACCACTTGTCGTAAATTCCAGGCACTATTATTTTTACGTCAACTCCGCTTTTTGCGGCAAACGCCAAAGCAGTTACAAGCTCGTTATCAATTACAAAATACGGAGCGGTAATATAAACGTAATCCCTTGCCTTTGAAATTATATCAAGATAAACCGTTTTTCCAACAGTTTCAGAGTCGTTCGGGCAGTCGCCGTAAGGCTGAACAAAGCCGCTATTTTCACTTGCGAGATAAACCTTGTGTGGTCGGTAACGGTTATAGTCCTCGAAGTCCTTCTCATCAAGCTCCCACATCTGGAAAAACATTATAGCAAAGTTCCAGACAGCATCGCCCTTGAGCATTACTCCGGAGTCCTTCCAATGTCCGAAACGCACCTTCTTGTTTATATACTCGTCGGCTAAATTTATGCCGCCTGTAAAGGCTGTAGTTCCGTCAATTACTACAATTTTTCTGTGGTCACGGTTATTTTGCTCGGAAGCTAAGAAGGGTCTGAACTTGTTAAACACCTTGCATTTTATACCGTTGTCGTTTAAGAATTTATCGTGTCCCCACGGCAGAATTGAAGCGCTTCCCATTCCGTCGTACATCAGGCGAACCTCAACTCCAGCGTTTGCCTTTTCAAGCAGTATTTGCAAAATTGTACTCCATACTTCGCCCTCGTCGATTATAAAAAATTCCATCAGGATATAGTGCTGCGCCGCTTTAAGCTCTTCTATAAGCCGGGCATAAAGCTCCTCGCCAATTTTAAAATACTCAACGTCTGTATTTTTGTAAACAGGATAGCCTGCATAGTCGTTTATATAGCTCGAAAGACTTGCGCTATAGTGGTCCTCCTCACGAAGCTCATCCATTACGCTTTTCTCCTGCGGCGTATAACGCTTTGTCTGCTTGTTTACAATATCAATGCGCTTTGCAAACCGAACTCGATTTATCTGTGCGTGAAGGTAAATATACGCCAGCGACATAAAGCCTGGCAGTACAACCATCGGAACAAGCCACGCTATCTTATATGACGGGTGGTCGTTTGAATTTACAATAAGCACCGCTATAACACCCGCTAAAACGGTCTGAATAGCGTACATTGCAGCAAAGCCGGAAACGGTACGGAAATACAAAAGTACAAACAAAAAAAGCTGAAGGACGAGCAAAATAACGACGGTGATTTTTCTTGAAAACGCCGACTGTACATAATATTTAAAGTCCTTTTGTGGAAGCTTCAACTTCATCTTCGCCATAACAATCCTCTTGCTTTTAAATGCTATTTTTCTGTTCTTTCCTCTATAATGCTTATCATTTCTCCGACGTCGTTCATTCCTGAAACCTCGCCCATTTTAAAGCGAACGCCAAACTCGCTTTCAACCGCCGATATAAGGTTTATGTGCTCTATGCTATCCCAGTCCTCAATATCGTCAGCTGTAGTTTCCTCATCGACTTCAATTTCATCGTCGTCGAAAACGTCCCTGAAAACCTCGTTCAAGCGATCTATTATATCCTGTCTGTCCATAGTCTATTTCTCCTTCACATCAATTACCTTGTTCTTCGGCTGGTAAGAGCTTACTTCAAGCGACCACACAGTATTTCCGCTATCATCGCCTGAAATCTTATCAAAGCCGAAATCCTTATAGAGCGTCGCTACCATTTTATTCTTCACCGTCGGATAATAATACCCGATTATTTTCTTTATTCCCATATCATACGCCTTTTTTACGAGTGTGTCAAGCATAGCGTATTCCATATCCCGCTTTAAAACTCTACAGCTCATAAGCCAAAGAATTATATCAAGCGCTCCGTTATTTATTTTTCCGATAACAACAGACACTATTCCGTTGTCGCCAAACTTATCCCTTAGCCTTCCGCAAAGACGTATATAGTCGTTACTTTCAAAAACAGCTTCAATTTCAGGCTGCGTAAAACGCTTTGTCGTCAGGTTAAATTGATTGCTCTTGTTTGTAAGCTGAGTTATGCGCTGTAAATCAATCGGCTTGAAATCGGCTATTTCCGCCGTCATTTCAAGGCTCGAAAGATAGTCGTTATAGCTTTGAAATTTTGCTCTTTGAATGTTTCTCTTAGCGTTCGCTTCGTACATTTCGCTTCGCTTCAGATCGTCATCTGAAAGGCTCGTTACCTCGAAAAATCCGCTTCGATCAAGCGTTTTTATATAGCTGTCAACGCTCTCTATCGGCGGTGCCTGAACGCCAAGCTGCGAGGAAACTATCATTCGCTCGGCTGGGTTATCGTCGACGAAAACAAAGCTTTCGGGTAAAAGTCCAAGCTCGTCGGCAGTATTCCTGATGTTTACGTCCTTTGGCTCCCAGTTTGCCTTAATGCTGATAAAGTCGTCTGCTGAAAGGGCGGCATCCGAATGGTTAAGTCCTGCGAGCGCATTTTCCTCGTCGTTTTTGGAAGCTGCCGTCAGCAAAACTCCTATATCCTTTTGCGCCTTTATGTATTCCTGGAACTCGTAATAGGCTTCCGCTTCGGCGGTTTCCTGTCCGATGACAATTTTGTCAACTCCGTCGTCGCCGACAACTCCTCCCCAGAGAGTGTTGTCAAGATCGAGCGCCAACGCTTTTTTGTTTCTGCCAAGAAACGACTTTATGATGTTTGCTATATTGTAGCAAAGAGTTGGAACAGCGTCAAGACAAAGGCTGTATTTATACATATACCACCACTTCGGCTCGCTCCATTTGGAAAGTCCGAAGTCTGCGGAAAGGTAATTTATATCGTTTATAAAAAAGCTCTGGTTGCACTCGGCGTATTCGTAAAACTTCAGGTTCAGCCTTGTTACAAAATTTGTAAGACCGTGAATGTCGCTTGCGTCCTTATTTCCTAAAAGCCTGTAGTACGGCTGCTCAAAGTTATTTTGTATAATTACTGCGCCAAAGTCAGCCTTCAGCTTTTCCCACATTTCCTCAAATCTCTTGTACTCGCTTTCGAGCAGAAGCGATACCTCGCTCTCGCTCATTTTTACGCTTACCCTTTCGGTAAAGTTACGAATGGATGTGTGAATATACACGATGTCGGGCGAAAACTCGTACAGCTTTTCGTTTTCAAACATAACGTCCTGCCAGAACTGTGCGTATTCGCATTCGTAAAACTCAGGCTCAATTCCGACATTGAGCAGGAAAAGCTCTAAAATTGACGTTATATCGCTGGTCGTTGAGCCGCCTAATACAGCGATTTTCTTTTTTATTCTATTGTCGCCTGTTGCCAGAAGCTCCCTTTTGAGTCTTTTTCTTTTCTTTAATATCAGGCCGCTGTCAAACGGGTATTCAAGCTCTGTCATTTGTATCTCCCACCTTGAAAAACTAACTTATTCGTCTGAAGCGGCTGTCGTTTCGGCAACCTCTACGGTAGTGGTTTCCTCCTTGTTTGCCGTTGTGAAGGTTACGGCAGTAGCGCTTGTAATCTCTTTACTGTCGTCAAATGTTTCGTGCGTTACCGAGCTTGAACCTGAGCTTTGAATGGTCGTATTGTTCAGGCTGAAGCCAAAAAGCGAGGAAAAGCGGTTTGCAATTTCCTTAAGCTCCTCCCTGTTAGGGGTGGTGTCGGTAAAGTAGGTGTCTACGTCCTCGGTATACTCTCCGCTGAAGTAAAGCTCCAGCGAAAATGACGGAAGCTCAGCGTAGTTTCTGTTTTCACTTTCCATAAAACCGCTCGGCCGCTCAAGCACCAGAAGATACACAATAATTGATACAAATATCGCCGCTATGAAAATAATATTGAAAAGAGAAAACGCTCTTTCGTGTCCGTTGAATTTAAGCTCAGGCTGTTTAGCTTTCCTGCTCTTTTTAGCCTTGCCCCCGACCTTTACATCAGCGCTCTTATCAGGCTTTTTTGCCTTACTTTTGAGCTTTACATCATCTGAGCTTTTAAGTGCTGAGTTTACCGACTTTAAATCAACGCTTTTCTTTTCATGTATTATTCCGTCAACGGAGGTAACCTCTATATTCTTTTGTTGTTTTTTATTGTCGCTCATTTCTTATTCCCTTTAAAATCTGAAATACAAAAACGGATGTACCGTACTCGTTACAAGCATTATGCTCGACATAACCAAAATTGCTCCGTTGCATATTACTCCTGCGCCGTTGACAATGTAATATGAAGCCTTGAATTTTGACGCCAGCTTCTTTATAGAGTCAATAACAGGGAAGCTCAATATTATTGCCGCCACCATTAAGAATATGTACTGAAGCATAAGCGTTTCGCTCTTCGAGTCGATAAGCTTGTTGCCGCCCGCACAAACGAGATTTTTAAAGAACAGTCCCAGCTTGTCAAACGATTCAAAATAGAATATTCCAAATCCGATAGTTATTACAAGCTTGCTGTAAATGTGCGTTATCACAGCAGGGATTTTCTTCAGCCGCTTCTTTCCAATCTTTGTTTCAATCAGAATGAATACGCCCCAGTAAAGTCCCCAGATTATAAAGTTCCAGCTCGCTCCGTGCCAGAGCCCTGTACAGAACCATACTAAAAACAGGTTAAGATACTGCCGCCTTTTTCCGAATATCGGCAGGTAGAAAAGATAATCTCTGAAAAAGCTTCCGAGAGAAATGTGCCAACGCTGCCAGAACTCCGTTATATTTCTGCACATAAACGGGTGGTTGAAGTTTTCGTTAAAGTGGAAGCCGAAAATTCTTCCTAAGCCTATTGCTATATCGCTGTAGCCTGAAAAATCAAAATAGTACCAGAGTCCGACAGCTATCGCTCCGTACCACGTTCCAGCGGCGGAAAGTCCGCTCAGTGCCGCATAGCCGCTTGACGAGTCGCCGAAAAGTCCGGTAACCAAAAGACTTAAATTGTCAGCTATCAGAACCTTTTTGCCAAGTCCTATACAAATTCTCGAAATTCCCTCTGAAATATCAAGAGCGGTTGTGTGTCTGCAATTTATCTCCTGCTCAACAGTTGCGTATCGGACGATTGGTCCTGCAACAAGCTGAGGGAACAAAGAAACATACATCAGGAAGTTCAGAAAGCTCTTCTGGGTTTTTACCTTTCCCCAGTAGCAATCTATCGTGTAGGAGATTGTCTGGAAGGTATAAAAGCTTATACCGATTGGCAGCTCGATTGAAGGAACAGGAATTGAAAGTCCTGTAAAGTAATTTATGTTCTCTACAAAGAAGCCTGAATACTTAAAGACAAACAACAGTCCGAGATTTATTATAAGCGACGACGCAAGCGCAAGCTTTGCGCCAAGCTTACCTCTGTATCTGTCAATCATTCTGCCGTTTATGTAATCTACCAATGCGCTGAAAACCAGAAGACAAACGCAGATTGGCTCTCCCCATGCGTAGAATATGAGCGAGAACACTATCAGCACAAGATTTCTCCATACCGTTTTTTTACAAACAAAGTAAAAGATCAGACAGATTGGAAGGAATATGTATAGAAAAAACAAGTCTGCAAAAATCAATTTTCGCTCTCCTTTCAGCTCTTAATCTCTGACAACTAGCAAAAAGTCCGCAATGCGCGGACAATTAGTCGACAATGCTCTTGACTGGCGCATTATCTCTTTCTTTCTTGGTGATTCTGTTTCTGTTTATAAATTTAATAACTGTAATTACCACAAGCACAAATGAAATAAGTACAAGTATACCAATCGGATAGTACCAGATTTTATACTTGTTGTCGAGGTCAATTTCTCCGCTTTCGGTAACTCTGTCCGCCGCAAATTTAATAACCCGATTGTAGGCAACATATATATACAGACAGGTACCCACCAATATCGGTATAAAGCTCAATATGTATTTTTTGAAAAATGCCAGAACAAGTCCCAAAACCATAAAGAGAATGCCCACGAGCATCATATTTGCGCTCGCCATAGTAAGCGCTCCCTCTTCGGTAACGGACATAGCGCCGATATATACGCCGACTACAGTAATGCCGCCGTAGAAAAGTCCGGAATACAAAAACGACGCCAGCATTAAAAGCTTAAGAAACAAGTATATAAAGGATTCCCTTTTCATAAACTTTTTAGCTTCAGCTGAGTTTTTTGCTTCTTTTGTCTTTTCCCTTTCAGCTTCGTGCTGTTTGCTTAGTCTGTTGCCTTTTGACATTTTTCATTCACCTCTTGATTTTAACATTTTACCATATATCCACGCTTTTTTCAAGGGCAATATGCGTCCGTCAAAGGGAAAATTTCAGCTGGCAGTCTGTTGGAAAAAATTTCCCAGCCAAACTCTGAAACAGAGTTCTGGCAAAGTAAAACCCATTGAAAAAATTGCTTCGTTTAATCCGTCACGCAAGAGAGATTATACTAAGGACGCGTCAAAAAATCCAAAAGGAAAGGAGAAAAGAATGAAAAGAGCCATTAAAGCTGTTTTATTAACGCTGATGATTTTTGTAATTATTATGCTTTCTCTCGCCAGCTTTTATTCAAGCTCATTGCCAAAAAAGCTATATTACGAATCGTCAGGCGACCTTAATTTGTCTCCTTTTTTGTCGCTGTCAGACTCAGGCTGTGCTGCCGCTTCAACCTCGTCAAACAGGACCGCCACCGTAAAGCTTTGCAATATTTTTCCCATTGGCGAAACGGAGCTTATAAAAACTGAAAGGCCGTGCGTTGTAGCGTCGGGCACTCCAGTCGGAATAAAGCTTTTGTCTAAAGGAGTTTTGGTTATAAAGCTCGGCGAGGTTGACGGGGTAAGTCCTGCAAAGGAAGCAGGAATTTGCGTCGGCGACGTTATTTTATCGGTCGACGGAAAAGAAATAACCTCAAACGAGGATATTGAAAGCGCTGTAAAAAATGCCGCTTCAAGTGAAATTTCCGTTCAGCTTATCCACGAAAATAAGGAAAAAACTGTAATCCTGAAGCCTGCATTATCAAAACAGGACGGCTGTAATAAAGCAGGTCTTTGGGTCAGGGATTCGTCCGCTGGAATCGGCACGCTTACCTTTTATTGCCCCGAAAGCAAAGGCTTCGCAGGACTGGGGCACCCGATTTGCGACGCCGACACAAACGAGCTGTTCGACATCTCTTCGGGAAGCATTTGCCAGACGAAAATCACAGGCTACAAAAAGGCGACCGACTCAACTCCAGGCGCTCTTGAAGGGCAATTTATCAGCGGCAAAACAAACGGCGAAATTTTATCAAACTGCGACTGCGGAATATACGGCTCGCTGTCGTCCGACATAAGCCAGAGCGAAACCATTCCAATAGCCTTCAAGCAGGAGGTTGAAAAGGGCGACGCTCAGATTCTTACAACCATCGACGGCACTACTCCAAAGTATTATTCCTGTAAAATAGAACAAATAACCACAGACGGCACAAAAAATCTTGTAATACGAATTACAGACCCCTCTCTTCTTAAAAAGACTGGCGGAATTTTACAGGGAATGAGCGGCAGTCCGATAATTCAGAACGGCAGACTCGTGGGTGCGGTAACTCACGTAATGCTTGAATCAAGCGATATGGGATACGGCATTTTCGCCGAAACTATGTACAACGAGCTTGAACAAATCATGTCAGCTCAAACCAACACGTTAAAGCTTGCTTCATAAAAATAAAGCCTTCGACAAATTCTGCCGAAGGCTTGTGCTTTTTTAATTATTCTTCAGGGTCTGTTTCTGCGATATGCTTTACAGCTTCCGCAACATCGTCGTCCGTTACAGGCTCAACAGGCTCCTCCGGAGCTGTAACCTCTGGTGCAGGCGTATCAACATCGTCATCTGAAACCATAAACTGCGCCTTGAGCTTTTCGTTTTCCTCCTCGCAAAGGCGAAGCAGCTCCTCGATAGCTGTATTGCTCGCCGACTGCTTTAGCTCCTCCTTGATTTCAACTATTTCCTCAACAGGAGTAAGCGGCTCAGGATTTTCCTTTGTTTCTTCCTTTTCGACCTCTTTGAGAAGCTTTTCCTTTTCCTTTGTCAGACGCTCAACAACCTCAGTCTTTTCGGCTTCAATAGCTTCAACCTGCTTCTCAAGCTCTCTGACCTTTTCCTTGTGTCCAAGATACTGCTTTGCGTTTCTTCTTTGCTTCCACCAGGAATTAAGCGCAAAGAAAATTATTACAAGCAATAGCGGCGTCAATATCAAAAGCAGCATTCCCTGAGTTGTTCCACTCTGAACTATCGCCCAGCCTACAAAGTGATCCATAGTTTCCGCTACGCCGACAATCTGAGATGAATTTACAACAGTCGTACTTTCGCTGGAATCAAAGCCAACCTCGTACATTACAGCATCATTCTCGGTTATAATGTTTCTGAGACGTACAGCGACTGTGCCATAGGTTTTAACGTCGTCGACTACTATAACACTTCCCAAATCGTCCTGGGTCGGTACCTTATTTGTTATAAAAAGCAAAGTGTTTTGCTCGATGTCAGGCTCCATATCAGTAGTTCTTACAACATAAAGGCTTGTATCCGAAATTGACGGAGTTACGTTTTGATTTTTAAATACCAGCCTTACTGCAATAACCCAGAGTGACGCAAAAATCAAAATTATAAGGCACAATATTCCAAACACCTTAAAGGGTGATGTCTTTTTTTCTTTTCTGGCCATTTTTATTTCCCTCCCGAATTTTTTACTTTTTTAATACTCAAAAATAGTATAGCATAAGAGCGGGAAAATTTCAAGAGCTAAAAAATAAAAACTATCGGGGAGCGTGTCCACTTGTCAATGATAGTTTACACTAACTCCAAAAATATATAGCAAGCT
>JAJQIH010000038.1 GCA_021199305.1 Ruminococcus sp.
TCTTTCCTCTCCATATTAAATATGGTAATCCCCGCCATTCGACAAAGATTAAAATGCAAAGGGGCGGCAAGCGTTTTATTTCCAGCGACTGGGTCGCTGGAAATTTCAATCCTCAATAACCGACACCGTTGGCGGAGGTTATTGAAACCTTTTGGATAAGGGCGGTGCGGGCGGGGGTTTTAAACGGTCACGGTTATTACGAGATACATCATCTGCTAACAACAAGAACACACGGCTATGCAAATACATAGTGGTGTATGCGTCATCTTCTTTAACCTCATATATTCCATATCAGTTAATTTAACAGCCAGGCGTGTATATTTTTGTGTGGGTTAAAAGAATATAGCTGTTACCACACCTGCTCCTATCAATATACCTGCAGAAGCTAATATACTGCCCTCTTCCAAATAATATAGCGAAGCATACCAACTAAGTGTTGTTGCAACAATCCAAAGAAGACCTCCCCCTATAAGCGTGAGTAGAAAGTCAAATGTTCCTTCCAAAGATGCGGTAGTAGCAGTTGCTTGCAACTCTGAGAAAAATTCACACGAACAAATTACTGCAATAATTGCTCCAACAATTGATAAAGCTCCTCCTACTACTCCTTCTTCTTTCACAGACGTTACTATGACAAAAATAAATATGATTGCAAGTATTATGCCCAAAATCGTTATGATTGTCGCTATATTTTCAACAACCCATACGATACCTCCCAAAAAGAGAAATAGCAGCACTAATATGATTGGTCCTAGCGGAAAAATTAAAATCATGGGTATCATCTCCTGATTTTTACATAGTTGTTTATCGTTAATAGCTAATACTGGAAAAATGTAAAAATATAAATTCTATAACAAAAGCGACGAAAACTCCTATGCTTTCGTCACTTTCGCCCTGGCAACGGGATTCCAATAACTCCCTAATTACTCTAACCGCGTATTTTATCAGAGATTGTTTTTCCTAAAGAGAATGGTGCAACAAAAAGCCCTATTACAACCGCCAAGACAAACTTAATCGCAAAATAGAATAACCAGCCTACCCAAGACATCCATAAAAACATTGCCGGTTGTATAGCATTAAGAACGCGCCAACCGAAAAATGCACACACTATTGCTAGTACAGCTGTTATTTCAGGAATCTCAGCAGCAGCACCACATAAAACTAGTCCCCAGATTATTACGGCAAATATTATTGTAATTACTACCCTTCCACCTGTGCCTTTAAAAAAGCTTTGCTGATTCGGATCCACAAAAAACACCTCCCTTCTACATTTTCTATATTATAGCATATTGCATTCATTTTTGCAAGTATATTTTTCCTATTATTATACTGCTGATTTGCAATATTTTTCTCGGTGTATAAATAACTACGAATAAATGCTATAATTGTGGTGTAGCCATTGTTTTTAAATGTTTTAAATCAGGAGGAATGCTCTAAAACGAGCAGAAAACAGTATGTTTGAAATAAAGAAAATACAGTCTTTTAACAAGACAATCAGAATGCCCGAAGACCTAATAGCTAAGCTTGAAAATCTTGCTAACAAGAACGATATAAGCTTTAATCAGCTTGTAGTTCAATGCTGCGAATATGCCTTGGAGAATCTAGGAGAAGACCAAAAAAACAAGAAATAAATCACTAATTAAACGAATATCACGGAACCGTAATATTATTGACTGCTAAACCTTTGCCTGCATTATTTTTGCAGTATGTTTCAATGATGATTTGAAAAAATGCACAAATTTATTTATAGGCGAAAGACACATCTACGCCACTAAGCCGCATAGCAATACGCTGTGCGGCTGTTTATCAATCCTTTTGTAGCACAATCACTCGTCAACTATTTCTCCTCCGTTGTCAGCTAAGAGAGAATGAATATTTATTCCCGCATATAGATACCCACCCGTATTTTTGTAAAATGCAATATCCTCAATAGGTGCAGGCTCATCTTCAACACCATCCATTAACAACCCCCCTCAAAATATTGACATCTCGCCAAATTTACTATATAATGTAAGTTGAATATTTTTCGGCTGCGGTCTGCTATCACAGTACCGTTGAATATTTTTCAGGCGATGGGTTTTTGTTTCCTGCGTGGTAGGGGTTTGGCGGAAACAAAAAAATTCACAAATGAAAATGGCAAAAATACGCACGCCCTTTAAAGCGGCAGCGTTCAACCGAAAATCTATAATATAATAATGTAAGGAGAAATTAAAATGGCGCAAAATGTTCATGTTTCAAAGGAAGGCTACAAAAAGCTTGAGGAAGAATTAAATTATCTCGTTTCGGTAAGAAGAAGCGAGGTTGCTGAGCAGCTAAAAGAAGCCAGAAGCTACGGCGATCTGTCAGAAAACGCAGAGTACGACGAGGCTAAAAATGCTCAGGCGCTTCTTGAAGCAAGAATCAACGAGCTTGAAATGCAGATTTCAAACGCTATTATTGTAGAGGCTGCAAACGCAGACGAAATTTCTATCGGCTCAAAAATCAAGCTTTTGGATCTCGAAACCAACGAAATTGAGGAGCTTGAAATTGTCGGCTCAACAGAATCAGATCCGGACAACGGAAGAATTTCAGACGAATCTCCTATCGGCAAGGCAGTATTAAAGAAAAAGCTTGGCGATACGGTTGAGGTTCAGGCACCTATCGGCGTTTTAAAGTTTGAGGTTGTTGAAATTTCGGAATAGTTAGGAGCAAAAAAAGGATGACAGAGAATATCGAAAACACAAATGAGGAGCTTTCTCAGGAAGAGGTCGGAAGCTTAAGACAGATAAGAATCGACAAATTAACCGAGCTTCAATCAAACGGCAAGGATCCGTTTAAGATTACAAAGTACGACGTTGACGCAAGCGCATCAGAGCTTAAAAGCCGCTACGAGCAGGACGAAGCCAAAGCAAAGGAGCTTTCCGGCGACGACGAGCAAAAGCTCAAGGAAGAGCTTGACAAGCTAAAGGAGAAGAAAATTTCCTTCGCCGGAAGAATTATAAGCTGGCGGGATATGGGAAAAGCAAACTTCATCGACGTTCAGGACCGCTCGGACAGAATGCAGGTTTATGTCAGAATGAACGACATTGGCGAGGAGCAGTTCGCCGAGTTTAAAAAGTGGGATATAGGAGATATTGTCGGAATCAGGGGCTTTGTTTTCAGAACTCGCCGTGGCGAAATTTCGGTTCACGCAGAGGAAATTACCCTGCTCTCAAAGTCGCTTTTGCCGCTTCCTGAAAAGTGGCACGGTTTAAAGGACAGAGATCAGCGCTACCGCCAGAGATACACAGACCTTATCTGCAACCCTGACGTTCGCCAGACATTCATCAAGCGTTCGCAGATTATAGCTTCTATACGCCGTTATCTTGACGAAAAGGGCTTTATGGAGGTTGAAACGCCAATGCTCGTTTCAAACGCGGGCGGCGCAGCGGCAAGACCTTTTGAAACCCATTACAACGCTCTCGACGAGGACGTAAAGCTCAGAATTTCTCTTGAGCTTTACTTAAAGCGCCTTATTGTCGGCGGTCTGGAGCGAGTATACGAGATTGGTAGAGTTTTCAGAAACGAGGGCGTTGACACAAGGCACAACCCTGAGTTTACGCTGATGGAACTTTATCAGGCCTACACCGACTATCACGGAATGATGGAGCTTACCGAAGACCTCTACCGCCACGTTGCAAACGAGGTTCTTGGCACGACAAAATTTGTCTACGGCGAACACGAAATCGACTTCGGCAAGCCGTTTGAAAGAATGACTATGGTTGATGCAGTTAAAAAGTATTCGGGCGTTGACTTTACAACAGTTGAAACTCTCGAACAAGCGAGAGCGCTTGCTGACGAGCATAACATAGAATACAATCAAAATCACAAGAAGGGCGATATTTTAAACCTCTTCTTTGAGGAATACGTCGAGGAGCATCTGGTTCAGCCGACGTTCATTATGGACCACCCGGTTGAAATCTCGCCGCTTACAAAGAAAAAGCCTGACAATCCGGACTACGTCGAGCGATTCGAGCTTTTCATCAACGGCTGGGAAATGTGCAACGCTTACTCTGAGCTTAACGACCCTGTCGATCAGCGTGAACGCTTTGCCGCTCAGGAGGAAATGTTCAACCAGGGCAACGAGGAAGCTAACCACACAGACGAGGACTTCCTTCGTGCGCTTGAAATCGGTATGCCGCCTACAGGTGGTATCGGCTACGGTATAGACAGGCTTGTTATGCTTCTTACAAATTCCGGCTCAATCCGAGACGTTTTACTCTTCCCGACGATGAAGACGCTGGAGAAGTAAAAAAACCTCCGCCAATGGCGGAGGTTTTTTTAAATCAGCACGCGGTAAAAGGTTTTCATCAGATAGCGGCAATAGCGGTTCGTTGCCGGTATGTCCTGATTAAGCGTCTGGCTTCCGTAGTTGTTCTATTCCAGTTTGGTTCTCAGCTTTTCCAAAACGCAAACGGCATCCGGCTTTTTTGTCGGATGTTTTTTGCTGTATGGGTAGAAAAGTTCATAAAGATATGGTATAATAAGACGGAAAGACAAATCGGAAGTTACGGAGGAATAGTATATATGGATATAAAATTGGCAGTTATTTCAAATCTCAATACAGTAATGAATATTACCCATGAAACAATCATGGAAATATATCCGCATTACTATCCGGCAGGAGCAGTCAAATTTTTCCTTCAGCATCATAATGTTTCTAATATAACGGATGATATAAAATCAGGACGTGTATTTATTGGATACGATGAAACGGGAAATGCTATAGGTACTGTTACAATAAAAGAAAACGAAATATGTAGGTTGTTTGTTTTACCTATATATCAAGGCAAGGGGTATGGAACAAAGTTAATTGATTTTGCTGAAAAAACAATTTTTGATATTTATAATAAAATCATATTGGATGCTTCGCTACCTGCGAAACAAATATATTTAAAAAAGCAATATAGCGCAACGGAGTATCATATTATTGAAGCAGAAAACGGTGATAAGTTGTGCTATGATGTGATGCAAAAGAAATCTATAGTATAGCGCTGCGATAAATTTCAGTTTGTCGAAATGCTAAAGATAGCAAAAATTAATATAGGAGGAATTTTAAAATGAGAAAAAATATTAAAACAACAGAGGCAATATTTCCAATGCCGGTATTGATGGTAGCAACATTTAATGATGATGGCAGTGTGGATGTTATGAATGCGGCATGGGGAACTATGCTTTCAAGAAATCAGGTTGCATTAAACTTAACAAAGACACATAAAACTGTCCAAAACATTATGAAAAGGAAAGCATTTACAGTTAGTATTGCAGACAGCAGGCATTTAGTTGAAGCTGATTATTTTGGTGTTGTATCCGCAAATAATACCCCAAACAAATTTGAAAAAAGCGGTTTAACTTGGACAAAATCAGAAAATGTAGATGCACCGATAATTAACGAATTTCCATTATGCATGGAGTGTGAATTTGTTGAGTATCAAGACGATGAAACAGGTTTAGGTGTCATAGGAAAAGTTATTAATACATCAGCGGATGAAAATGTAATGGATGAAGATAAGGTAGATATTTCAAAGGTATCTGCAATCGCATTTGACCCATATACACATGGATATTATGAAGTAACAAAAAGAGTCGGAGAAGCATTTAGTGATGGACTAAAACTAAAGGCTGAGGTTGATTAATTATAATCCAGTTTATGCTAACCGCACACATACCCCCTAACGATGAATACACGGTATCGTTATGAGGGGTGTGCATTTTTGCACACGGGTGCGGGTGCATCGTTAAGGGTTTCGGATGGCTTTGTTATGTTGTATCAAATTAGATACGGCAACAGACCTCGGTACGGGAACGGGAGTTTTGCCGAGAAATATGTATAAATACGGAGCGAAATTTGTTGGCGCAGATATATCCGAAAACCAGATTGAAACGGCGCGCCGTCTGTCAAGCGGAATGGACATACAATATATTACGGCTGCGGCAGAGGAGGTCGATTTCCCAGACGCAAGCTTTGATATAGTTACCGCGTGTCAATGCTTTATGTATTTTAATAAGGATACTGCGCTGCCCCAAATACACCGCCTGTTAAGGGGCGGCGGACATTTTTGTATAATGTTCATGTGTTATCTTCCCCTCGAAAGTGAAATTGCGCGAAAAAGCGAGGAGCTTATTTTAAAATACAATCCCGTTTGGAACGGGGCAAATTATGCGCCCGATAAGAGCAAGACTGAAAATCGCATAACGCCCGATTGGTGCAAGGGAATGTTTGAAACGGAGAAATATACCGCATTTGGTGTAAATGTAAGCTTTACTCGTGAAAGCTGGAACGGTCGTATGAAAACCTGTCGCGGAGTGGGAGCATCGCTTGATGATAAGGACATTGACGCATGGGAATGCGAGCATATTGCATTCCTCGATACAATGCCGGAGCGATTCGATATTCCGCATTGGGTTACGATGCTGAATTTGAAAAAAATTTGAGGTGACGATATGCGAAAGTTGTTGAGGGGCATCTTTGCGAAATAAATTCCGAAAATCGCATCCGCAAAACCGACACCACTACCGATTTTTAATTTCCTGCAATTCTATATAGAATCCAAAACTATATAGTGTTGCAGAAAAAGGCGTTTCCAAAGAGGGCAAGCCCCTTTGGTCGGGGTCCTTCATTAGGGGCGAACAGCGCTCCATTGTTGCTATCTTCAGCAAATCCTCTTCCCCGTTGGGGAGGGGGATTTTTCTATTTTAATTTATCTCCTTATTTTCCCCGCCATTTGTGCTACAATCATTCATCAGGTATTCTCCGCCAGCGGCGGGGAATACTTTTTCTTATTTTCTTCAATTTAGCACTTTATTTTTCCAGCCATTTGTGGTACAATGATAAAAAGAACATACTTTCTATTGAGAGGTAGGTTGGGAACTTGAATAACGATTTACTAAAAGGCAAAAAACATATACATTTTATCGGAATAGGCGGCTCTGGTATGTATCCGTTGGCGCAGATTCTTCACTCGCAGGGATATTTTCTGACTGGCTCCGACAACAACGAAACCGAAACGCTCGAAGCGGTCAGAAAAATGGGGATTCCTGTTTTTATGGGACAGAGAGCTGAAAACGTAGAGGGCGCAGATCTGGTTGTTTATTCTGCGGCAATTATGAACGACAACCCAGAGCTTATCGCCGCAAGGGGTTCAGGCGCAACAGTAGTTGAGCGCTGCGACCTGCTGGGATATGTAACGGGCTGCTATGACAACGCCGTTTGTATCAGCGGAACCCACGGCAAGACCACCGCTTCGTCAATGCTCACGCAGATTTTCGTCAAGGCAAATGTAGATATTTCCTGCGTTATCGGCGGAAAGCTTCCTATAATCGGCGGCTCCGGAAGGGCAGGAAAGAGCGACATTATGGTTTGCGAGGCCTGCGAATTTGTCGACACATTTTTGCGGCTGTATCCTGACGTTTCGGTAATTTTAAACGTCGACGCCGACCATCTGGAATACTTCAAAACGCTTGACAACATCAAAAAGTCGTTTGTAAAGTTTGCAAACAACGCTTCAAAGGCGATAATTTATAACGGCGACGACCAGAACACCGTCGAGGTAGTTTTAAAAGCTGAGGACAAGGAAAAAATATCGTTTGGCTTTGGCGAGCAAAACGACTACGTTGCAAAAATTGTTGAAGTAAAGGGCCTTCGCACAGACTTTGACGTTTACTTTAAAGGCTCGCTCAAGGGCCGGGCGACAATAAATGTTCCAGGAACTCACAATGTTTTGAACGCTCTTGCCGCAATCGCAAGCGCTGTTTACGAGGGAGTAAGCTGGGAGGATATAGTAACCGGACTTGAAAGCTTTACAGGAGCTATCAGGCGGTTTCAGAAGATTGACGAGGTCGGCGGAATAACGATAGTTGACGACTACGCCCACCACCCGGCGGAGCTTAGCGTTACGCTGAACGCCGCCAAAGCACTTGACTTCAAGAGAATCTGGGCGGTATTTCAGCCGCTTACCTATTCGAGAACCAAAATTCTTCTGAACGACTTCAAAGACGCTCTCTCGATAGCTGATATTGCCGTAATTACCGATATTATGGGAAGTCGTGAAAAAAACACGATTGGTATCTATTCGAGGGATTTAGCTCGTATTATTCCAGACAGCGTATTTTTTGACTGCGACAACGAAACGCAGGACAAACAGACAGCAAAACGCAAAATGGAAAATTTTGCTGAGATAACAGATTATATTTGCGACAACGCCCGTCCAGGCGACCTGGTTATAACCTGCGGCTGCGGCGACGTTTACAAGCTCGCAAAGATGCTTGATAAAAAACTGAAGGAGGTTTACAATGGCTAAAGCGCTGACCGAAAGAGATAAGCAGGTTTTTGAGTACATCAAGGAGCGAATTGAGGACGGCTATGCGCCGACAGTTCGTGAAATTTGTGCGGCTATCGGACTTAATTCAACCTCCACTGGCTTTCGCTGCATAAACAATCTTGTCGAAGCGGGTCTTTTAGAAAAGTCCGAAAACCAGAACCGAGCTATAAAGCTTGCGGGAAAAGGCGGCGTAAGAGTTCCTGTTATCGGAACTGTAACTGCTGGCGTTCCGATTACCGCTATTGAAAATGTCACCGACTTTATAAGCTTTAAGACAAGCAAGCATTACGACAACCCTCTCTTTGCGCTGAAGGTTCGGGGAGAGAGTATGATTAACGCTGCCATTCTCGACGGCGATACTGTAATTGTCGAGCAGCAGCCTGTCGCTTCAAACGGCGACATTGTAGTAGCTCTTATCGACAACACCGACGCTACAGTCAAGACCTTCTACAAGGAAAACGGCCACTTCAGACTTCAGCCTGAAAACGACACTATGGAGCCGATAATCGTTGACGAAGTAAAAATCCTCGGCAGGGTTATAGCCGTGATGAGGTATTATGAGTGAGGGTTAAAACACATCTTACGAAAGGAGAGCCTGAAATGATGACAGATGTTATGAATGTATCAATATCTCTGAAAAACGAGAACTGCTTTGATTTTTTGAAAGAAGTCCGGTCTGATTCTGTTTCGTTGATTTTAATTGACCCACCATACGAGGTTTCGAGAGATACCAATTTTCAATCTGGCGAAGCAACGGGTAAAGACACCGATAGATTCAGGGTTTCTATGGATTTCGGCCAATGGGACTATTCGTTTTCTGGATTAGCTGAGGTTGTTTCAGAGTGTTATCGCATTTTGAAAAAAGGCGGCACTATGATTTGCTTTTATGATTTGTGGAAAATCACAAGCCTGAAAATGTATTTTGACAGAGCTAATTTCAAACAGATCAGATATATCGAGTGGGTAAAGACAAATCCCGTTCCTCTGAACAGTAAAATAAATTACCTCACAAATTCAAGAGAAATTGCTTTGGTTGGCGTAAAAAGTGGCAAGCCGACCTTCCATTCGGAATATGATAACGGTATATATCAATATCCTATTTGCCACGACAAAGGACGCTTCCACCCAACTCAGAAGCCTGTTGCGTTGTTTGAGGATTTAATATTAAAGCATTCAAATGAAGGTGATCTGGTTTTAGATTGCTTCAGCGGTTCAGGAACGACAGCTGTTGCCGCATTCAACACAAATCGTAATTTTATTGGCTGCGAACTGTCAAAAGAATATTTCGATAAATCAATCAGTCGCTTGCGTGATTGTGGCATTGATATTTCCAAGGGAGGTACAACAAATGGACAACGTCAACAAGATTATTCAGAATATGATTACAAACGGAAAGTCGACTGAAACGGTTTTGAATTATGTTAAAAACAATTGCAAGGACGAGCAGCTTAAGCCTCGGACACTAGGTATGCTTTTTGAATTGTATGCAGATGTAAAATATGACGAGGATGATCCATCCTCTGGTTTTTCAAGAGTTGTAACCATTGATGAGTTAAAAGATATCCATCGTGATTTTGTAAGCACCAACGGCAATCAATGGGCAAGAAGTGATGTCAGCTATCTCGGTAGAAAATACATCATAGTAAGGAATAGAAAAAGCGGAAAAACTTTCTCTGTTAAGCTGGACGGAATAAACAAAAAGTCGCTTAAAAAGAACAGGGAAGTAAGAAAAGACATCAAAGACAAGCTATCCCAGCAAAGATGTGTGATATTAGATGTCGGCACCAATATACAAATTGACCACAAGGACGGTCATTATGATGATCCAAAAAACCAGGATACCAGCACTCAAAAGGAAAGTGATTTTCAACCGCTATCCACAGCGGCAAACGATGCCAAAAGAAGTCATTGCAACAACTGCATTAAAGAGGGAAAGCGTTATGATGCAACCCGATTAGGATATTCCCAAGCATTTCTTTACGGCGATGAAAATACTAAATCTTGTCAAGGCTGTTATTGGTATGACCCAAAGCTTTTTAACAAGACGATTTCTAAAGATTACAAAAAAGAAAAATAGCTTTATTCCCACCATGCCGCTGGCATGGTGGGAATTTTTACTCCACCAACGAGTTTATCTCCTCTAGCGACAAACCTGGGAAAAGGCACATATTTACACTTGCAGAAATTAGCTTTGCCGCCCGTGCGATAAGCCTGTCTATGTCCTTTGGCGTTACAAAAAAGTGGTCGAGGTCGCTCTCGCCTTTTGCTTTGCCGCCCGACAGGCTTTCAGCAATCGTTTGCATATCGACAACGGTTGGCACGCCGATAGAAATTACACGGGTTGAAAGGGTTGAGTGTGAAAGCTCGGCTCGCTTGTTTAAAACTCCGCTGCCAGGGGTTATTCCTGTGTCGGAAAGCTGTATCGTTTTTGCGAGGTTTACAAGTCTTGCGCAGGCCAGCGAGTCGATAATTATAACGACCTCGGGAGAAAGCTCCTTTACAACGGCGCCAATAAGCTGAGATGTTTCAATTCCAGTTTTTCCCATAACGCTGGGAGTCAAAACGCTGACGCTAGGCATATCGTCGGTTATAAGGTCGGGCGCAAGCGTGTGAATGTGCCTGGTTGCAAAAATGTGGTCGGCGGTAATTACCCCTAAACTGTCGGGTGTTATTTCTCTGTTTCCAAGCCCCGCTACCAGAACACTTCTGGCGTTTCCTGTCAGGCTTTTAAGCTCGTCGGAGATAATCTTTGCCCGCTCGTAAAAAAGGTCGCTGTGAACATCAAAGCTGCTTTTTGAGCGAATTGTAATATACCGCCCTCTCGGCTTTGAAATTTCCCGCTCGGCTTTTTCTGTTAAAATTTCCGTTCTGGTGACGTTTAAGTCAAAAATATTCCTCTCGCTTGTTTTTATACCATTCAATATATTGGGGTTGTCGGTAAGCTCAACCGCTAAATCTGTTCTGATCGACAAAAGCGCATCATTCCTTTTAAAAAAATTGGCAAAAAAGCTTGCATTTTCAAGCCGTTTATGTTATTATACCATTTGGTACTTGTTTTATGAATCCACCGCATTTCCTCTCAGTCTGCGAGTGGAGCTCACGCAAATGAGTGAAAATTAAGCGAACAATTTCGTGGTAAAATGAGGAGGGAAATATTTTGCCGAACATCAAATCTGCTAAGAAGAGAGTTAAGGTTATCGAAACCAAGACACTCAGAAACAAGGCGATTAAGTCAGACCTCAAGACAGCTCTTAAAAAGGCTCAGACAGGTGATGAAGCTGCTGTTAAGGAAGCTATCAAGAAGGTTGACAAGGCTTGCGCAAAGGGTATTTTGCACAAGAACAATGCAGCCAGAAAGAAATCTCAGCTAATGAAGCTGAATCAGGCTAACTAAGAATTTAAATCAGTGTGTAAAAAAGACCGAAAGGCTAATGCTTTTCGGTCTTTGTTTTTTATTCTTTTTTGAGAAGAGCTTACTCGTCCTCCTCAGCTTCCTCAACGCCGTCCAGCGCTTCGAGGTCTTCTACTGATTCTTCATCAGCCGCTTCATCGGCACTTACCGAGTCTGCCTCCTGAGCGAACGCTTCCTCATCAGAAATCTGCTCTACTTCGGTGATTTCCTCCTCGTCGTCATGCTCGGCACGAGTAAACGTTACAACGCTTGCATCGTCGGAAAGTCGCATCAGACGAACTCCGGCAGCATATCGTCCCATAACCCGAACGTCCGCCGCGCGAAGTCTTATTACAACTCCGTCTGACGAAATCATAATAATATCGTCGTCCTCGTCAACTACCTTGATTCCACAAACTGCGCCCTTTGCAGCAATCTTCTTTGCGTTGTAGTTCAAAATTCCCATACCGCCTCTGTTCTGAATGCGGTAGTCTTCAAGTGCCGTTCTTCTTCCATATCCCTTTTCGGTAACGGTCAGAACCGTTGCGCCTTCGCGTACTCTCGCCATTGAAACAACGTAATCCTGTCCACGAAGCTTAATAGACCTGACACCGTGCGCCGTTCTCGACATTGCTCTTGCCTGGGATTCCTCAATGCGAATAACTCTGCCCTCGTGGGTTGCAATCAGAAGCTCGTCGTTGCCGGAGGTCATTCTGACACCCATAATCTCGTCGCCCTCGTCAATTCCGATAGCTCTTAAACCACCCTTGCGAACGTGCTTATAGTCGCTGAGTCTTGTACGCTTGATTTTGCCGTTTCTTGTAACCATAACGATATACTTATTCTCGTCCTCAAGCGAATCTGTCTTTATCATCTGAGCTATTCTTTCGCCCTCGTCGAGCGACAGCAGATTTACAATATTAGTACCTCTCGACTGCTTTGAACCCTCAGGAACCTCATAGCATTTAAGCTTGTACATAATTCCCTTATTGGTAATAAACAGAACATAATCGTGAGAAGAGCAGATAAACATTTCCGAAACAACATCGTCCTCACGCTGTTTCATTCCTGTAACGCCCCTGCCGCCTCTGTGCTGGGTTTTATAAACCGACACAGGCATTCTCTTGATATATCCCTGATTTGTATAAGTAACTACGCTTTCCTCAACAGGAATAAGGTCCTCAATATCAACCTCTCCGCTGACGTTTTCAATCTGAGTGCGGCGTTCGTCGCCAAACTTCTTCTTAAGCTCTTCCGTTTCCTCAAGAATAATCTCTAGCACTCTGCTGTGGTTTGCAAGAATATCCTCTAAATCGGCGATTGTAGCCTTCAGCTTTTCAAACTCATCAACAATCTTCTGTCTTTCAAGTCCTGTAAGTCTGCCGAGCTGCATCTTGACAATCTCGTCCGCCTGAACGTCAGTCAGACCCCTTGTATGCTCTGTAAGCGCGCTGTCGCCGAGCAAAATTGCCATATCCTCGTCCTTAAAGCGCTCCATCAGTCTTTCTTTACCTTCGGCTATGGATTTACTTGAGCGCAGGATAGAAATAACCTCGTCGATATTATCAATTGCCAGGCAATAACCCTGCAGGATATGCGCTCTCGCCTTTGCCTTTTTAAGGTCATACTCGGTTCTCTTCTCGATAATTGAAACCTGGTGGTTAAGGTAATGCTCAAGCATTTCCTTCAGCGTAAGAACCTTTGGCACGCCGTCAACAAGTGCAAGCATAATTACTCCGACGGTATCCTGAAGCTGGGTATACGAATACAGCTTATTCAGAACAACCTGAGCCAGAGCATCCTTTTTAAGCTCGATAACGATTCGCATTCCGTTTCTGTCCGACTCATCACGAATATAATGTATACCGTCAATTCTCTTATCCTTGACAAGATTAGCGATATTCTCAATAAGTCTTGCCTTATTTACCATATACGGAATTTCGGTAATAACAATCGCTTCTCTGCCTTTAACAGTTTCAATCGAAGTCTTGCCTCTGAGGATAATCTTTCCTCGACCAGTTCCGTAAGCCGCTCTTATACCCGCTCTTCCCATAATAATTCCGCCTGTCGGGAAATCAGGGCCCTTTATACTCTCCATAATTTCATCAAGAGTACAATCAGGATTATGAACCAGTGTCTTGAGAGCGTCCACTACCTCGCACAAATTATGCGGAGGAATATTTGTTGCCATACCAACGGCAATTCCCGTAGCTCCGTTTACAAGCATATTAGGGAATCTCGACGGAAGCACAACAGGTTCCTTCAATCTGTCGTCGTAGTTTGGCATATACGGAATTGTTTCCTTATCGATATCCGTCAGCATAGACAGCGCAATCTTCGACATTTTAGATTCTGTATAACGGTAAGCAGCCGGAGGGTCGCCGTCGACTGAACCGAAGTTTCCATGTCCGTCGATAAGCGGATACCTCATCGAAAAGCTCTGCGCAAGACGCACCAATGCGTCATAAACAGATGCGTCGCCGTGCGGATGGTACCTACCGAGCACAGAACCTACTGTGTCGGCGCACTTTCTATATGGTTTATCAGGATACAATCCGTTTTCATACATTGTATAAAGTATTCTTCTATGAACCGGCTTTAAGCCGTCACGTACATCCGGAAGCGCACGGGAAACAATAACCGCCATTGAATACTGTATAAACGAGGTTTGCATCTCGTCTTCAATGTCCTTGACAATTATCTTTTCGTCACCACCGAATGTTGTTATCTGGTTTTCATCATTTGCCACAAAATCACTCTCTCTTTACTAGGATAGAGCTGGAACGGACCGCTGTTGTCCGACCTGGCTCTGAGGTTTTTACTACCTGCTGTTTATTTTACTATTTTTTCATTCTATTTTCAAAAGCCTGTTGTTGATAGAACGTGGCGACTTGTCGCCCAGCGTTAAGCGTAGCTTAATGCGTATCTTAATGCGTTGACATTCTATTTTCACTCTGTAAAATAGGATGGGCAACAAGCATTAACGAAGTTTAATGCGTGCCAAGCTATTCCCTCTTTATACCACCCCCAACGGGGGTGGTATAAAATTATTTACTTCTTTTTCAACTTCTCTACTTCAAAATCGTCGCCAAGCTTACTCTCAAACGTTTTCTTTACAATCTGAATCTGGTAATCCTCCATACAACGCTTTGGTAACACGTAAATAGTATCCTTCTTCAAAAGCAGCACAAACATCTTCTCTTTTTCGATAATCTTAAGTCCTATATCGTCAAACTGCACCACTCTCGGCGGAATTTTAATCTCCTTGCCCTCTTCGTCGTACCTTTCGTCCTCAGGCAAAACCGTTTCGATAGAAAACTTATAATCGTAAAGCTTGAAAATATACCTGTCGTCCTCAAGCGGCTTGAGCGACTGCATCAGCGTCTTTTTGATTCTGTGAGGATTGTACCAGAAGATAAATATTGCCGCCAGACAAATTACCAATCCGATCCAATAAACAGCATTTTCAGGCTGAAAAGCAATTCTGATTGCGAAAATAATACCAATCAGCGCAAAAATCACGGTCTTTAAAATATTCTGCTTAAAGACGTACTTTTTCTGAAAAGCAGAAAATGCTTCGCCCTCTTCGGTATTTTTTATATCGTACTCAACGATAGCTATGGCGTGCTCCTCCTGGTCGAGCTGCTGCCTGGCTTCGTTTTCGATTTCCATCATTTCTTTGGAAACCTTCTTAATATCATCCTTCATTATTGCTCCTTTCAACGAAATAATTATACGATGTCATTCCTCGCCTGCGGCGAGAAATTGACGGTGTATCTCTGATGGTAACGGCGGTAGCAAGCCACCGCCCTACCAACTGACAATTCGTGTATTTTCTTTTAAAAGGCTTTTAAATTAAATATCCAAGTCCTTTGCGTACTGCGCATTCTTTTCGATAAACGCCTTTCTGGGAGCTACATTATCACCCATCAGAATAGCAAAGGTTTCGTCCGCTTTAGCTGCGTCCTCAAGAGAAATCTTAATCATCGTTCTTCTCTCCGGGTCCATAGTAGTTTCCCAGAGCTGCTCCGGGTCCATTTCACCCAGACCTTTATATCTCTGAACGTCAACCTTCAGCTTGTTCTCACCGCCAAGCTCCGCTATATACTTATCTCTCTCCTCGTCCGAGAAAGCATATCTGACCTGCTTGCCACGATAAACCTTAAACAGCGGTGGCTGAGCGATATAAACGTGACCCTGCTTGATAAGCTCAGGCATATATCTGAAGAAGAAGGTTAACAAAAGCGTTCTGATATGGCAGCCGTCAACATCGGCATCCGCCATAATAATAACCTTACCGTATCTGAGTCTTGTAATATCGAAATCCTCGCCGATACTTGTTCCCAGAGCGGCAACTACAGGCATCAGCTTTTCGTTACCATAAACCTTATCAATTCTCGCCTTTTCGACATTGAGCATTTTTCCCCAGAGAGCAAGTATTGCCTGATAACGTCTGTCTCTGCCCTCTTTAGCGGAACCGCCCGCTGAATCTCCCTCGACTATATAAATCTCGGTGTTTTCAATTCCCGACTCGCTGCAGTCAGCAAGCTTTCCTGGAAGCTGAGCCGACTCCATAGCGGACTTTCTCTTTGTAAGATCTCTTGCTCTTTTAGCGGCTTCTCTTGCTTTCTGGGCAAGCATAGCCTTATCAAAAATCATTCTTGCGACTACAGGATTTTCCTCAAGGTAGTCCATAAACTTCTCGCAGACCAGCTTTTCAACAAGCGGTCTTACCTCAGGATTTCCAAGTCTGCCCTTAGTCTGACCCTCAAATTCGCAGTTTGTAAGCTTTACCGAAACGATAGCTGTAAGACCCTCTCTGACGTCCTCTCCGCTGAAAACTCCGCCGTCCTTCAAGAGATTAAACTTCTTTCCGTAAGCGTTAAGCGTTTTTCTGATAGCTGTCTTAAAG
Source organism: Ruminococcus sp. (assembly GCA_021199305.1). GTDB lineage: Bacteria > Bacillota > Clostridia > Oscillospirales > Ruminococcaceae > UMGS1601. The sequence goes on from JAJQIH010000038.1 coordinate 16,640, forward strand.
CCGTCCTCGTGAGAACCTCCGTCGATAGTATGAATATTATTTGCAAACGACATAATCGTTTCCTTATCGTCGGTATTATACTGAAAAGCTACCTCTGCGAACGAATCGCCCTCTGCGCCGTTAAAATAGATAACGTCGTTAAAAAGCGGCGACCAACCGCGAACCTTGTGAATATGCTCGACAAATTGCTTTATACCGCCCTCGTAATGAAGCGTTTCGCTCTGAATGTTTTCCTCGTCGCGAAGGTCGGAGAAAACTATCTTTACGCCAGCGTTCAAAAAAGCCTGCTCACGAAGTCTTCTCAAAAGCGTATCGTAATTATAAACAGTCGTTGTTTCAAAAATTTCAGGATCAGCCTTGAACTTTATAGTAGTGCCCGTCTTATCGGTCTTGCCGATAATCCTGATATCCTCGCTATACTGGCCCCTGTCAAATCTCTGGAAGTGGATATTTTCACCGTCGTAGATAGTAACCTCAAGCCATTCAGAAAGAGCGTTTACTACGCTTGCGCCAACTCCGTGAAGACCTCCGGCTACCTTATATCCGCCGCCGCCGAACTTTCCGCCTGCGTGCAAAACTGTAAATACTACCGTTGCGGCGGAGATTTTCTCCTTCGGGTGAATACCTGTCGGTATACCTCTTCCGTTATCAGACACCTCTATTACGTCGCCAGGCAGAATATTAACCTTAATCTCGCTGCAATAGCCCGCCAGCGCTTCGTCGATTGCGTTATCGACAATCTCATAAACCAGGTGGTGCAATCCCTTTTCGCCTGTCGAACCGATATACATTCCCGGGCGCACCCTGACAGCTTCAAGTCCCTCAAGAACCTGAATCTGGTTTTCATCATAACTCTCCGACGCATCAATCTTTGATATGTCGTTGACATTTAATTCTGTATTTTCTTCCAAAATATTCAACCTCTCTTTTTTTAATGGATAGATACGAATTTCAATAGTTATTTATATCTCTCCCCGCCTTCGGCGGGGATGAGATTATTTCAAATGGATATAGATGAAACTGAAATCTGTCACTTTCATTTGTTCAGAACCTCATACTTTCTACTATTATTTCTACTAATTTTGACAATCGCCTTTTCGCTTTGTAAAATAGAATGGGCAACAAGCGTTAACGAAGTTAATGCGGTTGACTAGCGTTTTGCAAAGCTAAATGCGTGTTACTGCGAAGCATAATGCGTGCGAAGCTTAATGCGTTGACATTCTATAGTAAAATGGCGCGCCCATGTTGGTAACGGCGGGAGCAAGCCCCCGCCCTACAAGGTGGTACTATAAAAATATGGACAACGAAGCTTTTTACGAAGTATAATGCGTTAACTATTCATACTTTTGTATTCGCTTCAGCAAAGTAGAAACAGCCACAGGGCAGATATAAACCGTTTCGTTTAAATTCTCATCAAGACAAACCACAAAGCTCTTTGGCATATCGCTTGAAACATAGCATACTCTTTTTTGCTTTCCCGCGTTATTAAGAAAGTCCTTTGTTGTCTTTGAAGCGCTCGTTCGCTCAATATCAAAAATTCCAACAATATCCTTTGTATTTATCAGCTTGTCATTTCCTATATGCAAAAACATATTGCTACCCTTAATCTTAAAGTATCATATCAGGAGGAGCCTTTACAATTTGCCCGTCGTTAATACTATAAACCCTGTTTTTAAAGCTTCCCTTTATCTGATTTTCTTCACAGCAGGTAACAAACACCTGCATACCCTTGATTTTTGAAAATATAAAGCTCTGGCGGTTTTTATCAAGCTCCGACAAAACGTCGTCAAGCAGTATCACCGGGCTGTCCTTTCTTTCATCGGCTAAAATATACGCCTGAGAAAGCTTTAAAATAAGCGCAACCGAGCGGTTCTGCCCCTGCGAGCCATATTCTCTTGACGGCAGGCCGTTTATACAGGTCAGAAGCTCATCTCTGTGAACGCCAACCTGAGTATATCCAAGCTTTATATCGTCGTCGATATTAGCTTTTAGCTTTGCAAGATATTCGTTCTTCATTTCTCCGGAATAATCTTCTCTGCCATAAAGCTCATCAAAAACTGTTGAGCATAAAGAAACTGAAAGCTCCTCTTTACCCGAAGAAATTTCACTGTACAGTCGTTTTGCGGTGAGGTTAAGCTTACTTGTATAGGCATATCTTAAAACGCTTATATACGACCCTAGCTTTGCAAGCTGCTCGTCCCACACCTCAAGCTCGTCTTTATCTGATACACCAAACGCTATATTTTTAAGAAGCCTGTTGCGCTGAAAAATGATGCTGTCGTATTGATTTATAACGCTTATATACGAGCGCTTTATCTGACTGATTGAAAGGTCAATAAAGCGGCGTCGGTTGTCGGGACTTCCCTTTGAAAGCTCTAAGTCCTCCGGTGTAAAAACAACGCAGTCGAGATTTCCAAAAAGCTTTGATGGATATTCAAGCTTTACGCCATTTAAATAAACTGCTTTTTCTTTGGAGCTTCTTGACATATTGTAGTTGATTTTTTGCTGACGAAAGGAATCAGTAAATTCAAGCTCAATCTGTGAGGTATCTCCGTCAAGACAAATAAAATCCTTATCCTTTGTACCACGAAAGCTTTTAAGTCCGCTGCAAAGCCAGATAGCTTCAATCAGATTTGTTTTTCCCTGTGCGTTTTTGCCGCAAATTATATTGATGTCGTCGTTAAACGAAACGCCTATATTTTTTAAATTTTTAAAGCCGTTTACTCTAAGACTGTTTATAATCATACAATTTCAAATTCTACATCAGCTTCGTCAATTTGTACCTTGTCGCCCACACGAAGCTTTTTACCTCTCATTGTACAAACCTCTCCGTTGACCTTAATTCTACCCTCTGAAATAACTCCTTTGGCGTCGCCGCCCGACATAACCATATTTGAAAACTTCAAAAACGAGTCGAGCTTTATATACTCAGTCGTTATTTTTATCTGTTCCTTGTCCATCTGGTTTACTCCGATTTAAGTCTTACTGGAAGTACAAGGAAGGTATAGCCTTCACCGTTTACAGGAACTATCTTCATCGGCAAATTTCCGCCGTTCATCAGAAGTTTTACTTTATCCTCTTCAATTACCTTCAATGGGTCAAGTAAAAACTTACAATTAAAGCCTATCTCCATCATTGGTCCTGTTATATCGGCTGAAATCTTATCGTTTATTTTACCAATAGACGTTACACAGCTGATAGACAAAGCGCCATTATTGAAAACACATCTAACAGGGCTCTTAATTCTCTCATTTATGAGAATTGAAGCACGCTCCAGGCTGTTTATAAACTCTTTTTTGTCAATAATAACCTCTGTGTTTTCAGAGTCAGGAATAGAACCCTTGTAATTATGAAATTCTCCCTCAATAAGGCGAGAATAAACTGTATAGCCTGAAAACTCAAAGATAACGTGCTTTCTTGAAATGAAAATCTTTGCTGTAAGCTCATCGTCGTCCTTTAAAAGCTTTGAAATTTCATAAAGAGCCTTTGAAGGGATAATCATCTTGTTTTGTCCGTCGTACTTTATAGTTTCATCACGAACGGCAAGTCTGTATCCGTCGATTGCTACTACTGTTAGCTTATTGTTGTCAATTTCAAAAAGCTCGCCCTTTAAAACAGGCTTTGCATCAGTCTGAGCAACGGCAAATATAGTCTGATTTATCATACTTTTAAGTACAGGCTGAGAAATTTCAAATACCTCAGCATCATCGCTTACAGTAGGAAGAGTTGGAAACTCAACGGCATTCATATACATAATTGTGTATTCAGTATCTCCGCCGTAAACCTTGATTTGCTGGTTATCAATTACTTCAAGCGTTACATCCTCACTGTTCATCTTCTTTATCATTTCACCGAGAAGACGAGCGTTTACTACAAACTGTCCCGTGCCTGTAGAAGAAGCGGAAATTTCCGTCTGAATACCGATTTCAAGGTCGTAGCCTGTAAGCTCAACAGATGTTTCCTTTACGTTTATTTTTATACCCTCCAATACCAGCAGTGTTGATTTTTTAAAAACTGCCTTTGATACGTTTACGATAGCTTCATAAAGCTCGTTTGATTTACAGATAATTGTCATTGTTAATGTCCTTTCAGAAAAAATGAATTTATATATAGCCTCAGATTTATTTGATTTTAGAAAAACGGATTTTTCTGAATATGAATAAATATATTATATAAAATAAATAGCAGTAGTAATAGAGGCTGTTTAAACTATTGAAAAGTGTGGATTTTGGCTTGTACAAAGGCTTTGCGGCTAAACAAAATTCTAACGCTCTTTAAACTGCTCTGTTTACAAATTTCCGACTTTTAACAGCTTTTAAACTTTTTAAACAACGGTGTGCTGTTGAAATATAAAAAGTCTGTTTAAAAATGTCGACTGCCCAAAACCAATCGGGAGGTTTTAACAAAATTTTTAAATTGGCGGTTTTTTGTTACAGTTTATTTTGTTTAAAGAGATGAGAATGTTACGCTCACAAAAGACTTTCGGCAAATCTCAAATTGTTTAGAAATTTGTTTAAAGTGTTTAAAACCAGTATCAGTTACTCTTCCTTGAGATTTTTAATAATGTCGTTTACAGTTTCCTTGAAGTCGGCATTTTTATCCATCATCTTCTTTACATCCTGGTAGTTAAGAGTAATGGTTGCATGGTTACGATTTATCTCCTCGCCAATCTGTGCGTAGCTTAAGCCCTTTATTTCACGGACAACGTAAATAAATACTTTTCTTGCAAGAGAAATAGGCGCACATCTGTTAGGCGAACGTATTTCTTCAGGCGATACGTTAAAGGCAACAGACACGTCGTTCATAATTTTGTCAACTGTAATATCCGCAGGAGTTGAAGAAACAGCGTTCTCACGGATAATTCTCTGAACCATAGAATAAGTAACAGGCTCGTTGGTAAACATAGTAAGAGCTTTGATCTTATTTACAACGCCCTCAAGGCTACGGATATTATTCTTAATCTTTTCAGCAATAAGCTTTGCAACCGAGTCTGACATACTTATATCCAGAAGCTCAGCTTTACGCTTGACTATCGCAAGTCTTGTTTCAAAATCAGGCGGTTGAATATCAGCCTGAACGCCCTTTACAAAGCGGCTTCTGATTCTGTCGTCAAGCTTTTGAATCTTAGATGGTGAAATATCGCTGGTCAGAACTATCTGCTTGCCGTTATTATAAAGCTCGTTGAAGGTATGAAAAAATTCCTCCTGAGTGCTTTCCTTTCCAGCAATAAACTGAACGTCGTCCATCAGCAAAAAGTCGCAACTTCTGTACTTATCCTGAAATGGTGTGGTATTCTTATCTAAAATTGCCTTTACAAGCTCGTTTGTAAACGCTTCGCCCGTAACGTACAGAATATTAAGCTCGGGGTGGTCGTGCCGAACCTTATGCTCGATAGCTTTAAGCAGATGAGTTTTACCGAGTCCCGAATCACCATAGATGAAGAGCGGATTAAAAATATCCGTATTATTCAGCTTATTATTATCGTTCTTTCCGGCTACCGCATAGCAAAACGCATAAGCCAGCTCATTGGATTTTCCCTTGATGAAATTATCAAACGTGAGCGAATACTTTCCGCTTTCCATAGCCTGTTCAAGCTTCTTTTCATTTTCCAAAACCTGATTAAACTTCACGGCGTCGTTTTCCGCCTTTGCGTATCTTGGGTCAAGCGTCGGATCAACTGTAATATCAATCTCAACATCAAAGCCCATTGCTTCAAAAAATCCACGCTTCATAACGTCAAGATAAAAGTCATAAATCATCTGTCTTGAAAATTCGCTCGGCGAAGCTAAGTACGCTGTCTTATTTTCAAAGCCTCTCGGCTGCAGGACGTCTATCCATCTCTTATAGCCTATATCACTTACGCCGTTATCCTCTTTACAATATTTCTTTACGTTTTCCAATACCTCTGAAAACGAGTCCATATTATTTAAATTCCTCCTTTTTGTAGGGTTTGTATATTTATTTTGTGTGTAATTATGCAAAAGTGCAGCTGCTACTTTCGCTTGGTTTAGATTTTTAAAATGCGTCGCTGTCATAAAAAATCACCCCGAAATAAGACAATTTTTCACCAGCTTACAATACATATTTATTATAGCATAAACTCACGCCATTTTCAACCATTTTTTTATTTTTTAAATGGATAGAGCTGGGACTGAAATCTGACGTTTTTATTAGCTCAGAATCTCCCACCTCCTACTATCTAAGAACTAATATTGACATTAGCCTTTATCATTATGCGATAGAACGTGGCGACCACGCATTTGCGTGTTTTGTAGGGCGGTGGCTTGCTACCGCCGTTCTATCCTGATAATCTCATTTGTGAAGAATCTTCCACCTCCTACTGACGAAGAACTAATATTTATAACCTCCTTTCAGATATCCAAACGAATATAACGGGCAGATTTCTGTAATCTTCTTCAGAGCATTTAAAAAAATAAACCTGGGAACTAATCCAAGCCGAAACCCTGACGACCTGAATAAAACATATGTTCTAATTTTTATGATAGTCTCTTTTTTCAGAAATGTCAATAGAAAAATCTGAGATTTTTGTCAAATTTTCCGTAATGTACATTTTTCAGGACAGAAGCGCTCAGACTTCTGAATATTTTATGAACAAACTGTTGCCATTTTTGCCCTTGTTGCATATTTTAAATGGATATAGATGAAACTGAAATCTGACAATTTCATTTGCGAAGAATCTTGCCCTTTCTACAGTCTAAGAACTAATATTGACAATCTTTATTCAATCTTCTGTTATTGATAGAATGTGGCGGCTATGCCGCCTAGCGTTAAACGAAGTTTAATGCGTGCGTAGCATAATGCGGGAGGGGTGAATAAAGAATAATTGTATTTTCAGAACCAGTCAACTACCACATCTTGTACCACACAAAAAGTTTGTCCAAAAATTTCAAAAACCTTAACAAACACGGCTCTTTTTTATCATCTTCCCCGCCAACGGCGGGGAAGATGATTCTTTTCTTTATAAAGTTCCTCGCAAAAATTGTAGATAAAGCAAAAGCTGTCTACCACATCTTGTATCACACAAAAAGTTTGTCCAAAAATTTCAAAAAATACTTGACAAACACGACCTTGTTAATATATAATAACCTAGTGACTTTAGATGAAGTCATCTGCCCTGGTGGCACTTAAATTAACGCTGAAAAATATTGAAATAGCTTTGGGAAAACCCGAAGAACTATTTATGGAGGGAGGATTCCGTAATGAAAAGAACTTATCAGCCAAAGAAAAGACAAAGACAGAAGGTTCACGGCTTTCGCAAAAGAATGTCAACTTCTAACGGACGCAAGATCTTAGCTCGCAGAAGACTAAAGGGAAGAAAAAAATTAAGCTACTAATTCGCTGACCGCCTCTACTACTTTGAATTAGAAAAGTATAGAAGTGGTCTTTTTATTTACGAGGGAAAAATGCTTTTTACCGACATTATAAAATCCAACAAAGAATTTTCAAGAGTTTACAAAAAGGGGCGCTATTGTACCAACGAATTTATATGCGTATATTATCTCAGAAACAACACCCCCTACAACAAGCTCGGAATAACGGTATCAAAAAAGCTTGGCAACGCCGTAGAACGCAATCGTGCGAAGAGAATAATTCGTGCAGCGTACAGAGAAAGCGAGCGCAGCCTTCCTTTGGGATATGATCTGGTGGCGGTTGCAAGAGCAGGCATCAAGGGTAAGAAGTCAACCGACATAAAGCGGTTTTTTGTAAGAAATCTTAACGCTGACATAAACAGAAGCTTCAAAAAGGGTAAAAAGCAATGAAGCAGGTAATGATATTTCTTGTGAAAATTTATCAGAAGGTAATTTCACCGCTTTTTCCTGCAAGGTGCAAATACTACCCCACCTGTTCAAAGTACGCAGTAGACGCTTTTAAAAAGCACGGATTTTTCAAGGGGTTAATTTTAGCGGTGTGGCGAATTTTACGCTGCAATCCATGGTCGAACGGAGAAATTGATCCCGTTCCAGAAAAGTTTACACTAAAACGAAACAAAAAAGGAGTTTAGTCTATGTGGAATATTCCTATTATCACGCCGATACTCGGCTACCTGATGAAATTGTGCTATTGGATTTGCCAGGACAACTATGCTATTGCGCTGATTATTTTCACGCTGATTGTTAAGCTTTTAACGCTTCCAACGTCGATAAAGCAGCAAAAGAGCACTGCCAAAATGGCAAAATTCAGTCCGAAGCTTCAAAGGCTTCAGAAGCAGTACGCAAACAACAAGGAAAAGCTTCAGGAAGAAACGATGAAGCTCTATAACGAAGAGGGCGTAAACCCAATGGGAAGCTGCCTGCCGACAATAATTACTATGGTAATTCTTTTCGGTGTTATCGGAGTTGTTTACTCTCCTCTGAATTACATTTCAAATATAGGAGATCAGAGCTTTAGCCTTTGGTCAAACAAGAACGAAACGATAACAGAAGCCGAGGACCTTGTAACTGACGTTATTATCTTCGCGGATAAGCTCGACGGCAGGAGCTACTCGGAGCTGACTGACGATGAGATTGAAGAAATTTTCACAGTTGATGTTCTTGAAGAGGGCGAAAAGATAAACAGCGTCAGCGTTTCACAGGACGACGCTTCCGAGTCGGAGCTTGAAAGAGCTCAAAGGGTATTTTCTGAACTTTATCCTGACGATGCTGAGTTTGCCGAAAAGATAACAGACAGCGACGTTCTGGCATCAAGGCTTTATCAAAGACCACAGCTACTTATTTTCCAGATTATAGATGCAGGCTACGGAGATATGTTTAACGTAGTTGAGGACGGCCTGGCGGACGAGCTTGAAGAGGTTGACTACACATTCTTCTCAATCCCTCTGAGCGCAATGCCGAGCTGGACATCATTCTATGTTATAATCCCGATTCTTTCACTTCTTTCACAGCTGGCGCTGACAGTGATTTCTCAGCACTACCAGAAGAAGAACAACACAAACGCTTCAACCGGCGGAATGGGAATGAAGGCTATGCTTTACATTATGCCGCTATTCTCGTTCTGGATTTCGTTCAGCTTCCCGGCAGGACTAGGTCTTTACTGGACGTTGTCGTCAATTTATTCGCTGATTCAGACGGTAGCTCTCAACAAGATTTATACGCCTGAGCGTGTTGAAAAAATGGATGCTGGAAAGACGAAGAAAAAGAAGAAAAAGCCGAGTATGTACGAGAGAGCTTTGCAGGCACAGCAAATGCAGCAGGGCGGCGGTACTGTCAATACAAACGGCAGCAGAGCGACTGTAATCTATGATGATGACGGAAACGAAAAGAAAATGAGCAAGGAAGAAAGAAGAGCTTACGACCGCCAGAAAATAGCAGAAGCCAGAAAGCGAATGGCTGAAAAGTATGGCGACGAGTACGAAGAGTTTTTGGATGATTGATGAGAGGAAGGATTTAAAATGAAAAAGGTATTTACTGCAGAAAGTATTGAAGAGGCAAAAAAGCAGGCAGCAGAGGAATTTGGCGTAGCTGAGGAGGAGATTACATTTAACGTATTGAAGGACGCTAAAAAGTCTCTCTTTGGCAAGGTTAAAGAGGACGCTGAGGTTGAAGCTGAATACGAGCCTTCAAAGGCACAGATTGCTTCGAGTTATATAGTAAGCGTGTTTGAAAAGATGGGCTGCGAGAATGTAAGCGTTGAGATTACTGAAATTGAAAAGGGAGTATCACTTGACTTTTCGGGCGACGGAGTAGAAGAATCTATCGGCAGACGTGGAGAGGTTCTGGACGCTTTACAGTACCTCGCTTCTCTTGTTTGCAACAAGGTTGACAGAGATTATTTCAGAATCGCTACCGACTGCAACGGCTTCAGAGACAGAAGACAGGCACAGCTTGAAGGACTTGCAAGAAAGATTGCGGCTAACGTCAAGAGAACAGGAAGATCTACCGCTCTTGAGCCGATGAATCCTTATGAGAGAAGAATTATCCATGCGACAATTACCGACATCGAGGGAGTTTCCTCTCATTCAAAGGGCGAGGATCCATACAGAAAGGTAATTATCACCTCAAATGAAAGACGTCCACGTTCAAAGGGCGGCTACAACAAGAGAGGAAATCAGAACAGACAGAACAGAAACAGACAAAAGGGCTACGATATTGTAAGCTCGTTTGAAAAGGAATATAAAAAGCCGAAGCCTGAGGATAGTCTTGGTTCGGGACTTTATACAAAGATCGACCTTTAAATTTGAAGATAAGACTAAGGAAAGTGCGGCTATGTCGCACTTTTTCTATACAGGCAAGGAGGGCGCTATGGAAACGATCTGTGCAATATCCACTGCACTTTCGCAGGGAGCAATTTCACTTATCAGAATAAGCGGAGATAAAGCGATAGAAACAGCAGACAAAGTTTTCCGTTCTTTTTCAGGCAGGAAGGTGTCTGATATGGACGGACATACCTGCTCATATGGAAAGATTTACGATAAGGAACAACCGGTCGACGATGTTTTGCTTACTGTTTTTCGCGCTCCTTCAAGCTATACTGGCGAGGACACAGTTGAAATTTCCTGCCACGGCGGCGTTTTCGTAACAAAAAAAGTTCTGGAGCTTGTAATCCGTGCTGGCGCCAAACAGGCTTTAGCTGGCGAATTTACAAAGCGAGCCTTTGTAAACGGAAAGCTTGACCTTACACAAGCGGAAGCTGTTATGGATATAATTTCCTCCGAGGGCGAGCGAGCGCTCGGTTCTGCTAACAGAATGCGTGACGGCGCAGTTTATAAAAAAATTACCGCCGTTCGGCAGGAGCTGCTCACGCTTCTCGCCTCACTTGCTGCGTGGGCGGACTACCCCGAGGAGGATTTGCCTGATATTGAGCAGGAAAGCTTGAAAGCGACTATAAGAAGCGCCAACGATGAGATGCTTAAGCTTATCAAAAGCTACAACGACGGTCTTGTCTTTAAAGAGGGCGTTGAAACAGCGATTGTTGGAAGTCCGAATGTCGGAAAATCGTCGCTTATGAATTATCTGTTAGGCTTCGACCGCTCGATTGTCACAGACATCGAGGGAACTACCCGTGACGTGATTGAAGAAACTGCAAGAATTGGCGATATAACGCTGAAGCTTTGCGATACAGCGGGAATCAGAACCACTGACGATGTGGTTGAAAGTATAGGAGTTAAGCTTGCAAAGGAAAAGCTTGAGGGCGCAAGGCTCGTTTTAGCGGTATTTGATGCTTCAAGTGAACTTAATGGCGAGGACAAGGAACTTTTATCAGAGCTTAAACCTCAGAACACTCTTGTAATTCTCAACAAGACGGATCTTGAAAGAAAGCTTGTGTCGTCAGATTTTTCGGGCTTTAAAACGGTAGAGGTGTCCGTTACGGAGCAGACAGGACTTGACAGATTAAAAGAAGAAATTTTAAACCTTATCGGCGTTACTAACGCTTCAAACGAGGAGGTTTTCGCTTCCCTGCGGCAAAAGGATTGCGCTCAAAGGGCGAGCGGACTTTTAAGCTCGGCTCTTGAAGCGGCGGAGACGGGCGAAACGCCGGATGCTATAACAGTTCTTTTGGACGAAGCGCTGTCAAGCCTTCTGGAGCTTACAGGCGAGCGAGCTACAGACACGGTAGTAGACGAGGTATTTTCACGGTTTTGTGTTGGAAAGTAGAGGGGCAAAATGGTTTTGGAAAGCTATGATGTAATTGTTGTGGGGGCAGGTCACGCTGGCTGCGAAGCGGCGCTCGCAAGCGCAAGGCTCGGAGCTAAAACGGCGCTTTTTACACTCACTCTTGACGCTCTGGCGAATATGCCCTGTAACCCGTCTATTGGCGGAACTGCAAAGGGACACTTAGTGCGTGAAATTGACGCTTTAGGCGGCGAAATGGGAAAGGCCGCGGACGCTACATTCTTGCAAAGCAGAATGCTCAACAGAGGAAAGGGCCCTGCTGTGCATTCGCTTCGTGTTCAGTCTGACAGAGTAAAGTACCACACATATATGAAGCAGGCAGTTGAGAAAACGCCGCTATTGGACTTAAAACAGGGCGAGGTTACAGAAATTTTGTGCGAGGACGGTAAAGTCTGCGGAGTAAAAACCCGCCTTCAGAGCGAGTATGCCGCAAAGGCTGTAATTATCTGTTCGGGTACATACCTCAAGGGCAAGATTTTTGTAGGCGCAGAAAGCTACGAAAGCGGCCCTGATTCAACGCTTCCTGCAAATTTTCTGTCGGCTTCTCTTGAAAAGTGCGGCGTTAAATTAAGACGCTTTAAAACGGGAACGCCCGCGAGAGTTCACCGCCGCTCGATTGATTTTGACAGACTTGAAAGACAGGACGGCGACGAGGACATAACACCGTTTTCTTTTGAAACAAAGGGCGAGCTTCACAACACTCTCCCCTGCTACATAGGCTATACAAACGAAAAAACCCACGAGGTTATTTTAAGGAATATAAAACGCTCGGCGATGTACGGTGGTCAGATTGAGGGAATAGGCCCGAGATACTGTCCGTCTATCGAGGACAAAATTATGCGCTTTTCCGACAGGCCTCGCCACCAGCTTTTTATTGAGCCGATGGGACTTGACACGGACGAGTTTTACCTTCAGGGAATGTCAACCTCGCTTCCCGAGGAGGTACAGATTGAATTTTTAAGAACCATAAAGGGCCTTGAAAATGTCGAAATAATGCGAAACGCTTATGCGATAGAGTATGATTGCTGCGACCCGACAGAGCTTTACGCAACGCTTGAATTTAAAACCGTAAAAGGCCTGTATGGAGCGGGTCAGTTTAACGGAACCTCAGGATATGAGGAAGCGGCGGCGCAAGGTCTGATTGCTGGAATTAACGCCGCAAGGCAAACACAGGACAAGGAGCCTGTAATTCTTGACAGGGCAAGCTCCTATATCGGAACGCTTATAGACGACCTTGTTACAAAAGGCTGCAGCGACCCGTACAGAATGCTGACTTCCCGAAGCGAGTACAGACTGGTTCTTCGGCAGGATAACGCCGACCAACGCTTAACGCCGCTCGGCTACGAAATAGGACTTATTTCAAAGGAGCGGTACGACGCACTTTGCGAAAAGCAAAGGCTTATCGACGAGGAGCTTAAAAGAGTAAAGAGCGTCAACATCTCGCCGCTTGATGTAAACGAATATTTAAAGGAAATGGGAACCGAACCGCTCTCGACTGGCGCAAAGCTAAGTCAGCTTATAAGACGTCCGCAGCTTAGCTACAAAGGTTTAGCGCCGTTTGACAAGGGCCGCCCGAAGCTGAGCGATGAGGTCGCAGAGCAGGTTGAGCTTTCAATAAAGTACGAAGGATATATTAAAATTCAGCTTGAGCGAATAGAAAGTATGCGACGACTTGAGAAAAAGGAGCTGCCGCAGGATATTGACTATTCAAAAATACGTGGATTGCGGCTTGAAGCGGCGGAAAAGCTAGGAAAAATCCGTCCGCTTAATCTCGGTCAGGCGAGCAGAATTTCTGGCGTAAATCCAGCGGACATTTCAGTTTTGCTGATATGGCTTGAGCGGTAAGGAGGGGTAAAATTGATAAAAAACGAGTTGAATATGCTGCTTGACGAGATTGGTTTGTCTTTGACGGACAAGCAGCTTGAAGACTTTGACCGCTATGCGCATATGCTTGTGTCGTATAACAAGAATGTGAACCTGACGGCTCTTACCTCGCCTGATGAAATTGCCGAAAAGCATTTTATCGACAGCTTACTCCCCTTTTTGCATTTTGAAATCAATCAGGGAGCGAGCGTTATTGACGTCGGAACGGGTGCAGGCTTTCCGTCAGTTCCTTTAAAAATCGTTCGAGAGGATCTTGAAATTACGCTTCTTGACTCGCTTTTGAAGAGAGTGAGGTTTTTAGAGCTTTTATGCTGCACTATGGACATCAAAGCAACGTGTATTCACGGCCGTGCGGAGGAGCTGGCGAGAAAGAAGGAGTACAGAGAGCTTTACGATATAGCTACTGCCCGAGCGGTGGCAAATCTTCCTGCGCTTTGTGAATTTTGCCTGCCGTTTGTTAAGGTTGGCGGATATTTTCTCGCCTTAAAGGGAAGCCAGGGAACTGACGAAGCGAAAGCTGCCTACACGGCAATTAAGACGCTCGGCGGAAAGCTTGAAGAGGTTTACGAATATTCCCTGCCGTGCGGCGACAAGAGAACGCTCGTGGTTGTTAAAAAAATATCGCAAACTCCGCCAAAATACCCCCGAAACAAAGCCGCTATGACCAAAAGACCTCTTTGATTTGACGAGCTTTGGCGAAGTAAAGCGAAGGAGCAAGAAATTTTTTGGTAGAAATCTATGAATAATTGTGCTATTCTTGAAGTGGAAAAGAATAGCACTTTTTTGTTTCAGAAAGGACGACAAAGAATGGTAGGGTTAAAGACAAAGAAAAAAGAGCCTGACGTTCGCCGGATTTTAGACATACCAATCGACAAAATCCGACCGAATCCCGGTCAGCCGAGAAAAAATTTCGATATAGCCGAGCTTACTTCCCTTGCAAAAAGTATAGCTCGTGACGGCATAATTCAGCCGCTCTCAGTCAGAAAGCGAGGAGAAGATTACGAGCTTATTTCTGGCGAACGGCGGCTTCGTGCGGCAAAAATGGTGGGACTTACTACTGTGCCGTGCATAATGTTTGACACCAGCGAGCGAAATTCTGCGCTGATGGCTCTTATTGAAAACCTCGAACGCTCTGATTTAAGCTTCTTTGAGGAAGCCGAGGCGTTAAGCAATCTTGTAAACCTTTACGGAATGACCCAGGGCGATGCTGCCGTCAGGCTCGGTATGGCGCAGTCAACTGTCGCAAACAAGCTTCGGCTATTAAAGCTCCCCGACGACGAGCGAAAGCTAGTTATGGCAATGGGTTTAACCGAGCGGCACGCAAGAGCGCTTGTACAGCTTGAACGAAAGCAGGACAGGCTCTACGTTTTAAATCAGATCAACAAGCAGGGCTTAAACGTTGAAAAAACTGACAAGCTCGTTCGTCAGCTACTCGAAGCGTCTGCGGCGAAAAAGTCCTACTCAAAGCGTTCGCCCGTTCTTAAAGACGTCAGACTGTTTTTTAATACAGTCAACAAGGCGGTCGAGGTTATGAAGCTCGCAGGAGTTGACGCCAACGCCACCAAAAAGCAACGCGGTAATGTTATCGAGTATGTGATAACAATTCCACTTGCGTAAATTTGCTGTTTTACGTGAACATTTTCCTCTCTCCCAATGTTTCACGTTAAACATAGCGGCGATACTCTCCACAAACGCCGTTTGAATATTCTTTTAGTGTTTCACGTGAAACTCCTCCCCTTTGAGTCTTGCGTGAAACATTTTTCTTTAGCCCTTGAAAATTGCAGAATATGTGGTATACTATTATTTAGAGAATTTTGTACGAGCATATTCCAAGAGAGGTTAAATAAATGGGAAGAATCGTAGCAGTATCCAATCAGAAGGGCGGAGTTGGAAAGTCAACGACCTGTGTTAATCTTGCCGCCGCTTTAGGCAAAAAGGGCAAGAAGGTTTTAGTGGTTGACTTTGACCCACAGGGCAACACGACCACCAGCTTTGGAATTAAAAAGCGAAGCATTAGAAACACCGTCTATGAAGCAATTTTAGGCAACTGCCGAATGATTGAAGCTATAAACGCAACCGATTTTCGGGGCGTGTGCGTAGTTCCTGCAACGCAAACGCTTGCAGGCGCGGCGGTAGAGCTGATGGAAACGGAAAAACGGGCGCTTCGTCTTAAAATGCAGCTTCTGAGCGTAAGGGACGACTACGATTATATTTTCATCGACTGTCCCCCGACGCTTGACCTTATAACAATAAACGCTCTTGCGGCTTGCGACTGCGTTCTGATTCCGATTCAATGCGAGTTTTTATCGCTCGAGGGATTGGTTGAGCTTGGCGAAGCGATAAAGCGAGTAAAAAAGAGCTACAACCCGAAAATCGAGGTTTGCGGAATTTTGTTCACTATGTACGTTAAAAGGTATAACCTCACAGCTCAGGTTGTCGACGAGGTAAAAAAGCATTTCGGCGACCTGGTTTACGAAACCGTAATACCCAGAAATGTTGCGCTTTCGGAAGCGCCGAGCTTTGGCGAGCCGATAATGTACTACAACCCGAAATGCAAGGGCACAAAGGCTTATGAGGACTTAGCTGCCGAGTTTTTAAAGCGTGAAAAGAAAGCTTTGAAGGCTAAGCCGAAACAGGGCGAACGGACACAATAGAAGGAGGAAATATGGCGAAAAAACGACTAGGAAAGGGAATGGACGCTTTATTTTCAGAAGCGCAGGAGGAACGCTCAGAGAGCGGCGAAAGCGCCGCTGTAAGCGTAAAAACTTCCGAAATTGAACCTAACAGAAACCAGCCGAGAAGAAGCTTTGACGAGGACGCAATTATAAACCTCGCCGATTCTATCAGGCAGCACGGCATTTTGCAGCCGATTCTGGTCAGACCGCTCGACAGCGGCGGCTATCAGATAGTTGCAGGCGAGCGGCGTTGGAGAGCCGCTAAAATGGTCGGACTTTCGGAGGTTCCGGTATTTATAAAGGAGCTTGACGATTTTCAGGCGATGCAGATAGCCTTGATTGAAAACCTTCAGCGAGAGGACTTAAATCCTATCGAAGAAGCGGAAGGCTACGAGCGGCTGATGAAAAAGTACGATATGACGCAGGAGCAGATCTCCTCATCCGTCGGAAAGTCAAGACCAGCGGTTGCCAACGCTTTGAGGCTTCTGACGCTCGACGAAGAAACTAAAGAGTTTTTGCAGGACTCGTCTATTACTGCCGGCCACGCAAGAGCGCTTTTGACCGTGTCGGACCTGTCCTTGCGAAGCGAGCTGCTGCACAGAATTGTCAAGGAAGGCTTGTCGGTAAGGCAGACTGAAAGGCTTGCGGCGGACAGCAAGAATGTTGGTGAGCAAACCTCAATAAAATTTAAGGACATCTACGCAAAAGAGATAGAGGTTTCCTTGGCCGAGGTTTTCGGAAAGAAAAACGTAACGGTAACCCCCTCGTCAAAGGGCAGCTATCAGGTCAGGTTCAAGGTAAGCGACAAGGACGCTTTAAAGCAGCTTGCAACGCTGTGCGCTGAGTTTGAAATTGATAAGGGCAAGGAAAGCAAATAAAGACTTTAATCAAATATACAAGAAAGAAAAGTTTTTCTATGTCGCCGCAGGGAGCGGAAATCTTCCGCCAAAAGAGTGGCAGGAAACGGCTTTAATCCGAAAGATACAAGAAAAATAAAGAAAAGCTTTTCTGTGTCGCCGCAGGCGACAGGAAGCCCCCAAAAGCGACAAAGAAACGGCTTTTGCCAAAATATACAAGAAAAATAAAGGAGAAGAATGTAATGATTGACATTAAGGAGCTAAGAACAAACCCACAGAGAGTCAAGGACAATATCAAAAAGAAGTTTCAGGACGAAAAGCTGCCGCTTGTAGACGAGGTGGTATCGCTTGACGCCGAATACCGTGAAACAAAAACGCTTGCCGACGAGCTAAGAAACAAGAGAAACGTAATGTCGAAGCAGATTGGCGGCTTGATGGCAAAGGGCGAGCGTGAGGAAGCTGAAAAGGTAAAGAGCGAGGTCAAGGAAATCGGCGCACGCTTAGAGGAGCTTTCTGCGAAGGAAACGGAGCTTGAAGCGAGAATAAGAGAAATAATGCTCGTTATTCCAAACTTTATTGACGAGAGAGTGCCAATTGGCAAGGACGACAGCGAAAATGTTGAGATTGAACGCTTCGGCGAGCCAGCAGTTCCTGATTTTGAGGTTCCGTATCATGTTGATATTATGGAGCGTTTAAACGGAATTGATATTGATGCCGCAAGAAAGACCAGCGGAAACGGTTTTTACTATCTCTGCGGCGATATAGCAAGACTTCATTCGGCGATTTTATCCTACGCCAGAGATTTTATGATTGACAGAGGCTTTACCTACTACATTCCGCCGTTTATGATAAGAAGCAATGTTGTAACGGGCGTTATGTCGTTTGCGGAAATGGAAGGAATGATGTACAAGATTGAGGGCGAGGACCTTTATCTGATTGGTACAAGCGAGCATTCGATGATAGGAAAGTTTATCGATACTATTTTAAAGAAGGAGGAGCTTCCTAAAACGCTTACCTCCTACTCGCCATGCTTCAGAAAAGAGGTTGGCGCACACGGGATAGAGGAGCGTGGAGTTTACAGAATCCACCAGTTTGAGAAGCAGGAAATGATAGTTGTCTGCGAGCCTGAGGAGAGTATGGAGTGGTTTAAAAAGCTTTATACGAATACAGTTGATTTCTTCAGAACGCTTGATATTCCAGTAAGAACGCTCGAATGCTGCTCGGGCGACCTTGCGGATTTAAAGGTCAAGAGCATAGACGTTGAAGCGTGGAGCCCAAGACAGAAAAAGTATTTCGAGGTAGGTTCCTGCTCGAATTTAGGCGACGCTCAAGCGAGAAGATTGTCAATCAGAGTCAAGGATGAAAACGGAAATAAATACTTCCCACACACCCTTAACAACACGGTAGTTGCGCCGCCGAGAATGCTGATAGCATTTCTTGAAAACAATTTGAACGAAGACGGCAGCGTCAGAATACCTGAAAAGCTAAGACCGTATATGGGTCAGAAGTCGGTTATCAAGTAGCTTCTGAAGCTCTCTGAGATGTGAGCGGATTTTGCCTGTGTCAGACAGGATTTATCAGCAGTTGTTGCAAATTTTGCAGCAGCTGTTTCTGACAGAAAAAGCGGGAAATTCAACAGTTGACATTTGCGAAAAGATGTTGTATACTATACTTTAATATTTAAGTGGAAAAAGGTTTAGAATGAGAAAAAACGGTTAGGAGGATCAAAAATGCTGGACACAAATTACAACAACAAATTTGCAAAAGAAGGTCTTACATTTGACGACGTTTTGCTTATCCCTGCGGAAAGCGACGTAACGCCGAATATGATTGACCTGAGAACAAGACTTGCGGCGGACATTTATCTGAATATGCCGATTATGACGAGCGCTATGGACACGGTTACGGAATCGAAAATGGCGATTGCTATTGCCCGTGAAGGCGGAATAGGAATCATACATAAAAATATGTCTATTGCCGCTCAGGTTGAAGAGGTTGACAAGGTAAAGAGATCAGAAAACGGAGTTATTGTAAACCCCTTCTCGCTGACAGCCGACAGAACGGTTGAAGAAGCTGACGAGCTGATGGGAAAATACAAGATTTCAGGCGTGCCGATTGTTGACGACTCAGGAAAGCTTGTAGGAATTCTTACCAACAGAGATTTAAGATTTATCACAGATTACAGCATTAAGATTTCAGAGGTTATGACAAGGGATAACCTCGTTACCGCACCAGTGGGCACAGACCTTGAGGGCGCAAAGGAAATTCTGATGAGACACAAGATTGAAAAGCTTCCGCTCGTTGACGAGAACGGAATGCTGAAGGGTCTTATCACAATCAAGGACATCGAGAAAACGGTTCAGTATCCAAATTCCGCAAGAGATTCTAGAGGAAGGCTCTTGTGCGGAGCGGCTATCGGAGTTACAAACAACGTACTCGAAAGAGCAGGAGCGTTGATTGACGCTTCCGTTGACGTTCTGGTTCTCGATTCAGCTCACGGACATTCAAAGAACATTATCGAGTGTGTGAAGAAGGTAAAGCAAAACTTCCCGAACACACCAATTATTGCAGGAAATATAGCTACAGCAGAAGCAGCAGATGCGCTAATTGACGCAGGAGCTGACTGCTTAAAGGTAGGAATCGGACCTGGTTCTATTTGTACAACAAGAGTAGTAGCAGGAATTGGAGTTCCTCAGATTACAGCCGTTTATGACGCAGCTTGCGTAGCTCAGAAGAGAGGAATACCAGTCATTGCCGACGGCGGTATCAAGTATTCAGGAGATATTGTAAAGGCATTGGCGGCAGGAGCTAATGTTGTTATGCTGGGTTCAATATTAGCAGGCTGTGACGAAGCGCCAGGAGATACAGAAATTTATCAGGGCAGATCCTTTAAGGTTTACAGAGGAATGGGAAGCCTTGCAGCTATGGCGGCAGGCTCCAAGGACAGATACTTCCAGGAGGGCAGCAAGAAGCTTGTTCCTGAGGGAGTTGAAGGAAGAGTTCCGTACAAGGGATTGGTTTCAGACACTATCTTCCAGCTCTGTGGCGGTATTCGTTCAGGTATGGGTTATTGCGGTTGTCCGACAATTGCAGACCTTCACGAAAAGGCAAGGTTTGTCAAGATTACAGGCGCAGGACTCAAAGAGTCTCACCCGCACGATATTTATATCACGAAGGAAGCTCCTAACTATTCAGCACAATTTTAATTGAACACAAAAGAGATAAAGCAGCAGATGATAAGTCTGCTGCTTAAGTTTTCTGAAACAAAAAAGAGACCAGGCGAAAAAGCCCGATCGCTTTTGCTTTTAATTTTTAATAGCTGTAACTATAGTAAAGATCAAACACTTCATCCGACAGCTCGCCATAGTCGATAAACGTATCAACTACACTTGCTATATCTATTACGCACCAATCGCCGTCATATCTGATAACCGTCAACGTTTCTGAATCGCTGCCGTTATTGTCGGCACCTGTCGTATAAGTCGATACGTCAACTTCATAACCAATCTCGCCTTTTAGTCCGTATTCGTCGTAATCTGAAACTTCATCCTCGCTCATTTTGCGAACCTCGAGAATTTCGTATTCTACGTCAACATCAGGATACTGCTGCTTGTAAAGGCTACCCATTCTTTGACAGCCGAGCTTAAAGGTCTGAATGTCGCTTCCTTCGCCCTGCTCAACATAAGCTATCAAAGCTGTATCGCCCATCGCTTCGCGGAAGTCATCATACTCGAAATCTTCCATTGCTTCGTAATAAGCTTCTACCGCATCGTCATATCCGCCCGACGAGAAGAAAATGAAGTAAATCAAAAGTCCCGCGCCGATTAAGAGAAGCAAAATTACTATTAGAATTACAATAAGTAAGCCGTTGCCCTTTTTCTTTGGCTGCGCCTGAACAGGTGCGCCGTAGACGCCGTTTGGATCTGCCTGATAATAAGGCTGGCCTTGTGGGTACGGCTGATTTGGCTGCTGATACGGTTGTCCCTGTGGATAAGGCTGACCTGGCTGAGCGTTCGTATCGGCTGCTGCCTGTGTCGGTTCAGCGTTTGACGGCGTATAAGCTACAAACGGACCTGGATCCGACGAGCGTGGCGTGTTGTAAGGATTCTTTTCGTTTACAACTGGCTGCGGCTCTGGAGTTGGTTCAGGAATTGGCTCAGGTTGTGGAGCAGGCTCGGGTTGAACAACTGGCTCAACAACAGGTTCAGGAGCTGGCTGTGGAACTGGCTCTACTACTGGTTCTGCCACTGGTTCAGGCCCTGCTACTGGTTGAACAGGCTCTGGAATTGGTTCTGGTTGAACTGGCTCTACTACTGGCTGTGGAGCTGGTTCGGGAGCTGGCTGAGCTACAGGTTCTGCTACTGGCTGTGGAACTGGCTCAGGTGCAGGCTGTACAACCTTCATTACTTTAGCGCCGCAGGAAGCGCAGAAGTTAGCGCCCTCGGAAAGCGGCGTACCGCAGTTTGCACAAAATTTTGACATGGAAATATCCCCCTTTATGTTTTTACGTTTTTCAAGTCAGGCAATTTTGCCTTGTACCAAAATAATAGCATAAAATCGTTAAAAAGTAAACCATTTTACATTATTTTTTCAAACATTATAGGGCACGCATTATGCTTCGCAAAACGCTGGGCGGCATAGCCGCCACATTCTATTATCAACAGTCTTTTGAAAAATAGAATGACAAAATTAGTAAAAATAACAACACGCATTAGGCTACGCTGTAACACGCATTAAGCTACGTTTAACGCTGGGCGGCGGGTTTCACTTGCTTTTTTCAGTGACGATGTACCGCCACAAAACGTTGAATAGCAGAGCAAAGCTCCTTGTTGATGGGAACGCAAGAGAATACAACCTAAAACAGAGTTCCCGCCCGCACCGCCCTTTATGAAAAGGTTGCAATACACCACTTTCGTGGCGTATTGCGGATTTAAAATTTTCAGCGATCTGGTCGCTGAAAATGATCTTAATAAGAAAATGAAGTTACTGAACCGCCGCCCTGTAGGTGCTGTTATCGAACAGCGGTTTTATGCTATTTAGAAACAGAGAGAGCAAAGAACAAAGCAAAGTTAATAAAAAGTTTTACTCATCTCTATCCCAGTTACCCTCTCATTATAAATTTCTCTCCACATCCTTTATTCTCTGTCGTGTTTGTTATTCAGGCACGGCTTATTTTCCTGTTCTTCTACTTGCTATTTCCATTATACGCGTCCAGTTCGTCCTCATAGTCGTCCTCGCTCATCTGACTGTAGAAAACGGCGTCGGAGATCAGTCCCAAAGCATCGTAGGTGCACCACTCTGCGCCGACCTTCAGCACCGTGAACGTCTTTTCCTCGTCGTAGTCGTCAAAGCTCTGCACAACCTCGACCTCGTAGCCGCCGCTGGCGTCAATCTGAAAGCCCTGTCCGTAAGAATCCGACTTAGAGCGTTTGTAGGCTAAAAGGTCAATGTCGTCAAGCTCCTTTACGCTTTTTATGGTGACCTTAAAGTCGCTTGTTTCCTTTGCTGCAGCGCTGATTGAAATCAGACGCTCTGTTCCTGTTTTCATATCAGAAATTGAAACGTCGTAGTAGTCGTCAGCAGCGGTTCTCAAAACCTCCTCGCCGACAGCAATTTTAAGGTCGTTGAAATCGCCATCACCGTTTAAAATATTAAGGTAGGAGTTTATCGCAGCTTCGTAAGTGTTGCTTTTTATGTAGGTTGCGATGATAAAGATTGCGAAAACGACGATAATCGCCACGGCGACAATTCCGATTATAGCATCTCTGAAGGGGAGAGATTTAAACTTTACCGCTTTTTCAGCAATAATGCTTTTTGTGGAGGAAGTATTTGTGGCTTGCGGTTGCGTGATAATTTCTTCGCCGCAAAAAGGACAGAACTTTTCGTCTGGCGAAAGCTCTGCGCCGCAAATATGGCAAAAGTTTTGCATACTCTCACTCCTTATCAAGTGTTAAATGCTGTCTAGTCAAGTAAAACCTGCTTGCCGCGCCTGAAAGCACGTCTGTAAACTCTGCTTGAAATCCCGCAGACTATCTCGTAGTTGATTGTACCGCAAAGCGACGCTATATCGTCGACAGTAATTTCCTCATCGCCCTGCTTACCTATTAAAATAACGTCGTCGCCAACCTCAACCTCAGCGTTCGTAGCGTCGACGGTTATCTGATCCATACAAACTCGCCCTACAACCTTGCATCTTGTGCCGTTTATAAGAACCTCGCCCTTGTTTGAAAGAAGTCTGGGGTAGCCGTCTGCGTAGCCAACAGTAACTGTAGCGAGCTTCATATCTGTATGAGCCTGAAAGGTTCTGCCGTAGCCGACAAAGGTTCCGCTCTTTATTGTCTTTACCATAGAAACGGTGGAAACAAGCTCCATTGCCGGTTTTATTTCTATAGGAAGCTCAAGCGAGCTGTCAGGCTTCAGCCCGTAAAGAATAATTCCAAGCCTTGCAAGGTCAGAGCCTTCAGGGTCGGTATAAACGCCGCCCGCTGAATTTAACCAATGACAGCAGCCAACGTAGTATTCGTCCTGTTCGAGCTTAAAGCGAACCTCCTTGATTTTATCAATCTGCAATCTGGTATATGCTTCGTCGTCTGCGTTGGTTGAATCTGCAACGCAAAGGTGAGTGAAAATTCCTCCGACGACAAGGTTCTCAAGTCTGTAAATTTTCTCCGCCTCACGTACAGCAAGACCTGTATCATCACAGGGAATACCAATTCTCGACATTCCCGTATCGAATTTTATGTGAACCTTTACTCTTGCCGTTCCCTTGAATTTGCTTGAAACGAAGGAGTCAAGCGCTTCGGCGTATTCGTAGCTCATACAAGCCTGAATGATGTCGTACTGAATAAGCCTGTCTGCTTCGGTGGGATCTGTATAGCCAAGAATCAGAATGTTTCCTCTTATCTGCTGCTCACGAAGCTTTATCGCTTCGTCTATATTTGCGACCGCAAACCACTTGACGCCGAGTTCTTTTTCAAGACAGGAGGCAACCGCCTTTGCGCTGTGTCCGTAAGCGTTCGCTTTTACAACGCACATCAGCGGTATATCGCCAATAGCTCTCTGGTAGTTTTTAGCGTTAAAAATAATATTGTCGAGATTGATGTTTGCGACAGTTCTTTTGGTATAGTACATAAAAAATCAGTCCTCACCTATTGAAATATTTAAAAATATGTGTTATCCTTAATGGTGTGAATTAAAACGCAATAAGGGGAATTATGAATGAAGGTACAAAAACCATTAGCTATGTGTTTTTCAGGTCACAGACCCGAAATGCTTCCTGGAAAGGGAAACAGATCAGTTGAAGGGTATAAGCAGCTGAAAAGTATGGTTGACCTGCACGTATACGACGCTATAAACGAAGGCTATTCGGTTTTTTATACCGGAATGGCTCGTGGGGTAGATTTATTAGCGGCGCTTACCGTACTTTCATACAGAAATATATATCGGCATATAAAGCTTATATGCGTCATACCATATCGGCATCAGAACGACAAGTATATCAAAAAAGATGCTTACGATTATGGCTGGATAACATATAGAGCCGATCAGGTTATATGCCTTCAGGAAGATTATTCGAGAGATTGTATGCGAAAGCGCAATCAATATATGGTTGACCATTCGGACAAGCTTTTAGCGGTTGTCAAGAACTACAAAAGCGGAACGGGAATGACCATAAATATGGCAAAGAGAAAGGGGATCCCGATTGATATAATCGATTTGAATTCGCTCGAGCCGCTGCTTGAGCCGAGTCCTGACTCCGCCCCCGATTACCTTAAATAAGTGTACACCGAAATTGTAAAAATTGCAAGCATTTTTAGTAAATAGCTTGAAACCTGAAAGGAAATGAATAAATGGCAAAGGTTACAAACGCAAAGAAGAAGAGAAAATCTCAGGCGTCAGTTGCAATGGTTTATTTTATAACGCTTGTGATTGTGCTTGTTGTTGTCGGCGGAATCGCTATGCTTATAATGACAAGGCTTGTGCTTGACGACGATACTACAACTACCGTTTCCGAGGAGGATACAACGCCTACAAGTCAGGACAACACAACCTCGCTTTATATGCTTGTAAGCGACAGCGGCGAACTTGAAATGTCGGTTGTCGCAAGAGTCCTGCCGTCGTCGAAAGAAATTATACTTTTGCCAATTTCAGAAAAAACGCTTATAGAAAGCGGAAGCAAGACGCTCGAAAGCATTTATAGCTCAACAGGCTCGCAGGGCGTTTTAACGGAGATTGAAACGCTGCTCGGAACAGAGATGGATAACTATATTGTTTTGGACCACGACAATTTTGAAAACACAATAGACTATCTGTCGTCAATTTCCTACACGATAACGGAGGATATGTACTATATTGATGAAAATTCAGACGATATAGTAAACTACGCCGAGGGCGACGAGCTGACGCTCTTTGGCTCGGAGCTTCGTCCGCTTATAACCTATCCTCTTTACGAGGACGGCGCAAGCGAGAATGTAAGAGTTTGCGGCGAGCTTTTAACGGAGGTTATAAACCAGGCGTTTGATACAACGCTCAGCGTTCAGAATTTAGGCTCAACCTACAGCTCGATGCTTAAAAATTCTGACGACAAGGATTTCC
This sequence comes from Ruminococcus sp., assembly GCA_021199305.1. Taxonomy (GTDB): domain Bacteria; phylum Bacillota; class Clostridia; order Oscillospirales; family Ruminococcaceae; genus UMGS1601. The sequence goes on from JAJQIH010000038.1 coordinate 42,281, forward strand.
TTTTAAGCGACTACGAGGACTCGATTTACGACAACATTCAATACATAATCGACAACGCTAACGAGCCTGCAAGCTACATTACCGCAACAGGCACTTGGAGCGACGACGATTCAACCTTCACAGTAGACGAAACCTTCAAGGAGCAGCTGGTTTCAATTTTCGAGCTTGAATAGTGAAGTTGTAACTCCGATACGAAAGGACTGAAATTATGAAGCTTATGGTTTTCATTTTAAACAGAACCGAAAGGCTGGAAATGCTTCTGGAGGGATTTTCAAACGCTGGAGTTGGCGGAGCTACCATTATTGATTCAGCGGGTCTTGCGCAAACGCTCAACAGCCTTGACTCATCCCTTCTGACTTCAACTGTCAGGGAGCTTTTAGGCTCTTCAGGCTCAGACGGCAACAAAACCATTCTTTCAGCTATAAGGGACGATCAGCTTGAAACTGTCCGCAAGGTTATATATGCCGCTGTCGGTGACCTGTCCTTGCCGAATACCGGAATTTTGTTTACGCTGCCTATCGACTTTGCCGAAGGGTTGCCGATTCCGAACCAGCCGAAAGAAAACAAGTGATTTACTTTACCACAGGAAAAATCTGAAAAATTAAAATAAAAGATCTGAAAGGAGCTTTGTATGAACAATACAGAAAAGACAATGGAAAAGATTGTAATTCTTTGTAAGAACAGGGGATTTATCTTTCCAGGAAGCGAAATTTATGGAGGCCTTGCAAACACATGGGATTACGGCCCTTTGGGTGCACGCCTTAAAAACAATGTAAAGGACACATGGAGAAAGCGTTTTATTCAGGAACGTCCGAACAGCTATGAGGTTGACGCAGATATTCTGATGAACCCGAGAGTATGGGAGGCAAGCGGCCACGTTACCAGCTTTTCCGACCCGCTTTTGGACTGCAAGGAATGTAAAATGCGCCACAGAGCGGATAATCTTATCGACGACTTTGACCCTGACGCTCACGCAGACGGAATGACCAAGGAGGAAATGTTTGAGTATATCAAGGCTCATTCTATCCCTTGTCCGAATTGCGGAAAGCATAACTTTACCGACATCAGGGAGTTTAATCTGATGTTTCAGACGTTCAGAGGAGTTACAAACGACTCAAAGAGCATTATCTATTTAAGACCTGAAAACGCACAGGGCGAGTATGTAAACTTCTTGAATGTTCAGCGTACAATGAGAGCGAAGCTACCGTTTTCAATCGGACAGATAGGAAAGGCTTTCAGAAACGAAATCACTCCAGGAAACTTCACATTCAGAACGATAGAATTTGAGCAAATGGAGTTCCAGACGTTTTGTAAGGAGGGCGATGACTCCGACCTTTACGATTACTTCAAGCAGTACGGACTTGAATACTTCAAGGATCTGGGAATTGTGCCTGATCATCTTAGATTTCACGACCACGAAAAGCTTGCCCACTACGCAAAGGCAGCTTGCGATATAGAGTTTCTGTTCCCGTTCGGCTGGGGCGAAATCAACGGAACTCACAACAGAACAAACTTCGACCTTACCCGTCATCAGGAGTACAGCGGAACAAAGCAGGAGTACCTTGACCCTGAAACCAACGAGAAGTACATTCCGTTTATTATCGAGTCAACCTACGGACTTGACAGAACTGTTTTAGCGCTTCTGTGCGAGGCTTACGACGAAGAGGTTATTGACGAAGCTAAAAACGACGTCAGAACGGTTTTGCATTTGAGCCCTGCTATTGCGCCGTACAAGGCGGCAATTTTACCGCTTTCAAAGAAGCTTTCGGGCGAGGCTGAAAAGCTCTACGCAAAGCTTTCAAAATCCTTTATGGTGGATTACGACGTTACAGGCTCAATAGGCAAGAGATACCGCCGTCAGGACGAAATCGGAACGCCTTTCTGCATTACCTTTGACTTTGATTCTCTTGAGGACGGCTGCGTAACAGTACGTGACAGAGATACTATGGAGCAGGAAAGAATCAGCATGGACGAGCTTGAGGAGTATCTTGCAAAGAGAGTAATTTTCTAAAAACAAAACTTTGAAATAAGCACAACCCCCTGCCTTAAAAGCAAGGGGTTTTGACTAAAGTGGGTTTATTCGTTTAAAAATTTATTCGCTCGAAATTCCGAGGGCGTTACGCCGACAGCCTGCTTGAAGGCACGGGTAAAATAGTTGCTTTCGCCGAAGCCGCAGCGATAGGCGATTTCGGTAATTGTATAGTTGCTGAGTCTTAAAAGCCGCTTTGAGTTTTTAACTCGGATATTCATTATATAGTCGCTCGGAGTGCAGTTAAACGCATTTTTGAAAACTCGTATAAATTGCCTGTCGGAATAACCCGAAAGGGTAGCAAGGTACGGGATTTTAATCTTCTTGCCGAAGTTCTGCTCAATATAGGTTACCGCCTTGGCGAGGTTTATTATATTTTCGTCTGCGCCCAGACTATCGAAGCTGTAAAGCCTTGAAAGCATAGCGCAAAGCCGCAGAAAGTCGCAGGTTATAACTGTTTTTCTGCATTCGTTCCGAAGATAGTATTCCTCGTAGATTTTTTCAATCACCTTGCAAATCTGCATAAAGTCGTCAATTCCAAGCCGCAGACGGTTTTTAAAGCTCCGCTCTTTGGTGTAGTGAGGTTCAAGCACAAACAGCGCCTGAAATCCTGCCGACTTTGAAAGGTCCTCGGCGTTTTCAAAAAAGAAGCGAGGGTCGAACATTATGTTGCAAATCCGAAAATTTTCGACGTTCTGATAGCCGTGTTCAATGTCGTTTGAAATTACGAAAACGTCGCCCTTTCTGATTCTTTGCTTGTCGTCGCAGACAATATGATCTGCGCTTCCGTCTAAAACGATAACAAGCTCAGAGTAGTTATTGTGCGAATGAAGGTACATATCCTTCTCGTGAAAGCCGTATTGAATAAAGAAAGGAAAGCTTAAATCCTTTGTAAATGAATCAAGCGTCATTTTCATAGCGATGCCCTCCGAATGGCAAAATAGTGCTTAGCGTTGTCGCTTTTTCAACTAAAATCAAGAAAAAATTGTGCTAATATTATTGTAGCATATCATCACTTTAATTTCAAGGAGGAAAATTTATGCCAAATCCAATTTTACCACTATGGGAATATATCCCCGACGGAGAGCCGAGAGTTTTCGGCGACAGAGTTTACCTGTACGGTTCGCACGACAATGCAGGAGCAGACAAGTTCTGCGACAAGAAGCTGAAGGTGTGGAGTGCTCCGATCAACGACTTGAACAACTGGGTCTGCCACGGCGACAGCTTCAGACTTGTCGGCGACGAGGAAAGACCAGCCGACATCAAAGGCTACGAGGACTGCTATCTTTATGCGCCTGACGTTATCGAAAAGGACGGCGTGTATTACCTGTATATGTACGTGTTTATGGCGGGCGGAATTGTCGCAAAAAGCGACAAGCCTGAAGGCCCGTTCAAGCTCATTTCAACCTATCAGTACGACCCGGAGGACGCTGGCGACGGCGGAATTTTTAACGACCCGGGAGTTCTGGTTGACGACGACGGCAGAGTTTACATATACTACGGCTTTGAAAAGAGCAACTCAAACGAAATCAATCCTGACAATATGGTTGAAATTATCAAAGGCTCGTACAAGCCGAATATGGTAGGTGACAGGGACAGAAGCGACGACGCATGGTTTTTTGAAGCAAGCTCGATAAGAAAAATCGGCGACACCTATTACTTTATCTATTCGCCACGTCTTGGAAACAGACTAGCTTATGCGACCTCGAAAACGCCGCAGGGACCGTTTGAGTACAGAGGATATATAGTTGACAACGGCGATGAGTACCCGGCAGGAAATGACCACGGCTCAATCTGCAACATCAACGGTCAATGGTACATTTTCTACCACAGAATGACAAACGGCACAATCACCTCGAGAAGAGCTTGCGTTGAGAAGATTGAAATCCTCCCTGACGGCTCTATTCCGACCGTCGAAATGACATCCTTAGGCTTTGAGGATGCGCTTGACCCGTACAAAATCACCGAAGCGGAAATTGCCTGCGTTTTAAAGGGCGGAGCGATGGTTACCGAAAAGGACAGATTCACACGAGTTATAACAAACATCACAAACGGCTGTATTGCCGGCTACAAGTATTTTGAGTTCGGCGAGGACAACACAGGCGTAAGTATGCAGCTTTATGTAAAGACCCACGGAACAGGCTGTCGCTCAAGGATTCACGTTTACATTGACAGCGTTGACGATAAAAACGAAATCGGCGTAGTTGAAATAGGTTCAAACAGCGGCGAGTATTCAGGCAAGGTAAAGTGTGTAACTGGTCGCCACGCTCTGTATTTCAAGGTTGAATACGCTTACGAGGGAGTGTTCACCGACGCATTCGACAAGAGAAATCTGTTTGACCTTTGCTCGTTTGTGTTTATAAAATAAGTTTTAAATTCCGCCATACAATTATAAGGAGTATTAAATAGCTCCGCTGTTACGGTATTGAAAGAATCTTTACAGAGATGTCAAATCCCGCCGAACAATTACGTGGAAAGATAAAAATCTCCACTGTGACGGTATTGAGAAAATCTTTTATTGAGATTTTAAATTCCGTCGAACAATTATTTAAAGCAACAAAATAGCTCTGCTACGATAACTATGAGCGGAGCTATTTTTAATTCCCGCCAGACGGCTTTGTCAAGCTCTTTTCTTGAAAAGAGAATGGTTTTGTGATACAATACCAATAGCCTGAAAAAAGGAGAGGTAAAAATGCTTCACAATATTTTTGATTCCCATTCGCATTACGACGACAACCGCTTTGACAAGGACAGAGATGAGCTTTTAAGCGGAATGCTGTCGTCTACAGTAAGCTATATTATGCACGCAAGCACAGATATAAATTCAGCTCAGTTTGGACTTGAGCTTGCTGACAAGTACCAGAACATTTACACAAGCGTTGGGATACATCCGCTTGACCTTGACAAGCTGGAGAATGACACGCTTGAAAAGATAGAAAAAATAGCTCGTGAAAACAAAAAAGTAAAGGCGATAGGCGAGATAGGACTTGACTACCACTACGAGCCTTTTGACAAAGAGCTTCAAAAGAAAATTTTTGCAAAGCAGGTGGAGCTTGCAAACAAGCTGAGCTTACCAGTAATTGTTCATTTAAGAGAAGCGACGCAGGACGGAATGGAAATTTTAAAAAAGTACAAGCCGAAAGGAGTAGTGCATTGCTTTTCAGGTTCCGCTGAAACGGCGAGCGAGGTCTTAAAGCTTGGTATGTACATCGGATTTACAGGAGTTCTCACATTTAAAAACTCCAGAAAGGCAAGGCGGGCAGCAAGCGTTGTGCCGCTAAACAGGCTGCTGCTTGAAACCGACTGTCCGTATATGGCGCCCGAACCGTTTCGGGGTAAGCGCTGCGACAGCCGAATGATAAGCGAAATTGCGAAAACAGCAGCTGAGATTTACAACCTCTCGCCGCAGGAGATTTTGGATGCGACCTGCGAAAATGCAAAAGTGCTTTATGGTATTTTATGATAAGTATCAGAGCTTCCCCTCCTGCCTTCGACGGGAGGGGAAATTCAGTCTGTCGCTTGGGTTTTTCAGGACGGCGGATTTGCGTTTTACAAATTGCCAAAAAATTTTCTACCTCTTGCACAATTTGGCGGGGATAAAAGCCTGACGGATTTGTATATTTTTAACACTCGCTCTGACAAGGGAAATTTGTCGGAGCGATTTTTTCGGCTTATTGCACAAATTGAAGAGCCGTAAGAAAAGAGGATTTGTAACAACTCAACAAAGAAAGAAGAAATTCGCCGCAGATTTTTTACTTTGATAAAAGCGATTTGGTGGTATAAAATGAGAACAGAAGCAAACAGTCTGATGATTTTATTGTTGCAGAAACATCTGCAGAAAAGGAGAAAAAACAATGGGAGACGTAAAAACAATTCTCACAAACGAAAGATACGAGCTTAACAAAAACCTCGCCCAGATGCTGAAGGGCGGAGTTATTATGGACGTTACAACACCCGAACAGGCAAAAATTGCCGAAGCGGCAGGAGCCTGTGCGGTTATGGCGCTTGAAAGAATACCTGCTGATATTCGTGCGGCAGGCGGCGTTTCAAGAATGAGCGATCCTAAAATGATAAAGGGAATCCAGCAGGCAGTTTCGATTCCTGTTATGGCAAAGTGCAGAATAGGACATTTTGCAGAAGCGCAGATTCTCGAAGCGATTGAAATCGACTACATTGACGAGAGCGAGGTTTTATCGCCTGCTGATGACAAGTATCACATTGACAAGACGGAGTTTAAGGTTCCATTTGTCTGCGGAGCAAAGGATTTAGGCGAAGCGCTCAGAAGAATTTCAGAGGGCGCAGCTATGATAAGAACAAAGGGTGAGCCGGGAACCGGTGATGTTGTTCAGGCGGTAAGGCATATGAGAATTATGCAGTCTGAAATCAGACGTCTGGTTTCACTTTCAAAGGACGAGCTTTATGACGCAGCAAAGCTTTTGCAGGTTCCTTACGAGCTTGCGCTTTACGTTCACGAAAACGGAAAGCTTCCTGTTGTAAACTTTGCAGCAGGAGGAGTTGCAACGCCAGCGGACGCAGCACTTATGATGCAGCTTGGCGCAGAGGGAGTTTTTGTAGGCTCTGGAATATTCAAGTCAGGCAATCCGGAAAAGAGAGCGCAGGCTATTGTAAAGGCAGTAACAAACTACAATGACCCGAAGCTTTTGGCCGAGCTGTCTGAGGATTTAGGCGAAGCAATGGTTGGAATAAACGAACAGGAAATCGAGCTTCTGATGGCGGAGCGTGGTAAATAAATGACAGTAGCAGTTTTAGCGCTTCAGGGAGCTTTTTTCGAGCATGAAAAAATGCTCAGCCGATTGGGCGCAGACTATTTTGAAATCCGCCAGGCATCGGATTTAAAGTCGGATTTTAATGCGCTTATTATTCCTGGCGGCGAAAGCACAACAATCAGGAAGCTTTTGTGTGAGCTTGATCTTTACAATGGGATAAAGGATAAAATTCAAAGCGGCCTGCCGGTTTTAGGAACCTGTGCGGGACTGATAACGCTTGCAAAGCATATAACAAGCGATGTTGAAAATTCCGACAAGAGCTTAGAGGTTATGGACATTACCGCTTGTCGAAACGGCTACGGCAGACAGCTTGGAAGCTTTTTTGTAAGGGAAAGCTTTAACGGAGCGGAAATACCGATGACGTTTATAAGAGCACCGTTTATTGAAAGCGTTGGCGAAGGGGTCGAGGCGCTGAGTACGGTTGACGGAAAAATCGTTGCCGCAAGGCAGGATAATATGCTGGTAACCGCTTTTCATCCAGAGCTGACGGACGATTTAACAGTTCACAGATATTTTCTCGATATGGTAAAATAATAAAAAGGCATTCCCGAGAGGGAGTGCCTTTTATTTATTCAATGTCTACTTTTTTGAAACGAATATCTACTTTTTGAGGGTCAATGTCTACTTTTTAGAAGTCAATGTCTACTTTTCAATCACCTCAATAAAGCTACCAGGACAGCAATCCTGCAGATTTTTCACTCACCGAGTGGAAAATTCAAGTAGTGCTATTACTCTCCCCTTACTTTTCTTCTATATCCCTGACCGTTTGAAGCAGCATCTGCTTGTACTGCTCCTTGACGCTTTTTGGCGAAAGAATCTGAACCTCGCCGCCAAAGCCAAACACCCAGCCGAAAAAGGTCTGACTAGCCGAAGCCTCTGTCGTCAAGCTAAACGAATCCTTGTCATAAATGCTGGTTTTTACGTCCTCGCCGAAGCGGTCAATCATCGTTTTCATCAAGCTGTTGGCGCAGCGAAGCTTAACGGTCGTAATGTTTCCGTCAAACATATAAAATACTTCTTTGGTGTATTCGGCTATGTCAAAATCAGCAGGCTTTGGCGTTGCATCGTCGGGAAGAATTTTAGGAACGCCTGCAATGCGGTCGACCCTGAAGGTTATAATTTTGTTTCTTCTCTCCGAAAAGCCAAGCATATAGTAAAAGTCGTCGTTCCACAAAAGATTATACGGACTTATCTGGTAAACCTCGCCGTCGTTTTTTAAGACAAGCTCCTTTTTGCGATTGTATTCGTTATACTGAAATGAAATCTGCCTGCCCATATTTATAGCGTCGTTTATCTTGTCGACAATGTAGTAAATCTGCTCGTTGTTAGGCTTTACTCTTTCGTCAACGAAATTGTTTCGCTTGAGCTTTGGAACCTGACCCTCGCTGGCAAGCCCGTGTATTTTTTCAATCAACCGCTTGCTCTTTGATGCGGTTATGAATTTTGACGACTCGACAGCGTCAATAAGCAGCTTTAGCTCAGGAAGCTGAAACTCTCTGCTGCCGACATAGTACGTAAACTGCGAGCCTTTGTTTGTTATAATGTCAAGTCCTGAGTTTATGAGCGCCGTTATATCCGCCACAACCGTTGTGCGGTGGGCGGTAATCTGATATTCCTCTTTAAGAATGTCAATAAGCTGTTTGATGCTCAGAGGATGCTCCTCGTCGGTGCGTTCAAGTAAAATCTTTTGAAGGTATAATATTCTCGGTTTAGTTTCCATGATTTCCTCTTTTCGGGTCGCTTGTAGCTTTTGCCGCAAGCGCAAACGTAGTATCTCTTTTAATATTATACCGTAAAAGCGGGAGGATTTCAACCAAAAAGGAAAAATTGCTGTCGCTTTTTTGCACAGGAGAAGCGGTGGGACGGGGGTTTGTCGAAATATGGGGGTTGCCGCCCCGCTGTGTAAAAAAGAGATGAACAAAGAAAATAATAAAGCAAAGTTAATAATAAGTTTTATAT
>JAJQIH010000020.1 GCA_021199305.1 Ruminococcus sp.
CTTTATCAATCTTGCAATTGTTATTTTTTCAACCCCGGTGATTCTTCACTGGCTTTTTTAATCCGCAAAATCCCACAACTCGTGGGATTTTGCAACCTTTTCAACAATGGCGGTAGCACACACTACTTTCCGCAAACGCTTGCCCCTGACTATTGTAGGGCAGCGGTACGCATTATGCTTCGCCAACCGCTAGGCAGCTTCGCTGCCCCCTGTTATCTCACGAAAATTGAACAATAATGTTAAAATTAGTAAAAATAACAGTAGTACGTAGTAGATTCTAAGTACATAACGACAACAGCATTTCATCCCCTCTCTATCGAAATAAAACCCCTGCTCTCACTCATAAGTGAGAACAGGGGTTTTTATATCCAATTTCCGAGCAGTCGGCTATCTCATTCTGCCGCCGCCCATATCTCCGCCGTTCATTCAGCCGCCATTCATATCGCAGCCCATGCCGCCACCGCCGCTCGATTCGCTGAGTGAACCAGATGAAACGGTTGCCGAATATACGCCGCTTGTAAGCTCAATATCTCCTGACTTTTCGCCATTTAAGTATACACTTACTGTTTCGCCCTCGACAAATTCCTCGCAGCTTACAGCCATTGAGTTGTAACTCTTGGTTCCTGTAAAGCTAAGAATTTCGTTTCCGTCGGAATCTGTAATGCTTACAACGTCGCTGCTTGAAAGCGTGCCGCTAAAGTAAAGCATCAGTCCTGGCTGGGGTGAGCTGTCGCCCGTATCCTGAGACATTCCGCTTGCGCCTGCTGCAACGACTGTGCCTCCCGAAACGGTACAGGATGAACCGTAGTCGAGCGCTCCGTTTGCGCTGTCGGAAGGTCCATAAACTATCGTATAGCCGCCTGTGATTTCAATAGTTCCGTTTGAATCGAGTCCGTCACCGTCTGCATCAATTGTTATTGTTCCGCCGTTTATAATAAGCGTGCCGTAGCCTTCCTCGCTCATTCCTCCGCCGAACGCCTGACGGTTTGTCATATCGTCCTCTTCGGAGGATTCGTCCTCAACTGCGTTGAAGCCGTCGTCTGAAGCTGTCAGCTCGATAACTCCGTCGTTGATTTCAATAGTTCCACCTTCAAGTCCTTCGTAGCAGGTTGTAACAAAAATGCTTCCGCCAGAAACTGTCAGATAGTTGTCTGCGTGAACTGCGTCGTCGCCGGCGGAAATGTTAAACTCGCCGCCTGTTATAGTTATAGTATCGTTTGAATGAACTGCGTCATCATAAGTGTCGATGTTCAGTATTCCGCCTGAAACCTCTATTGCGACCTCCGCTTTAATTCCCTTGAAGCTCTGCGGCTCGGTGGAATCCTCTTCTGAGTCGGAGTATTGATAGTCGTAATCATAAGACTGCCAACCGCCGCCGAAATCCTGTTCCTGCTTTGTCTATGCGTTTGAAGCACCGCCCGCAGTAGTGATGTCAATCGTTCCGCCAGCAATTGTAACTGACGCTAAGTCCGACTGTATTCCGTCGCCTGATGCGTCTATGGTGAGCGTTGGCGAGATAAGAGTTATCGTTTCGTTTGCGTGAACGCCGTCAAAAGCCGCGTTTAAATAATATGTGCCTGAATTTATAACAATCTCATCGTCGCTCGCAACAGCGTGCTTGTAGTTTGCATTTACAGTAAGCGTTCCCTCGCCGTCAAGCACCAGGTCGTCGTTTGAAAAAACTGCTCCCTTGGCGTCGGTGTCGTCATCATAGCTTTCTCCGTCGGTAAGAGTATTTTCAGTCGACTCCTTGGTATAAACGGTAAGCGTTTTTGCGTCGTCTGAATATATACAGGGTCCGCTTGAATTTGTAATGCTACAGCCTGACAAAACCAGCACTACCTCGTCTGTTGTTGTAACGCAAATATATCCGTCGGAAAGCGTTCCTGTTATCTCATAAGTTCCGCCCTGGCTTATTGTTACAACTCCTCCCGCAGCTGTTGCTCCGCTGCCGGAAATTTCAATGCTGTCGCCTAAAGTTATTACGTTTGACGTGTCCGTATCAACAGTCGTGCTGACTATTTCTTCTGCAAGCTCCGACTTTTCTGCAGAAGTCGCCGTACCGCTGCTTGTACTTCCATTTGATTTCTGAAACACAAAAAATGCGGTTATAGTCGCTACAATTACAGCTATAGCTATAACTGTCGCCAAAATAATTTTCTTATTAGTGCTCATAATTATCCCCCGATCAATCTATTTGACAGTATCAATAATAAATGTGCAGTGTGAAGCTTTTGTGACGGTTGCAAAAAAGTTTAAAGTGCGAAATGACAAATTTATCTATTTTTTACTGATATATGCGATTTGCTGTCGATTTTTTGCACAATTTGCAAGTTATTACATTTTTTCTGCGTTTCAAACATTGTTTATTTGACTATTTTGGTGTATAATTGTAGTTGAAGCAAAATTTGTCGAGGCTTAGAAAACGGAGTATATCAGATGACCATATTTTTCATATCCCTGCTTGTAATTTCAAAAATCATTCTAATTATAAATTCCTGCTCAATATGCAATCTCTGCTTTATTTCAGGCGAAAAATCGCTTGTTGGAAAAGCAGCTGTGCTCCCCTTGTGCATAATTATGCTTGAGCTTGCGCAAGATTCAATAATCAGTCTGCTATGCCTTTTCTTTGCGGAAGGAGAAAAATCCGCTCTTTACATTTCAAGCGTTCTCTCGCTTGTGGCACAGCTACTGGTGCTTTGTACTCTTTCATTTCCCAGCAGAAACTCTCTTCGCTACGAAATCAGCAGGTCGCTATACAACGGCAAAAGCCTTGCTTTGATATTTCCATTTTTGGTTTTTGATATTGGCACCATCTGCCTTTTAAAGCTAAAGCTTTTAAAAGAGGACTTTTCATTTGCTCTGTCAGCTCTTATAGTTTTGTGCGTGCTGTCGGCTACCGCGATAAGCGCAATAATTTCGGTAAATCTTTCTAAAGCCTTTTTTATGAAAAAGGTTTCCTCTATAAAGCAGCAGCGTCAGATTCAGCGAGAGCATTACAAGGAAATCAAATCGCTCACAGACGAGCTTAACGGCTTTCGCCACGACTGGGCAAACCACATTCATTGCCTTCATGCTCTGCTGGCCGCAAAGGAATATTCAAAGGCAACAGAGTATGTAGAGCAGCTTGACGGCATTAAAGCGTTAGAACACAAGACTTTAAATACAGGAAATCCTGTAAGCGACGCCTGCCTTTCTCAGAAGCTTGCTTTTGCAAGTGACAAGGGAATCAGCATCGACCTTAACTGTCACTTTTCATCGACTATCGACTCGCTTGATTTATGCTCTCTGCTTTCTAATGCACTTGACAATTCAATAGAAGCTTGCGACGAAATCAACGAAAAGCAAATAAAGGTTCTGGCATACACCCGCCACGATTATCAATACATAAAAATCACAAATCCGTCAACTCCGAAAAGCGTTGATTTTGAAACGACAAAGAAAGACAAGTCGCTCCACGGAATAGGCGTTTTAAATATGAAGAAAATTGTGCGAAAGTACAACGGCACATTCTGCGCCAAAAATGAAAATGGGTTATTCACTCTAAAGATTATATTAAAACTTGATAAATGCGTTACCCCCCCCTGCCGAAATTTTAGTTTTAAGCGCTTAACGCTTACTTCGAGCAAAGCACCCAAAAAGCTATCCTAGTAATCCTGAATTTTGATTTTCATAAACTCCCTGAAAAGAAAAAGCGTCCCGACGAAACCCGTCCGGGACGCTTTTCTCTTTCACCTTCAGTCAATCGATAAAACCTTGTAGTCCTTATCCTCAACGACCTTCTTTAACGCTTCGCTTGAAACGTCCTTGCTAAGCTTAACTACTGCCTTTCCAGACTTGTGGCTTGCCTTAGCGTCAGTTACTCCATCAACAGACAAAAGCGCATCTTTAACAGCCGCTTCGCAATGAGAACACATCATTCCTTCGATTTTCATAGTCTTTTTCATACCTGTCACCTCACTTTTTGTATCATTTATTTCAATGACTTTATTCACATTACTCCTGCCCTTTGGCTTAAAGAAATTTATTCTGAGGGCGTTTGTGACAACGCAAAAGCTCGAAAGACTCATTGCTGCCGCCGCTATCATCGGGTTAAGCTTCAATCCAAAAAGTGCTATGAACGCACCAGCGGCGATTGGTATTCCAATTACGTTATAAATAAACGCCCAGAAGAGATTTTCATAAATATTGCGAAGCACCTTCTTGCTCAAGGCGATAGCAGTCGGTACGTCAGAAAGATTGCTCTTCATCAAAACTACATCGGCGGCATCAATTGCTACGTCTGCGCCTGCGCCGATTGCAATTCCAACGTCAGCGCTCGTAAGTGCCGGAGCATCGTTGATTCCGTCGCCCACCATAATAACCTTTCCGTCCTCACGAAGCTTATTGACAACGCTTTCCTTCTCATCAGGCATTACGCCTGAAATTACCTCGTCAACTCCCGCTTCTTCGCCGATTCGCTTAGCGGTTTTCTCGTTGTCGCCTGTAAGCATTACAACTCTTATTCCCATTTTCTTCAGCTCGTTTACCGCTTCAAAGCTGTCCTCTTTTATAGTGTCGGCAACGGCGATTATTCCCAAAAACGTATTTTCAAGGCAGAAAAGAAGTGGAGTCTTTCCGCTTTCGGCAAGTGTGTCAGCGGCTTTTTCAGCTTCGCTTGGTACTTTTACCTTCTGGCTTATAAAGTCAAGGCTTCCGCCGAAAAGCGGCTTTCCATTCAAAGTTCCCTTTACGCCGTTTCCTGAAAGAGCTTCAAATTCCGTAATCTCGCTCTTGTCCGCTTCCGCTTCAAGGGCGGATAAAACTATCGCCTTTGCAAGCGGATGCTCGCTTTTAGCTTCAAGCGAAAAGGCGAGTGACAAAAGCTCTTTTTCTGTCACGTCGCCAGAAGGCACAATATCCGTAACCTTCGGCTCGCCCTTTGTGATAGTTCCCGTCTTGTCGAGAGCTACAATTTTTGCTTTGCCTGTCTGTTCAAGTGAAACTGCCGTTTTAAACAGGATTCCATTTTTAGCACCTACTCCGCTTCCTACCATAATAGCTACCGGAGTTGCAAGTCCTAAAGCGCAAGGGCAGCTTATAACCAGAACTGAAATTCCCCTTGCGAGCGCAAAGCCTGCCGTTTGACCGCAAAGCAGCCAGATTATAATTGTAACTATAGCTATTGTAATAACAGCTGGTACAAAAATTCCTGAAACCTTATCCGCAGCCTTTGCTATTGGTGCCTTTGTCGCCGCAGCATCGCTTACAAGCTTTATGATATTTGAAAGGGTTGTGTCCTCGCCGACCTTTGTAGCTTCGCATTTTATAAAGCCTGAAGTGTTTATAGTTCCAGCGCAAACTCCATCGCCGACACTCTTGTCTATAGGAATGCTCTCGCCTGTAAGTGCTGATTCGTCAACTGCGCTTTCGCCCTCTGTTACTCTTCCGTCAACAGGTATATTCTCTCCAGGTCTTACTACAAACACATCACCCGTTTTTACCTGCCCAGCGGGAATTATTACCTCCTCGCCGTTTTTTATAATACAAGCAGTATCAGGTGCAAGCTTCATAAGTCCCTTCAAAGCGTTGGTTGTTTTTCCCTTCGACCTCGCTTCAAGCATCTTTCCTACTGTAATAAGCGTCAGTATCATTGCAGCCGATTCAAAATAAAACTCGTGCATATAGCTCATAACAGCACTTGCATCACCCTTCAGCTGAGCATCGGTCATTGCAAAAAGCGCATAAATGCTATACACAAATGCAGCACTTGAGCCTAACGCTACCAGAGTATCCATATTAGGCGAACGGTTAATGAGAGCTTTAAATCCGCTTATAAAGAACTTTTGATTTATCACCATAATGATTGCAGAAAGCAGCAGCTCTACAATTCCCATTGCAATATGATTGTCAGCTAATACCGTCGGCAACGGCCAGCCCCACATAGTGTGTCCCATTGAAACATACATCAAAACTATTAAAAATCCGAGCGACGCTATAAGCCTTCTTTTAAGCTTTGGCGTTTCGGTATCTGCCAATGGGTCGTCAGCTTTCGCATTGCTCTTTTCCCCTTCGACGCTTGCGCCATATCCAGCGGCTACTACAGCGGAAATAATTGCGCTGTCGCTCGCGCTTCCCTGTACTGCCATTGAGTTTGTCAGAAGGCTTACCGAACACTCCTCAACGCCCTCAACTTTGGAAACTGCCTTTTCAACTCTTGCAACGCAAGCGGCGCAGCTCATTCCAGTTACATTAAATTTTTGCACACCACATCTCTCCTATTTCATCAGCTTGTAAATTGTCGCTACAAGCTCGTCTACAACCTCTTCGTCGCCCTGCTTTATATCTCTGACAACGCACGAATGTATATGATTTGATAAAAGCTCCTTTGAAAATGAGTTCATAGCAGCCGTAACCGCTGCAGATTGAGTCAATATTTCGGGGCAGTAGGCATTAGCCTCCAACATCTTTTTTATTCCCCTTATTTGTCCCTCTATTCTGTTAAGGCGGTTTACAAGCCTTTTGTATTCCTCTGCTGTGCGCTCGGTTTTTTTAGCGCTGCATTCACATTTTTCCTTCAAAGAAAATCCCTCCCTTTTCTTTTTTCACCAATAAGTATATACCCTCTGGGGGTATATGTCAACAGGTGTTACCTGAAAGCAACAAAAGTGAGATTATCAATTTCTATTCCTCCTGCATAAACTTAAATTATGAAGCTTCGAAAGGGCGGGCTTCTTAATATTTTTTGAAAGGGTGGTTATTATGTGTGCGATTGCAGGAGCAATTGGTATGAGCGATATGTTTTACGACGATCCGAAAATAGCTATTGATATAAGGAATTGTCTTAAGCACAGAGGACCTGACCAGGACGGCTTTTACATAGACGATGATGCTGTACTGATTCACACAAGGCTTGCAATAATTGATATTGAAAACGGCACTCAGCCGATGATTGCAGAAGACAGGGGCGAGGAATACGTTTTAGTCTACAACGGCGAGCTTTACAACACAGACGAAATTAGAAACGAGCTTATAGCTTTGGGGTACAGCTTTCGGACTCACTCGGATACGGAGGTCGTGTTGAAGGCATTTATCGAATGGCGGGAGGACGCACCAGAACGCTTTAACGGAATTTACGGCTTTGCTATCTGGGAGAAAAACAAAAAGAGCCTTTTTGTCGCAAGGGATAAGCTTGGCGTAAAGCCGTTTTTCTACGGAATTTTCGGAGATAAGCTCATATTCTCAAGCGAAATAAAGGGAATACTGAAGTGCCCCCTGGCAAAGCCGAAGGTTGACACTAAGGGAATAGCTGAAATCATTTTAATAGGCCCTGGAAGAACGAGCGGCTACGGAGTTTTTGAAAATATTTCTGAGCTTCGCCCTGGCGAATGCGGATTTTTCAAGGACGGCAAGCTTAAAACTCACCTCTACTTTTCGCTTGAAGAAAAGTCAAGCTCTGAAAGCTTTGAGGAAACGCTTGAGCATACAAAGTTTCTGGTGACCGACGCTATAAAGAGGCAAATGGTTTCGGACGTACCTATCGGAACGTTTCTTTCCGGAGGACTTGACTCGAGCGCTATTTCATCGGTCGTTTCTTCCGCTTTAAAGGAAAAGGGCGAGCGGCTTAAAACCTTTTCAGTCACCTACAAGGACAACGACAAATACTTTACGAAAAATAAATTTCAGCCAAACAGCGACAGCGAGTACATTTTGATTATGCAGGATTACTTAAACAGCGACCACACCACTGTGACGGTTGATACGCCGCTTTTAGTAGATGCAAACTACCGTGCTGTTGACGCCAGAGATTTGCCAGGAATGGTAGACGTTGATTCATCGCTGCTGCTGTTTTGCGAAAGAGTCAAGGAGGACAGGTCGGTTGTGCTTTCAGGCGAATGCGCAGACGAAATTTTCGGCGGCTATCCGTGGTATCGGGATAAGGAAATAAGAATGACCGACGGTTTCCCCTGGTCGCAGGTTACAGACTTCAGGGCAAGCCTCCTTCGCAAAAACATCGCTAAAAAAATAAATCCCTCTGCTTTTGTCTATCAGAAGTACCTCGATACAATAGATCAGGTCAGCGGCGAATTTGACAAAACGCCGACAGACAAACGAATGAGAGAAATGTACCTTTTAAACATCTATTGGTTTATGCAAAACCTGCTTGAGAGAAAGGACAGAATGAGTATGGCTTGCGGACTCGAAGTAAGAGTTCCGTTTTGCGACTACAGAATAGCTGAATATCTATATAACGTCCCCTGGGAATACAAGGATTACAAGGGACGTGAGAAGGGACTTCTCAGAAAGGTTTTCGAGGATATTTTGCCGAGTGAAATAGTCTGGCGAAAGAAAAGCCCCTACCCTAAAACTCACAACCCAAGCTATACCAAAGCGATAGATGAGCAGTTTTTAAAAATGGTGGATGATAAGACTTCGCCTGTATTTGAAATATTAGAACGTACAGAGCTTTTAAAGCTCGCTCACACAACTGACACAATTTACTGGTATGGTCAACTAATGGCGACACCGCAAACCAAAGCATATCTCTTGCAGATAAACTACTGGATAAAAAAACTAAACGTCACGTTTGTTGATTGACTTTTCCTATTCGGTCTGCTACAATAGGACTTACAAAGAATCATATCAGGCTTTACAAAAGGGGTCTTTGCTTTAAGCCTTGTCGGTTCTTTTAGAATTTTGAAAGGAAGTATTGCTATGAAAAGATTTTTGGCAATTTTGTTAAGTATATCGGCTCTGGCGTTTTCTGTGTGCGCTATGAACGCTTTTGCCGAAGACGAGGACGTAACTGATGCTGTGGCGGAGGAAACTACAACAACTACTACCACCACAACACAGGAGCCTACCACAACGACGACAACCACTACCACTACCACGACACAGGAGCCTACCACAACGACTACTACCACTACGACAACAACGACTACAACCACCACTACTACAACTTCAACCAGTGCAGCTCAGGCATCTCAGACTACTCAGTCAAACGCTCCGAGAGCAACAGCTCAGGTAGCGACAACTACTACAACCACGACAGCAGCGCAGGCTGACGAGGACGACGAAGCAGCAGCTGAGGTTGAGGACGAGGACGAAGATGAGGACAGCGAGGTAGCGCAAGCTACGCCGCAGTATATGAAGCTTTTGGTGCCGATACTTATTATGATGATTATAGTAATTGTAGCGGCGATAATCGTAATTATTGTCTGGCTCAAGAGAAGAAAGAACCACAAGGACGACGATGATGACGACGAAGGCGAGGAAGGCGTTTACGACGACGAAGGAAACTTCTATCCTGGCTACTATGACGAAAACGGTACGTTTATTGAAACTGCCGACGGCTACTATAACGCCAAGGGCAAGTTTATAAAATACGACGATGCAAAGTAAAAAAGGCAAAAATTTGCAACAAAAAATCCGCTGCTCAAAAAACGAGCGGCGGATATTTTTGTGTCAGTATTTAAAAATCTAGTCTGCAAGCGGCTTGATAGTTTTTCTGTAAACAGATCTGAAAAACAGCAAGCACAAAATAAGCGAAACGCATTCGGCTATCGGGAATGCAATCCACATTACGTTAATCGTGTTAAATACCTTTGCTAATACAAACGCTACAGGAACCAGAACCACAAGCTGTCTGCAGATTGAAACTATCATCGAATAAACTCCGTGACTTAGCGCCTGAAGGGTAGCTATAATTATAATGCTGAAGCCTGCAAATATAAATGACGGAGCAATCTCCCTGAAGGCGATAGTTCCCATTCTTATCATTTCCTCATCGCTTGTGAAAAGCTTAAGCATCAGGTCAGGAATCGTTTCAAACAATACAAAGCCCAACAGCAGATATGCTACTGCCATAACAAAGCCGAGTCTCATTGTCGACATAATTCTCTTTTTGTGGTTAGCACCGTAATTGTAAGCTATAATCGGCGTCATACCGTTGTTAAGTCCGAATACAGGCATAAATACAAACGACTGAACCTTAAAGTAAACGCCTAAAACATTTACTCCGTTTTTGGCAATATTCTCCGGGAACAGATAGCAGATTTTATTGAGTGCCAGCGTCATAAACGAGGTTATCGACTGCATTATGATTGCGGGAAAACCAACTGCGTAAATCTTCTTGATAATACGTCCGTTCGGTCTGAAGCCTTTAAGCGAAAGATGTATTTCCTTGTTGAACCTGATGTTGAATATAAGACCCAGCAGAGCTGCTATCGTCTGACCGATTACTGTAGCTATTGCTGCTCCTGACGCTCCAAGCTTCGGGAATCCGAAATATCCGAAAATCAGAATCGGGTCGAGGATTATATTTATTATAGCTCCGGTTCCCTGAGTTATCATATTGTAGATTGTCTTTCCGGTCGACTGCAAAAGCCGCTCAAAGATTATCTGGAAAAACATTCCCACTGAAAACATCATAATTATCGACAGATAATCCTTGCCGTAGCTGCGGATTTCAGCAGTCGGAGTTAAGAATTTATAAAAAATCTCCACGCCGAAAAGTCCTAACAGGAATGCCGCCAACCAGGATAAGAATGCCAGTAATACAGCGTTCTGAGCCGTTTTTCTTACCTCGTCCATTTTCTTCATTCCAAGGCTTTTTGAAAGGTAAGCGTTAATTCCGACTCCCGTTCCCGACGCTACCGCAATCATCAACGACTGAACAGGAAACGCCAGCGACACCGCAGCCAATGCGTACTGGTCAGGGTCTACTCTTGCAACGAAAATGCTGTCTACAATATTGTAAAGCGCCTGTACGAGCATCGATACTATCATCGGCAGCGACATAGTAATGAGCAGCTTGTTTGTAGACATCGTGCCCATTTTATTTTCTCTTGTTTCTTCCATTTCCACTTCTCTTTTCTATCATTTCTTTTTTCATACATCTATAAGTATATCAAAATCCTGTCGAAATTTAAAGACCTTTGCATATAGAAAAATGACTGTTATTTGCCCTCCTTTTGTTGCAATTTATACAAAAAATTCCGAACGCTTATTACAGCGCCCGGAATTTTGCTATATGAACTCACTTTACTTGATAAAATTTTTCGCCTTTAAAATCGCAATTTGCGTTTTGGCATCGGGAATTTCATCATCAATCACCATCTGATAAGCCTTGTCAAACGGCATTTTTACAACGTCTATAAACTCGCCCTCGTCAAGGTGAGTTTCGCCGAACGACAGGCCAGTTGCAAGATACATATAAATAACCTCAGTATCATAAGCTACTGTCGGGTAGAGCTTTCCTAAAGAAACTACGCTTTCAGCCTCAGCGCCGATTTCCTCCTTCAGCTCTCTTATTCCGCAGGCAAGCGGCTCCTCGCCCGCTTCCCTTTTACCTGCCGGAATTTCAAGAAGCACCGTCTTGAAGGGATAGCGAAACTGCTTTACAAGATATATATTTCCGTCGTTGTCGACAGGCAAAACGCAAACGCCGCCCGAATGGTAAACGACCTCTCTTATACTCTGCTTGCCGTTTTCAAGCTCGATTTGCTCCTTCGTTATCCGAATGATTTTTCCGTTGTAAATTTCTTCAACGCCAAGCGTTTTTTCTTCTAAATGCATTTTCTTTTCCTCCGTTTATTTATTATCATATATGCTGCAAATATCACTACTCCGCAGCCGCTTATTACCGCTCCCTGCTTTACTCCAAAGGTAAAGTAGCTGAACTCGATTTCGCTTTCGCCCTCGTTTACAAAAACTGCGCAAAGTCCGTTGTCGACCTTTATAATCTCAGCTTCATCACCATTGACAGTAGCCGTAAAGCCGTTGTCGAACGGCACGCTGAACAGCACCAATCCGCTGCTGTCTGCGTTTATTTTTGCGCTGAATCCGTAAGAATCGTATTCAAAATCATAGCAGGCGGTTTCTCTTAGCTGCTCTGCAGTATTTTTAAGATTATATGTGTTGTAGGTTGCCTGAACGCTTTCAAGCTCCGTCAGGCCGAGAGCTTCAGCATAATCGTCGTCAAGCACAACCGCTTTTGTAAGCATTTTACACTTCTGGTCTGTTGTAAGATTCTCAAAAACATCGCTTGAAATATATTCGTCAAAGAACAGTCCCATAGAAACGTAGTTTTCATTTTCGTAAATATCAAAGCCGTTTTGCGTTTCAAGATATTCAAAGCCGTACTCACTGAAGTCATTTGAATCGTCGTCATCAACCTCGTCGAGGTAATACTTTACCGACAAAAGCGTTCTGAGAGATGTATACTGCGTATCAATTCTGCTTGCTACATCTCTTGTAAAGCCGAGCGACTGATAGAACTCCATAATTGAGGTTGACACATTAGTATTAAAGCACCGCATTGTTGAATATCCCCAGAGCATTGGGAAGTTGTCGGTGTTTTCGCTTGTATCAATTCTATAAAAGGTATCGCTTTCAGGAAGGGTTATATCGGCGTTTATCGTGGCGTCGAGATACTTTTCGGGGTCAGGCCCCTGAGAAATTCCGTAGTAAATATTTACCGCCAGAAACAATCCGCAGCTAAGAGCAGTAACTCCCGCTACCCGCCTTGTATAACGCTCGTCCTTTTTAACAAAGTAAATAAGCAAAATTGCCGTCAGGAACAAAGCCAACGTAACTGCAACCTGAAGGATAAACAAAGCGTCGTATTCCGCCATATCGAAAAATACAAGCTCGCCGTCCTCGTTCTTTGGCAGGAAATACACAAGCACAAAGACAAGCGTTATAATCCCAGTCGGCACTACTCCCTTTTTTATGTCGACCTCGTCGCTTTTGTCAAAGCAATAGGCTGTCATCAGAGCGGTTATAAGCGAAAGCTCAAAAAACCACCTTGCATAGTAGGTTGTATTAAAAAGCTGAAAGGCTGAATTTAAAATTGGCACCAGAGCGAACACAAAAAGCGTTAAGCAAAGAGTTTTTATAAAGCTCTTTTTCTTGCTTCGCAAAAAAGCTATTACGCCAATCATTGAAAACAGCGGCAGATAACCCGCAATCGACGCCCAGTTTGCGCTGTCGGCATTAAAAATATTGCTTCTCGCAGGAGGGTCTGGCATCATAAAGAACGACTGAATAATTCTGAGTATTCTGTACTTGTCGGAGTATACTATATAGTCAAGTCCGGAAAGCGAATTTTCAAGCCGAGGGTTGTCTATTATCGCCAATGCGCTCGGCAACAGTAAAACCGCCGCCATTAAAATTCCGACAGCACATTCAAATACTATTCCAAAAAACTTCTTTACGGTTATGTCGAAGCCTTCGCCCTTATAGATACAGCGTATTACGAGATAGATTATGAAAAATACTCCCTCAGAGATAAAGAAATAGTAGTTTGTAAAGGCGGCCAGCGCCGTTGTAAGCGCTAATACTCCCCTGTTGCCGTCGTTTACATACATTTCAAGCGCTAACAGCAGCAACGGAAAGAATGCGGCAGCATCATGGAAATGATAAAAGAAGAAGTTATAGCATTGCGCCGCCGAAAAGGCATAGAGCATACTTCCTATAAAGCAGGAGCTGTTCTTCTTTAAAAATCTGCCCATGAAGGCATAAGAGGTAAGCGCAGCTACAGCAGTTTTAAGCGCCATTATTACAGGCATTACATAAACCACTGCACCCTGAGGAACCAACAGAGTGAGATAAAAGAAAATACTTCCCGTATTATAAAACGAATAGGCTGTAAAAAGACTTGAGCCTAAATCGGTTCCCCAGTCAAAGCCGAAAAGACCGTTTTGCCGAATCTGTTCGTTTACGTGATAATAAAACGGAATTTCCTGAGAATTGTAATCTCCGTAATAGGTAAAAATACCGCCGTTATATATTATCATCGGAAGCATTGCGATAAGCATTATAAAAAACGCTGTAAAGAATACAAACGCATAGCTTCTTTTCTTCGTCACTTCTATCTCACCTCCGCTGATTTTCGTTTCAATATATAGTATACTACACAAAAAGCGAGTTAGTCAATATTGAAAAAGTGTGAAGTTTATGCTATACTTGTATTACAACAAAATTTTCAGATTTCGGGAGGCATATTATGGTATACGAATACACGCTTAAAACTCAGAAGCAAAACTTTTACAACATTACGTCTTTTGTTAAAAATGCCGTCAAGCAAAGCGGAATTATAAACGGTATTGCGGTAGTTTACTGCCCTCACACAACGGCAGGAATTACAATTAACGAAAATGCAGACCCTGACGTTGTCACAGACCTTTTGTATGCGCTTGACGTTACATACCCGGACCGCCCGGAATTTCGTCACGCCGAAGGAAATACAACCGCTCACATCAAGTCGTCTGTAATGGGCGCTTCTCAGACGGTTATAATCGACAACGGCAGACTTCTTCTCGGCACGTGGCAGGGAATTTATTTTACTGAATTTGACGGACCGAGAATCAGGAAATACTACGTTAAGGTAATCGAAGGATAATGATTTCAGTAAAGCTCATTTTACTTTGTGTTGAAGTCTTTTTGCTTGTTCTGTTTTTATTTCCGATTATTCTGGACGTTTTAAACTTCGGAAATATTGCAGGCGGCATAGCTTGCGCTATAATGCTCATAGTAACTATTTTTGACAAGCAGTTTTTCTCACTTGTCACTTTTCTCTGGCAATCGCCGCCCGGCAGAGTGCTTGTTATTTTTGTAGGTGCTATAATAGCGGTTGGCGTTGTGCTGGCAGTTGTTTTATCGGCTTTGATGATAAAAGCGCAACACAATAAGAGTGCGGGCGATACAACCGTTATAGTTTTAGGCTGTAAGGTAAAGGGTAAACGCCCTAGCAGAATGCTTCGCTACAGACTTGACAAGGCTTATGAATATCTGTGTGAAAATGAAGATGCTGTTTGCATAGTTTCAGGCGGACAGGGTAACGACGAGCTTATTTCAGAAGCTGAATGTATGTATGGTTATCTCGTTGGCAAAGGAATTGAAAGCAAACGAATTATCAAAGAGGACAAGGCTACCAGCACAGAAGAAAATCTAAAGCTTTCAAAAAAGATAATAGATGAAAGGTCGCTGACGACAAGCGTTTCGATAGTCACCGACGGATTTCACCAGTACAGAGCTTCATATATTGCCAAAAAGTGCGGCTACAAGCGGGTTTACGCTCTTTGCGCTTATACAAAGTGGCAGTATATCCCCTCCTACTGGGTCAGAGAGTGGGCAGCGATTTTAAACGAATGGTTAAAATAAAAAAGCAGAGTGAGTAAAATCTCCTCTGCTTTTCTCTTTGTTAAACCTTGTGAGCGTTTAAATATTTAAGCCTGGTTGCCTGACCGCCTCTTATATGACGCTCAGATTTATTTATCTCAAGCACTTCTTTTACCTGCTTATAAAGTCCGGGATTTACCTTTTTAAGCTTTACGGACACGTCTTTATGTACGGTGCTTTTGCTTATTCCAAACTGCTTGGCGCAAGCCCGAACGGTTGCTTTGTTGTTGGCAATATATTCGCCGAAAAGCACGCATCTTGTATCGTCCGACAAATTCATATAACGCACTCCCCTTGTTCTTTTTGTAAAGTATATGCCACACTTTACTTTTATAGAACTTTATAGACCACCCCTTTGAAATATCTATGGAAATATTTTTCTTAAATCGTTGCATAAACGCTCAAAATATGTTAAAATCATTTTAAGCGCTATGCTGAAAATCACATTAGGAGATGCTAAGATGGATAATTATAAAGAACAGCTTGTAAAAAAGGGCAAAGACCCTTCGGACACTATGAAACGACTGCTTGTAACGCTTGGCGGAATTTTGGTTGCTGCCATTCTTGTGGTTCTGTCAATTCAGTTTTTAGGAAACTTTCTGGTAGGACTTGTTCTGGCTGGTGTTGCACTCTGGGGAACATATTATATTATCGGCGGTTTTTATACTGAATACGAATATATCTTCACAAACGGCGACTTAGACGTTGACAAAATTATGGGACAGCGAAAGAGAAAGCGCCTTATTACGGTTGAGCTTAAAACTGCTACTGTCTTTGACAAGGCGGAAAACGCAGAAGAAGCTAATCGTGCAATTGTAGACGTCAGCTACCGTCAAAGCGATTGCAACTATTACATCGATTTCAATCACAAAGATCTGGGCAACGCCAGAATGATTTTTACGCCGAACGAGGAAATGATAGAAATTATCAATCACAGCCTTCCGAGATCCGTTAAAAGGGTATAAATTATGTACAAAATCGGAACGGATATTGTTGAGGTTGAAAGAATCAAAAAAAGCGTTTCAAACGAACACTTTAAGCTTAAGGTCTTTTCTCCCGACGAGTTAAGCTTTATCGAGAAAAAGAAAAACCCGTTTGAATCGTTTGCTGGAAACTGGGCGGCAAAGGAAGCCTTTTCCAAGGCAATCGGCACGGGTGTGCGTTCCTTTTCGCTTGCTGAGGTTGAGGTTTTAAGAGATAATCTTGGAAAGCCGTATCTGAAGCTTTCAGGAAATGCGCTTGCTGCTGCTGATGGCCTTTCCTTTGATGTCAGCATCAGTCACACAAAAACGCTTGCGACCGCAACGGTTATAGCCTTTAAGGAATAAATTTACTGAGGATAAATTTTTATGAAGATTATTACCAAAGGACAAATGATACAGGCTGAACAAGGCTCCGTCTTGCACGGAGTTTCTTTGTCACATCTTATGGACAATGCAGGCTTTTCACTTTTTACAGCTATTAAGAATTACGCTTACAAAAATATGATAAGCGACTGCCTTTTGATTGTAGGCTCCGGAAACAACGGCGGCGACGGCCTGGTTTGCGCAAATTTGCTTTTTGAAGCAGGCATTATACCAACCATCCTGCTGGTATCAGATGTCAAAACGGAGCTTGCAAAAAATGCACTGGCATCTCTTAGTCCTGAAATCGAGGTTTTAAGCTGTGAAAATACCGACTTTGAGAAAATAATACAAAGCGCAAATATAATTACAGACTGCGTTTTCGGAACAGGCTTTCACGGAGAGTTCAGAGATAACGTCAGGCAGATTTTTGAAGCTGTCAGCAATTCAACCGCTTACAAAATAGCTTGCGACCTGCCGAGCGGCGTAAACTGCGAAAACGGCTTTGTGGCAAGCGGCACAGTTAAATTTGACAAAACAGTTACCTTCCACGCAGCAAAGCTTGGCTGTCTTATTTCCCCGGCAGGGGAGCTTTGCGGAGAAATTGAGGTTTTTGATATTGGTATACCGCCTGCTGCTAATTTATCTCTTCCTATAAAGGAAATGAACGCCGACTTAGCACGGGAGTTTTTGCCAGAAAGGCCCGACAACGCCCACAAGGGTACGTTTGGAAAGGCCTGCCTTTTAGTAGGCTCAGACAAATATATAGGCGCTGCAATTCTTTCAGCTACCGCCTGTCTCAGAAGCGGAGTAGGACTGGTAAATGTTATGTCGGTGGAGAGCGTTGTAAACGCTATTGCACCGAGCATTCCCGAAGCGATATTTACTCCCCTCGTCGGTTCAGACGGAGTAATTGCAAAGGAAAATGCAGAGCTTGTTTTAAAGGAAGCTGAAAAGGCAAACGCTTTGCTTATAGGCTGTGGCATACAAAAAACTCCTGAAACGGTTGAGCTTGTAAAACGGGTGGTTGAAGGCTATAGGGGTACAATAATTCTCGACGCAGACGGAATAAACTCAATTTGCGAGAATATAGATGTATTAAGAAGCACCGAAGCAAACGTCATTTTAACGCCTCACCCAGCTGAGCTTTCAAGGCTTATTGGACTTAGCGTCGCCGAAACGATTGAAAACAGAATATCAAGCGTTATGAGCTTTTGCGACGAATATGGCGTTACAATGATTTCAAAGTCAAGAGAGTCGTTTGTATATTCTTCAGATGAGGCTTATCTTGTTTCAAAGGGAAATTCTGCTCTTTCCAAGGGCGGAAGCGGAGATATGCTCGCAGGAATCTGTACATCTCTTATCGCACAAGGAGTTGAGCCGACAAAGGCGTTGGCACTTTCCTCTTATATTTCAGGCGAGTGCGCCGAAAGCTTATCCAAAGACAAATCAAAGCGAGGAATAATTGCAAGAGATATTTTAAACGCTCTGCCCGGTGTTTTCTTTAATATTGAGAATTAACACTGGAGAGGATTATATGAGATTAAAAGCATTTGCGCTTGCTTTATCTTTATCTCTTTCGCTTTGTGCCTGTAATGAAACAGAGCAGGTAAAGCTGAAGGCTCCTTATAGCTGCGAGGTTACAATTTCAACAGACGCTGACACCTATTCGGGAGCTTTAAAAAGAGATGAAGGAAAGTGGACGTTTACATATTCTGAGCCTGAGGAGATTGAAGGACTTACAATTTGCTATGAAGGCGACGAATACAACGTAAAGCTCGGGGATATTGAGTTTTCAGACGACAGAGAATCACTTCCCGACAGCGCAATCAGCACGCTTATTATTTCTTCCCTCGACTCGGCAACGCTCTCATCAGACGTTAAGTACACCACCAACAACGATACTGTCGTCGCTAAAGGAGTTGTCGGCGAAAGCGCATACACTATAACCTTTAAGGACGACATTCCAAAAAGTCTTTCTGTCGAAGGAATTGAGGTTAAGTTTTCAGATTTCAAATCAGAAGAATAGATAAATCAAAGCACAAAAAGGCACAGAGCAAAATAACTCTGTGCCTTTAGTTGTTTCAAATAATTTTTTTGCAAGTTACTTGTTGATTCTTGCTTCAATCTTATCAAGCTGGTCGATAAGAGCCTGTGGAATCTTGCCGCCCTTGTCAGCAATATCTTCCTTGTAGTATCTTCTCATCTCTGCAATTTCCTTTGTCCAAAGGTCCTTGTCAACGTCAAGAAGCTTATCCAGAATTTCAGGTGTAACCTCGTCCTCGATTCCTTCAAGGTTTAAATCCTCTGGCTTTGGAAGGTATCCGATTGCAGTTTCCTGAGCGTCAACCTCACCGTCACATCTCTTGATAATCCAGTCGAGAACTCTCATATTGTCGCCGAATCCTGGCCAGATGAAGTTTCCGTCCTCGTCCTGCTTGAACCAGTTTACATTGAAAATCTTCGGTGCCTTGTCGCCGAGCTTTTCGCCCATTTCAAGCCAATGAGCCCAGTAGTCACCAACATTGTAACCGATAAACGGCTTCATAGCCATTGGGTCGTGACGAAGTACACCAACAGCACCAGTTGCTGCTGCAGTAGTTTCTGAAGAAACTGCTGAACCCATATAAGTACCATGCGTCCAGTCAAATGACTGATATACAAGCGGAGTTGTTGAAGCTCTTCTTCCGCCGAAGATAATAGCTGAAATAGGAACTCCCTGAGGATTGTTAAATTCAGGCGAAATGCAAGGACAATTTTCAGCAGGAGCTGTAAATCTTGAGTTCGGATGAGCAAGAGTATTTCCTTCTGCTATATACTCAGGTCCGTTTACCTTTGCGCCCTTCCATTCAGTAGCGTTTACAGGTGGGTTCTTGTCAAGCTTCTCCCACCAGACTGTCATATCGTCATTGTTGATAGCAACGTTTGTAAAGATAGCATTCTTTCTTGTGGTTGCCAAAGCGTTGTAGTTGGACTTTTCGTTAGTTCCTGGTGCAACGCCAAAGAAACCGTTTTCAGGGTTGATAGCGTAAAGACGTCCGTCCTCGCCCTGCTTCATCCATGCAATATCATCGCCGACTGTCCATACCTTATATCCCTTGTCTGTATAGGTTT
Source organism: Ruminococcus sp. (assembly GCA_021199305.1). Classification (GTDB taxonomy): domain Bacteria; phylum Bacillota; class Clostridia; order Oscillospirales; family Ruminococcaceae; genus UMGS1601. The sequence goes on from JAJQIH010000020.1 coordinate 19,623, forward strand.
TTGGAGGGATAAGCATTGCAAGATTTGTCTTACCGCAAGCTGACGGGAATGCAGCCGTAATGTATTTAACCTCGCCGTTTGGCTTCTCGACGCCCAGAATAAGCATATGCTCAGCCATCCAGCCTTCGTTCTTACCCTGGAATGAAGCGATTCTCAAAGCGAAGCACTTCTTACCGAGCAATACGTTTCCGCCATAAGCCGAGTTAATCGACCAGATTGCGTTATCCTCCGGGAACTGAACGATATATCTCTTTTCAGGATCAACGTCAGCCTTTGAGTGAAGTCCTCTTACAAAGTCGTTGGACTCGTCTCCGAGGTTCTCGAAAGCCTTAGCTCCCATTCTTGTCATAATATCCATATTCAATACAACATAGATAGAATCTGTAAGCTCAACTCCTACCTTTGCCAGAGGCGAACCGATAGGTCCCATTGAGTAAGGGATAACATACATTGTTCTTCCCTTCATAACTCCGTCATACATTGGAGTAAGCTTAGCATACATTTCGTCAGGATCACACCAGTTGTTAGTTGGGCCTGCGTCCTCCTTCTTCTTGGTGCAGATAAATGTCCTGTCCTCAACTCTTGCAACATCGTTTGGAAGAGTTCTGTGGTAAAGACATCCAGGAAGCTTCTCCTCATTAAGCTTAATCATTTCTCCGGTTGCGCAAGCCTCGTCTCTGAGTGCCTGAAGCTGTTCCTCGCTTCCGTCCATCCAGACAACCTTGTCAGGCTTTGTCAAAGCAATCATTTCTTCAACCCATTTGTTGACATTAGGGTTCTTGGTCAAACTAGCCATTATTTTTTACTCCTTTCACAACATACATTTCAAGCGTAATACTTGAAAAGACTAATATATTATGCCGAGCAAATAAGCTCGGGTTAGTCTAAAAATTAAAGCAGTAATGTGCAGATGACATTACTATATTCAAAAAGTGGTGTCATATACAAGCTCTAATTTGTGTAAGAACTCGTGCAAACCGTATTACTACACCAAGATAATTATACCCAATTTTCCTGATAATGTCAACAGTATTTTCGTTAAATAATTAACAATGGCGGCACTTCTTTTTGTGCAACTTTTAAAAAGCGTCAGATTTACACCACAAAAAGCACAAAAACCTGTGATAATATCACTCCTGGCGTCATATTCTTAAGCAGAGAATTCAAAGCCTAAAAAAATTCCCTGATTTACAAGCTATTCGCAAAAATATAGTTTGACAAAATTCTCTTCTTCTTGTATAATAGATGTATATAGAAAAAGAGAAGAGGGTTTTGTAAAACCCTGACGAGAAACAACAAAAGAAATGAAAAGGAGAACAAAGTCTATGAGCAGCAATTCAAAGAAGAACAACACTGTTGGTCTTATCGTATTTATTGTCGTGTTTGTAGTAGTGGTTTTTATTATCTTCTTTTTGATGAGAGCCGTATTTTCAAGCTCGTCAAGCACTACAACATCAGGCACCACAGTGTCCTTCCAGACAAAGGAAACTACAACAACTACCACAACCACGCAGGCTACTGATTCGGACGACAATTCAGACGATGGTTCAGACAGTGATTCAAGCGATAGCGACAGCTACAGCACATATTACGAAATGACAGTAAGCTCAGACGTTAATGTAAGAAGCGGACCGAGCTCAGACTATGAGCAAATCGGAGTTCTTTCAGCAGGAGAAACGGTTAAGGTTATCGGCGAATCTTACGGTTGGTATCAGATTGACTACGACGGCAACACCGAAGCTTATGTTTACTCGTCATATCTGACGGGCGATTCACCATATACAACCACAACTACTACTGCTTATTACACAACAACTACTACAACCACAACCTATAACTACTACAGCGATGATTATGACAGCGACGACAACTATTATGTTGAATAGTCTTTAAAAAGCTCAATACAAAAATTTACTGCACGAAAAAGCTTCGTGCAGTTTTTTGTTGCGTTTTAATCCTCAATCTTTTTCACAAAGGAAAAATCCACATTTCCCTCTGAAATGTTACAGCTTTCGATTTTTACCGTTACCCGCTCGCCGACAGAATAACTGTCTCCCGACGTTTTGCTTTTCAGCGTCAGAAGATTATCGACGTAATACTCTTCGCCGTCAAGGCTTTTTGTTCTTACCAATCCCTCGCAGGTATTGTCAAGTGTTACAAAAAATCCAAAATCCATAACCGAGCAGATAACCCCGTCCGCCTGCTCTCCTGTCATAGTTGAAAGGTACTCCGCCTTATAGCAGTCGTCACAGCTTCGCTCAACGCTTAAAGCTCTGATTTCCGCTTCGCTCGAACGACTTGAAGCGGCGTAAACGAACTTGTTGAATCTCGCTCTTGTAAGACCGCTGTCTTTGGTTTCCAGATAGTCGCTCATAATTCTGTGAACGGCAAGGTCCGGGTATCTTCTTATCGGGGAGGTAAAATGAGCGTAATTGTCAAGCGCCAGTCCGAAGTGGCCCAGCTCCTCCTCGCTGTATTTTGCCTTTGACATACTTCTTAAAACGAGCGAATTTATGGCAACAGCAGACGGCTTACCCTTTACATATTTAAGCACCTTACTTAAATCCTTCGGCGACACGCCGTTTTCAAAGTTGTGCGGAATGTTGAGCAGACTTAATATTTCACCGAGCGTAGATATTTTTTCTCCATCCGGCTTTTCGTGAACTCTGTAAACAAACGGCAGCTCGTTATCTCTTGCAAATCTTGCAGCAGATTCATTTGCCATCAGCATAAAGTCCTCGATAATCTCTTCGCTTTCTCCCCGCTCGTGAGGTAAAACTCCGACGCAAATATCGTTTTCGTCAATTACAACTGCGCCTTCTGTGCTTTCAATTTGCGGAGCGCCACGTTCAAGTCTGTTTTTCCTGAGTTTAAGAGCTAACTCTCTCATCACCTCAAAGCAGCCGCTTACCTCTTTATACTTATCTCTCAGGTCGCTTGCTTCACTTCCCGACAAAAGCTCGTTTATCTCGCTGTAAACGCCCTTTACCTTTGAGCGAATAACCGTCTTTTTAAAGTCGTAGCTTAAAAGGCGTCCGCCGTTATCGATTTCCATCAGGCAGGAAAAAGCAAGCCTGTCCTCGCCTTCGTTGAGCGAACAGATTCCGTTTGACAAAACCTTCGGCAGCATTGGCACCACCTTATTTGCGTAATACACGCTTGTGCCTCTGTTAAACGCTTCGTTGTCAAGCTCGCTTTTTGGCTTGACGTAGTGCGAAACGTCGGCTATATGCACGCCGAGTTTGTAGCCGTTTTCAGTTCTTTCAACGCTGATAGCGTCGTCAATATCCTTGGTGTGTGCGCTGTCTATCGTGAAGATTTTTTCTTCTCTTAAATCGAGTCTGTTTTTAATCTCGCGGGAAATTTCGTTGTAGTCGGAAACCTCGTCGGCGTTTTTTAAAACCTCGCCCGAAAATTCAGCGTTAATTCCGTTTACAGCAAGTATTCCCTCGGCGCAGACCGCCGCCTTCTGGGAGCTTCCCAGATTTGAAACAATCTCGCATCTATGCTCGCTGTGACGCTTGCCACGCTTTATGATTTTTGCAATTACCTTATCTCCTGAGCTCAAATTATATCCCAGCGGATTTTCAAAAATCATCTCGTATTGAGGAAACATATCGGGAATCAGAAGCGAGAAGTTTTCGCCGATTATAACGCCTGTAAACAGGCTGAAATTCTCCTCGACAATTTCGACTACCTCGCCCTCTGGCGAATCTCCGCTTGAGCTTTTAAATGTTCTGAGCTTAACCTTGTCGCCTGGCAGCGCTCCCGAAAGGTTTCTTCCAGCGATAAATATCTCCTCGTCTGTGTCCTCAAGTCTTGCAAATCCAAACGTCTTACCGAGCTTTACAATTTTACCGACAACCGTTTTCTTTTCGCCTGCAAGCGATATTCCCTTTTGGTCCTCGACTATTACATTCTCCTTTTTCAGCTTTTCCAAAGCCTTGGTGAACTCGACAAAGTCAAACTGCTTTCCTCTCATATCCTTTAAAAGCGTCTTGTACTTTACCTTTTTTGGCGCACGCTTTTTGAGATATTCTACAATCTTCTTTTGGTAGTTTATCTTTTTTGCGCCCTTTGATTTTTTCTTTTTCATCTTTCCTTTTTACCTCTCTTAAATATCTTTCCCCAAAAATCGCAAAAAAAGAAGCTGCCTTATCGACAGCCTCTTAAACTTATCAAAGTCTGTAATCTATAAAGTTTACGACAATCGTTACCACAAAAAGTATTACCGCCGCAATTTTGGTTATGCGGGAAAGCTTTGCGTCACGGGTTCTGCTCTTATTTGTCGCATAGAACGAGTCGTTTGAACCGCCTCCGATTGCCGAATTAAGTCCCTGCTCCTTACTTTCCTGAACCAAAACGATTATGATAATAGCAATACAGCTTAACAGCAATAAAATGCCGCTGATAATTTCAAGAGTTGACATATTTAAAAACCTCCGTAATAATTGTAATCCGCCATTGAACAACTAACAAAGAGTATAGCACATTATTTCGGAAAATTCAAGGGTTTTTTCGATTTTTTCAAATTTTCTTAATTTTTGCAAGAAGCAGGCTTTAAAAACACAAAAGCCTGTCTCTTGAAATTTCAAAAGGCAGGCTCCTGAAGACATTAAATACTATTCAGCTGTGTCCTCTGTAGCTTCAGCAGGCTTTTCCTCAGACTCGTCAGCACAGCACTCGTCGCAATCATCATAGCAATCAGAACAGCAGCAATCGTCGAAGCACTCGTTGTCAAAGTCCTCCTCGTAATCATACTGCTCCTTTTCGTTCTTCTTCTTAAAGAAAACTGCAACAGCAGCTGCAACTGCAGCTAAAACAGCCAAAAATCCTATAACCTTAAAAAACTTATCCATGATTAACACTCCTTTTCGCCATCTGGCTTGAATTTCAATTTAAGTATATCACATCGTTACAAATATTGCAAGCCGTTTAAAAATCTTTTTGACGCTTTCTATACTATTTTATACACATACCCAGCAGTTTATTCTTATCTTAAACGTTGCTGCCGCACTTTGTGCAGAACTTTGAATCCTTGGCTAACGGTGCTCCGCAGTTTGTGCAATATGTAAGCTCTGGCTTTTGTGCTGAAGCTGTCGGCTGAACCACAGCGCTCTGAGCTCCAAAAGCCTTCGCTGGCTCAACCTCCTCTGTAAATCTCTCAAGTGAAAACGAAAGTGCAACAAGTCCTATACAGAACAAAATGTGAGCTAAAATTCCTGTAATGCTCAAATAGCTTACCGTATCGGTAGCTCCAAGCAAAATTACGCAAATCAGCTTTACTGTTATTGAAATCAGAATTGTAAAGCCGAGCATTCTTCCATTCTTGATTACCCCGTAGAATGTAAGCGTCATCACCATAATTAAAGCGATATGAGCGCACATAACAACGCTTCTGGTAATTATTTCCATAACAGCGTTATCAGGTGTGAAAACAAAGCCGTAAATATCGCCTAAAAGCGCTCCGCCTGCCCAGATGAAATACGGTATGCTGAGCATCATTCCCTTCTTCTTTGCAAAGCAAATGCTGAACAGCGCAAAACAAATCGGAATCAAGAGCGGTAAATTAAGCGCAAAGGTTTCAAAAATTCCAAAGCCTGTTCCGTTTACCCGAACTCTTACCTGAACGTCGCCTGATAAAACCACTTCGATTTTTATAATGCTCAAAAACGAAGCTACCATAAAAATTACGCCGGCGATAATGTCCGTTCTTGAGTCCTTACGCTGACCCAGATATTCCTTCGTCATAGATATTCCTCCTCATATTGAAAATATACTTTTTGCGTTTGAATCTCTTACTTTGATTATACACTCAAAGCTCCCGATTGTCAATATTTCACACAAATTTTAACGAGCTCCACAAAAACGCTTGCTTTTTTCATTTCTTAGTGATATAATAAAACACGGCATTCGGGCCCATAGCTCAGCTGGGAGAGTGCCGCGTTCGCAATGCGGAGGTCGAGGGTTCGATCCCCTTTGGGTCCACCAGTAACCGGAGCAAGCTAAATCAGCTTGCTCCGGTTTGTTTTTTCTTCTCTACAAAAGGCTTGTCAGTACCTTGCCGATGTCGGCATTTATGCAAATCGACCTGTCGGCAATTTCTCTTGCTGTAAATGCTTCGCCAAAATTAACACAGCAATAGGTAGCCTTTGAATTTTTAGCGGTCATTCTCCAGAACGGATATTTGATAATTACAGGTGTGTTTCCGCCAACGCCAAGCTCCAGAAGCAAAATATGCAAGCCTTCGTGGCGACGTACAAAATCATTGTACCTCTCGGCTGCCGCATACCAGCCTTCATCCTGAACGAATGTGTCGTCGCACCTCAGATTCATTGTAAGCGGCTTGCCACAAACAGGGCATACTGGCAGCAATTCGGTCGGAATTTTCATATCCTTTTGTTTTTCTACCATTTTGCGAACGCTCGCTTCGTTGTTATAGGTCTTGTTGTGGCAGGCTGCAGAGCATTGCCACAAGCCGTAATCGCCCTGAGTATAGAAGAGCCGCTTCTTGTCGAAGCCAGCCTTTTGAAACTGGTGGTCAACATTTGTTGTCAGAACAAAATAGTCCTTGTTTTCAACGATTTTCAAAAGGTCGCAGTAAGGCTTTCCGACAGGATTGTCATAGCGATTTATTAAAATATGCCTTGACCACCACGCCCAGTATTCCCCAAGGCTTTCAAACGGATAAAAGCCGCCCGTATACATATCCGTAATTCCGTACTTCTCGTGGAAGTCTGAAAAATACTTTTCAAAGCGTTCGCCGCTATACGAAAAGCCGGCAGCTGCCGATAAGCCTGCTCCTGCGCCAATTAAAATTGCGTCGGCAGCTTCTATCTCGCTTTTCAGTCTTTTAATCTGCTGCGAGTAGCCTTCTGTATATATCATAGTCGGTTTGCTTAAAAACATTGAAAATCACCTCAATTTCGCTGTGCGTCTGCGCTTTATATTCCTTTACAGTCTGTATTGCAATCTCCGCCGCCCTGTCGTTCGGAAAATGAAACTCACCTGTTGAAATACAGCAAAACGCTACGCTTTTAATTCCTTTCTCGTCGGCAAGCTTCAGGCAGGACAGATAGCAGGAGCGAAGTTTACTTTCGTCGTGATTTGTAAGTCGCCCGTGTACAATCGGACCTACTGTGTGCAAAACATATTTGCAAGGGAGATTATACGCGTTTGTTATTTTAGCCTTTCCAGTTGGCTCTTCACACCCTTGCCTTGACATAATTTTTGCACATTCCTGCCTTAGCTCCACTCCCGAAAAGGTGTGGATTGCATTGTCTATACAGCCGTGATTCGGGCAAAAGCAGCCGAGCATCTGACTGTTAGCGGCATTTACAATAGCGTCACAAGCAAGCGTTGTTATATCGCCCTTCCACAAATATATACCCTGCTCTATCGGCTGTAAGGTATCAAGGGTCGTTATTCCCTTTTGTCTTGTTTCCTCCCGCAGATAAGCGTCCTGAACCTTTAAAAATTCATCGCTTACAGGTTTTGGAGGTCGAATATTAAAAAGCGAACGTAGCAGAGCTTTCTGAGCTCGCTCGTCAGCTGGAATTTCTATATCGTGATACTGCGGCTGCTCTTTCAGCAGAGCCGCTATCAGGTATTTTCTTCTTTCTTCTTGCGTCATTTTTAACCTCTTTTTACGACTGCCTTTTGTGGACAAGCTTCAAAGCAATTTCCACAACGCAGACAATTTTCTTGTAAAATCACAGCAGGTGTAGTATTAAAATCAATACAGCCTTGCGGGCATACTGCTTCGCACGTTCTGCAACCTATACACTCGTTTGTAATCTCATATCCCTGCCCTTTTTCTTTATAGCTTCCAATCGTAAAGTAGCTTCGCTCAATCGGCTTTTTTGAAAGGTCAAACCATTCGCCGCTTCCCTCGTAAAGCTGAAATACGACAAGCGCCTGCCTGGAGGCTTCGGTAGGATAGATTTCCTTCATATACGGATTTTTTAAAATCAGGCGTTCTAGTCTTGCAGAGTCCGTTTCCCGTACCCTTCCCCGAACGGAAACCGCTACGCAGGATAATGTATCCTTGCCCTTCATTCCCGTCAGCGAAATATATTCTCTTTTCTTAAGACGTTCGCAAAAGCTTTTGCCCTTTGCCATCAGAAAATAAAGTCCGTCCTCATCACTATCCATTATATCAATAGCGCAAGTAATTGGCAAGCCGTTATCATCAACCGTCGCTACAACGACAGAGTGTATTTCCTTTTCCAGATATGTCAATGCTTTTTTCGTTTCCATTTAAATTTACCCTTATTCCATATCAGTAAAACAGGGCTGCCATTTTCGACAGCCCTGCAATCTTATACAATGATTATGCGAAGAAAAAGCCCGCCGTCATATCCAGATAATTTCCACCGCTGTATTCTGGATACTGCTTTTGTACTTCCGCCTTGAAGCCTTCTGCATCTGTGCAGTCAGCTGCAATCTTCTTTAAATTTTCGAGATAATCAATCTTGGTCTGTGCGTCCTTCAGATCCTCTGGAGTATAGTGAGATGTAAGAATCAGGTCATAGTTCTTTTCAATGTAGCTGCGAAGCTCTGCAATTATTGCATCGGCATGACCTGCACCTGCAACGATAGAGTGGCAGTCGTGTCCGAGCATATGAGTGTAAACTGCGTTGATTTCAGGAATTTCTACATCAAAAGCGTCAGCTGTCTGCTTGATTACAAAATCAATGCCACCGATTGTTACCTTGCCTGGCTCAATTACATTTGTGATCTTGTGAACTGATGGGTCAAAGATTTCTCCGAATGCACAAGTAAAGTTGTTAATCAGATCCTTACCGCCGCCGTTTTCAGAAAATTCTACTGCATTCTGTGTAGCGTACTTTGCAACATCAGGAAGAAATGTTGCTCCAGCTCCGTGATAAGCAACGAGCATTCCCTCTACTTGCAAATCCTTGAGGTATTCGGTCAGTTCGCTGATGTTATCGTAAAAGCAAGGTGACTCAATAATAACAGCCTTTCCGTTTTTCTCGACGACAAAAACCTCATCATCAATAAAATCATTTGTCTTAAATGCGTGCAGCTTTACGCCGCCAAAATCATAAACATTCATTTCGCCTTTAGCGAGTTTTACTGTTGTGTAAGTATTCTTGTTCATAGTGATAGCCTCCTGAGCATTTAATATTTTGTGTTTTCGAGCTTTACAGCGGCCGTCTGTTCAGCTTCTATATATAGTATACACAAGCAAGTTTCTTTTGTAAAGTAAGCACTTTTTTGTGGTGTAGTTACCAAACGGAAACTATTGGGCGGTTACTGAAACGAAACTATTGCGAAAAATCGCCGTTTGAGCGGCTTTCAGGCTGAGAAAAATTTTTTGAAAATTTTTCCTCGCCTGGTAGTTTCAATCGGAAATCTTGACAATTTAAAGGCGGTACTGTATAATGAGCTTGTAAATTTCTTTTTGAAACCATTAACGGAGGTGTCTGTAAAATGTCTGAAATCAAAGCTGACGAGCTTCCCGCTTGTCCTGTTGAAACCACGCTTACTCTTATTGGCGACAAATGGAAGGTTCTTATTCTCCGCGACCTTTTAACCGGAACCAAACGCTTTGGCGAGCTTAAAAAATCCATCGGAAATGTTTCGCAAAAGGTGCTGACAGCACAGCTTCGTGCAATGGAAGGTAGCGGACTTGTAAACCGCAAGGTATATGCGGAGGTTCCGCCGAGAGTAGAATATTCACTGACCGAATTAGGGCAAAGCCTTAAGCCTATTCTTGATGCTATGTGGGACTGGGGCGAAGGATATAAAGCTTCTTTGAAGTAAAAGCAATCCCCGACAAGCAAAAATGCCTGTCGGGGATATTATTTAAAGCTGAGTAAATCGAAATATGCTCGCATAATAATATTGCATTTTTAAATAGTTTGTGGTATACTAATAGCAGAAATAGGGGTGATGTAATGCAATTTGAATGGGACGAGCAAAAGGAGAAAACCAATATTGCTAAGCACAAGGTCGATTTTACGACAGCTATGCAAGTGTTTAAAGACCCTAATTATATCGAAATCTATGACGTAGAGCATAGTTTAGTTGAAGACAGATATGCTGCAATAGGTTCTGTAGGAACAATTTTGTTTGTTGTGTTTACAGAACGAGTTGAAAAAATCAGAATAATATCCGCCAGATTGGCGACTAAGGCTGAAAGGAGATTGTATTATGAGCGAAATGGTATATTATGAGATGAAAAATGATGGTAAGCAGAAATTAACAGAAGAACAGCTCAAAATGCTGGAAGAAGCTGAAAACGAACCAATAACTTTTGATGAAGACTGCCCTGAATTGACTCCTGCGATGATAAAAGCATTCAGGTGTTCAGCTGCTTGGCGAAATCGTCACGGACTAAAACCACAAAGAGAAGATTAAAAACAATGTAACCGGAGCAAGCTAAATCAGCTTGCTCCGGTTTGTTTTTTCGACAAACTATCCCATCTCTTCAAACGCCTGTCTGACGTTTGTTACACCGACAATCTTAATTGTAAATCTTGATTTGTCAACGCCCTTCAGCGAGCTTCTCGGCACAATACATTTTTCAAAGCCTAAACGCTCAGCTTCTTCAATTCGCTGAGAAATGTACGATACGTTTCTGACCTCGCCGCCTAAACCTATTTCGCCAAATGCCAGAAGCTTGTCCGAAACTATCTTGTCGGTAACCGACGAATAAAGCGCCAGAGCGATTGAAAGGTCGGCTGCCGGCTCGTCAAGTCTTAATCCTCCGACAACGCTTACATAAACATCTAAGTTTGAAAAATGAAGTCCCAGACGCTTTTCAAGCACCGCAATCAGTATAGAAAGTCTGTTGTAGTCAAATCCCGTAGAGGTTCTTCTCGGAACTGCAAAGCTGCTTTTAGTAACGAGTGCCTGAACCTCTGCCATTATCGGTCTGCTTCCTTCGATACAGCAAGCCGCACAGCAGCCTGAAACATCGGTCGGTCTGCCTGAAAGCATCATCATCGACGGATTTTCAACCTCAACTAATCCCCTGTCGGTCATCTCGAACACGCCGATTTCTGTTGCCCGTCCGAAACGATTTTTGTGAGCGTGAAGAAGTCTGTACGACATATTTCTCTGCCCTTCAAAGTACAAAACTGTATCTACTATATGCTCCATAACTTTAGGACCTGCTATCGCTCCGTCCTTGTTGACATGTCCTACTATCAAAAACGGAATCTCCTCGCTCTTAGCCGTTCTCATAAACAGATTAGCGCACTCTCTCACCTGAGCTACGCTTCCCTGAGCGGAGGAAAGAGCAGAAATGCTCATTGTCTGAATCGAGTCGATTATTACAATATCGGGTTTTTCCTTTATTATCGCATCAACTACCGCTTCTGCATCTGTTGAAGTCAGAAGATAAAGATTTTCCGTAAACACCCGAAGCCGCTCCGCTCTTAGCTTTATCTGCCTTGCAGACTCCTCGCCCGAAACGTAAAGAACCGTTTTGTCCTTACCGAAGTATTCGCAAATCTGAAGCAGCAGAGTTGACTTTCCTATTCCAGGCTCTCCGCCAAGAAGAACAAGCGAGCCTTTTACCAGGCCCCCGCCTAATACTCTGTCAAATTCCCCCAGTCCCGTTTTATACCTGACATCGTTTGTCTTTGTGTCAACCGACGAAAGCGAGCTTATCATTCCTGTTATATCGGTGACTGCCTTTGATTTTGTCGTATATCGTTCGCTTGCTGCTGATATTCCCTCCTCAAGCGTATTCCACTCGCCGCAGGATGGACATCTTCCGTTCCACTTTGCGCTTTCATAGCCGCATTGCGAGCATATATAAACCTTTGAAGCCTTCGCCATTTTCTCTCTCCTTGTTTTTAATTCTCCCCGACAAATTTATTTACTCCCAAAAATATAGCTAACGCCATTTGCTTCTGATATGTCGTGTCGCTTAAATGCTCAACCTCTTCAGGATTTGACATAAATCCGCACTCAACCATTACTGCTGGATTCTGAGTTGACAGGACGTACATATCAGAGGTGTTTTTTATTTCCCTGTCGTTTTCCGCCTGAAATTCTATATTTGAAATTACGCTCGTTTGAATTTCCGAGGCTAAAACTTCGCTAAGCTCGTTTGTGCTGCTGAAAAACATCTGCGAACCCCAATACTGCTCGTCGGTAAACTGATTCTGGTGGATTGACAGACAGACAGCATTATCGCTTGAATTAAAAAACTCCAGTCTGTGCTTCATATCCGACTGCTTCATATTGAAAATTCCTTCAATGTCGCTGTCGTTGAGCGCTGTGTCGTCCAGACGTAAAGCTCTTGTCTTGTAGCCGAACACCGAGCATAAATAGTAAACGCTTTTTGTGATTGATAAATTTATTTCCTTTTCAACCTCGCCGTTTACGCCGACGCAACCGCCGTCAAAGCCGCCGTGCCCCGCATCCAGCAATATCTCAGGCAGCGTATTTTGAGAAGCTGATACAGCTAGAGAATTGTCCTCTGTGACAATTGCATTTATATTTTTCGTAACGTAGTAGCATATAATAAAAACGCTCATTACAACAAGCGTCAGTCCCGCTTCCGCAATTTTTTTAATACTCGACCTCATAAAGCCTTCCCCTTTTGATAAGTTTAAAGCGTTTGTCTACCGCCCTTAAAAGCTTATGAGGATAAAAATATTTTAAGACCTGTCCGTTTTATTTTTTACGCTTGTAAACAAACTTCGACTTCAGGTCCTCGTTGTTGTAACCCATTTTAAAGAAGTAGTAGCAGACTAAAATCATATAAAATGGCAGAATAAGCACAATTATTATCGACAGCCACGGAATATCTGCGGCTACTGCCGACGCTGCCGTAGCGTTAGCGTCAGGCGCATTAAAGCTTAAACTGAACAGATTGAATATCGGCGTAAAGAAGGTGTTTGTCAGGTAATACACCGCAACTGTATTTCCAAGCACGCCGAGCTTTCCCAGAATCAGGAAAATAATTGAAATATAGCTCGGTATTACACTTACAAGTCCGATGTTAAAGCCGAAGTTTTCACACTCCTCAAGTCCGTGAAACTTCACCTGATTTTTTATTTTTCCGCCTTCCTTCATACAGTAGTCAGCAAGAAGCATTCCAACAATCAATACGTTGGCAATGCCGAAAACCACATTGTTTGCAATCCAGTGCGTTCTGTAAAAAACCATCCAGAACAGCAATAATACAAGGCACATAAAATCTGCCGTTAAAACCCTCAGTAAAACCTTTGCGGCGCTTTTTCTTTTAAAACTCATTTTTCTATTCCTCCGAAAAATTGCTATACACGCATTCTGTCAGAACTAATTATACACGATTTTTAATATAATTACAATAAATTTTCACGTATTTTTCAATAAAGAGCAGTTCCTCCCTTCTTCACCATTAAACAATATTTTCTGGGGGTAAAGGCGGTAAATTTAAACTAAAGTCCCTATAAAATAAAATATATAAAAGTTTAGTTTGGAATTACCCCTTTGCCCTCTTGAAATACTGCTCTTTCATTTGTGAAATTCTGGAAAGCTGTGCGGCAAAAGCCAAAAAATCTTGCAAATCTTTTATTTCATATAACGCTTCTCTTTCGGGAAAAGTAATAACAAAGAAATCAGGACTTACAGGCTTTACTCGAAAGGAGGAGAAAAATGAGCAAAGAACAAAACAAACGACGCTTTCCAAGACACACAAGAGAGGTTCACTTTGACGGAGATGTAAAAATCTACGACCCGAAAAATATCATACCGGCGTTTGAAACCTATATTATTACCGACAATCATACAGACGAAAACGGCAGAGTTTACAACAACGACGATGAAAATATAAAGCTTTCAAAGCACTGGGTTGACGAAAATCACAAATAGAGGTAGAATGGTTGTATACTTTAAAAAAGAGGTACAGCTATGAAAACTGCTATTATTACAGGCGCTTCACGAGGAATCGGCAGGCAGACTGCCATTGAATTTTCAAAAGCAGGATATAGAGTTATTATAAATTACAATCGCTCTGAAAGTGACGCTTTGGCGCTGAAGGCTGAGCTTTCCCACTCGCATATTTTTAAAGCTGATATGAAAGACAACGCTCAGATAAAGGCTATGTTTGATTATGTCAAGTCACGCTTTGGCGGCGTTGACGTTCTTGTAAACAATGCCGGAATTTCTCACATCGGCGTTTTTCAGCTGATGAGCGAGGAGGAAATCGAAGCTTTGATAAAAACAAACCTCACAGCAGCTATCCTTTGCAACAAGTATGCCACCGAGCAAATGGTGCCGAAAAAAAGCGGCTGCATCATAAACATTTCATCAATGTGGGGCGAGGTCGGAGCCTCCTGCGAGGTAGTATATTCGGCTTCAAAGGCAGGGCTTATAGGACTCACAAAAGCTCTTGCCAAAGAGGTCGGTCAAAGCGGAATCAGAGTAAACTCAATTTCGCCAGGAGTTATTGATACTGATATGAACTCATCTCTTGACGACCAGACGCTTGAGGATCTGAAGGCGGACATTCCGCTTCGCAGAATTGGCACGCCGCAGGAAATTGCAAAAATCGCTCTGTTTTTAGCTTCCCCAGACGCTTCGTATTTAAACGGAATAAATATTGGCGCAAACGGCGGCCTTGTAATATAGTAAAAACAAACGCAAAAGTCCCCCTTGTCAGATCCTGACAAAGGGGACTTAATTTACTTATCCCTATAGTGCGAACCGCATTGAGCAATCTCAATCCTACCATCCTTAATTCGGTAAACTATACGGTTGCACTCATCAATTCGCCTGCTCCAGAATCCGCTCAGATTTCCCTTTAGCGGTTCAGGCTTTCCTATTCCAACGTATCCGTTGCGGTCAATGTCCTTTAAAAGCAGCAAAATACGCTTAAAGGTCTTTTTATCCTGCCTGGTCCAATATTCAAAATCCTCCCACGCTTCGTCATGCCAGACCTTAATCATAATCCACCTCGTGGATTTTACCCTTTCCTGCATTTAAGTCATTAACGGCTCTTTGCAAACGCTTCATATTTTCTTCAGAATAAAACGGGTCGGCGGAAACATCAAAAGGAATGCGCCTTTCCCGACTTAGCTTTTTAAGATATATGTTTATTGCTGTTGACATAGAAATTCCAATATCATCGCAGACGCTTTCAGCCAGTCGTTTTGTTTCATCGTCAACTCTGACGCTTATCTGTGCCATATTATCAGCTCCTTTCTGTTTCAATGAAATGCTCTGTTTGCTATTATTTATTATATTACACTATACAGCGTTTGTCAAGCATTTGTCATACATTTGCTTAAAATTTCCAAAAATATATCCCCTTGTCAGATCCTGACAAAGGGGACTTAAATCTATTCATTATTCTATCGGGATTACTAGCGAGTCGTCCAGATAATCTGTAAAACTATCAAAAATCTCCTTCTGATATGCCCGACTTATCGGAATGCTCTCCTCGTTATCCATAACAAATTTTACTCTGGTGTACTTTGAAACGTGATAAAAATTCACTGCGTAGCTTTTATGGCAGCGAATAATTTTCTTGTCCTTTACCTTTTCAAGCAGCTCGTCAAACGGCTCATAAGTGCTTATATCGCCCATCAGCGTGTGAAGAACGGTCACTCTCTTGTCACGTTCAAAGCTTACAATATCTTTAATCGGTATGAGGTTTATTCCCTTACTTCTTATTGCAAGTAGTTCACGGCGTTCGTTTTCCAGGCATTCAAAAGCCTTGTCAAGCGCCTTGAAAACATTCTCAGAGAATTTTTTGTTTTTAAGCACCAGATATGCGTGGTTTGTTTCGTAGACATCCGTTGCATATTTTGAATATGCTGTAACATAAATAATTTTACAATCAGGCAACAGCTCGTTAATTTCCTTTACGGCTTCAATTCCATTTACGCCGTCTGAAAATTCAACGTCCATAAAAATAATATCGAAATTTCCAGAGAACTCTTCGCAATCATGTAAAATCTCCGATGCGCTTTCATAGCAAGCAACATCGACCGGCATTTTCGTGCTCGCCCAGGTGACGCACAGACGTTTAAGCTCTTCCCGCTGAGTTTTAACGTCGTCGCAAATGCCTACTTTTATCATCTTACAACACTCCAAAATCTATATAATATGGTCACCCCCCCCCGAAAATTGAGGGGTTGCGGCTTTTTTCAAAATCAAGTCTGTATTTTGTGAATTCTGGGAAAATTCTTTAAAATTTACGTACTTAATTACCTTAATTATACTACCGAACATTTGTCTTTTCAAGTAAAATGTCAAAATTAGCGATAAAATTGTAATATTTGGTATTTGTTGTTTTGTAAAGTTGTTTTAACAAAATTAGTATGTTCCCTTGATAAAATTTCAGCCGAAGCAATAATAAAAAAGAGACCTCAATAGAAGTCTCTGAACTAAGCTGTTTTCTCACCTCGCCAGCGGCGGGGTGAGAAAACGCTATAATCTCACTACTCGTAAAATAAGAAAGCTCTAAAAAATTTCTTAAAAATTCAAGTACCCTGGCGTTAAGCTTTTATCAGCCATTTTCTTTGTGCCTTTTGTTATTGTACCAAAACATAACTATCGCTACACCGATTATGATAACATACCCTAAAACGCTGAGCCCGTCGGGAACTTGTCCGAACAGTATAAAGCCTAAAAGCGCTGCAAAGATAATCTGGGAATAATCGTATACTGAAATCTCTCTCGCTGGTGCGTAATAGTATGCGGCTGTGATTGAAAACTGTCCTCCTGCCGCTGCAAGTCCGGCGCCTAAAAGAGTTAAAAGCTGAACCCACGTCATCGGCTCAAAGCCAATTATCAGAAACGGCAGGGTTACAAGGCAGGAAAAACCTGAAAAGAAAAAGACTACAAACGGCCCTTTAACCCCTTGGGTTCCGAGCTTTCGCACCATAGTGTATGCCGCTCCGGCAGCTATTCCTCCGAGAAGTCCCAAAACCGACGGCAAAAGATCCATATTTGAGAGCGTTGGTTTTATGATAAAAAGGCTTCCTACAAAAGCGACAACAACAGCCGTCGTCTGAAAAGCCGTCAGGCGTTCCTTCAGAAAGATAAACGAGAACAAAATTGTAAAAAACGGCGACATCTTATTTAGCATCGAAGCGTCGCTCAGCACCAGATGGTCGACAGCGTAAAAATTACAAAGAATGCCGAGCGTTCCGAAAATTGAACGCAAAAGAAGAAATGGAACGCTTTCCTTAGAAAGAGTAATCTTCTCCTTCGACCGCAAAAGAATGATAAGTGCGAAGAAAAAGGCTACAAGGTTTCTAAAGAAGCTTTTCTGAATGCTCGGCAGGTCGCCAGCCAATCGCACAAACGCATTCATAAACGCAAAGCAGAAAGCTGACAGTATTATGCAAATTACGCCCTTGTATTTTTGATTTATACTAACACTCAAAGACTACATCTCCAGACAAACAACAAGCGGACGCAAAGTTTACGCCCGCAATTGTTTTAAATTTCTACTTCGTTCCAGTAGAGCCGAATCCTCCGACTCCACGAACGGTATCTGACAGCTCGTCAGCCTGTTCAAAATCCACCTTCAGAAACGGAGTTACAACAAGCTGTGCTATTCTCTCTCCGTGAGAAATTGTTTGCGGCTCGTTTGAATGATTGTGAAGCGCAACCATTACCTCGCCCCGATAGTCGGCGTCAACTACTCCGACCTTATTGGCAGGAGCAAGTCCTCGCTTTGAAGCAAGACCACTTCTTGCGTAAATAAGTCCGGCATAGCCTTCTGGAATTTCAACAGCCAAACCAGTATGAACAAGGACGGTAGCAGCAGGAGAAATTGTCAGATCCTCGTCTAAAACGGCATACAAATCGCTTCCTGCTGAATACTCGCTTCCCCTTGTAGGAATTGTTGCTCTTTCATCAAGTTTTTTTATCTTTATCTTTAGCATATTTTATCTCTTTTCAAAGTGGATTTTTTATCTTAGCTTGCTCTCGTCAATCAGCGTTACACTTCCGCCTGAAAGCGTTTTCTTAACATCTATCAGACGCTGATTTTCGCTTCCTCTGAATTTGATATTGAGGTTTTTAAGCTCTTCCTTAAATTCCCCGTCAACCAGAACGTCGATATATCCTATCATTTCATCGGTATATTCAGTTCTTATCTTACTATCCTTATTCAGAATATCCTTATCAAGAGTATACCCCGAATAGCACCAGATTTTCTTTTCAGGGAAACGCTTTTTGATTTTTCTTAAAAGAAGCGTCAGCGTCGGTTGATTCTGAGGTTCAAACGGCTCACCGCCAAGAAGCGAAAAGCCTTCTATATAATCGGGAATGAGCAGCTCTAAGATTCTGTTTTCGGCGCTGCTGTCAAACTCCTTGCCGTAGTTAAAGTCCCACGTTTCAGGGTTAAAGCAGCCCTTGCAATGATGTGTACAGCCGCTTACAAACAGCGAAACTCTTACTCCCGGACCGTTTGCAACATCGCACTTTTTAATCGAACCGTAATTCATTAAATAATTCCTTTCAGATCAAGCGGTTTAGAGGTGAAGAACTCTCGCCTTGATTTCCTTGGTCTTTCCTTCATTCCAGAAATTCTCGCCCAGATATCCGCAAGTACGTCTTGTTACATTCATCTTGGCGTGATCCTTGTTGTGGCACTGTGGGCACTCCCACTCATTATCGTCGTTTATAACAATTTCTCCGTCAAAGCCGCACTCGTGGCAATAATCAGACTTTGTATTAAACTCAGCGTACTGAATGTTGTCGTAAATAAACTTGACAACCGACTCGATAGCTTCAAGGTTATTTCTCATATTTGGAATTTCAACATAAGAAATCGCGCCGCCTGATGAAATGTTCTGGAACTGGCTTTCAAACTTAAACTTTGAAAATGCGTCAATGTCCTCTCTTACATCAATATGGTAGGAATTTGTATAATAACCCTTGTCGGTAACGTCCTCAATGGTTCCAAACTTCTTCTTGTCGATGCTTGCGAATCTGTAGCAAAGGCTCTCAGCAGGAGTTCCGTAAAGAGCAAAGCCAATACCGGTATCCGCCTTCCACTTATCGCAGGTATCTCTGAGCTTGTGCATAACACGAAGAGCAAATTCCTGTCCCTCAGGAGTAGTATGTGAAACGCCCTTCATTACCTTTGTAACCTCGTAAAGTCCGATATATCCAAGCGAAATTGACGAATAGCCGTTCATCAGGTACTTGTCAATCTTCTCGCCCTTTTTAAGTCTTGCGATAGCTCCGTACTGCCAATGGATTGGTGATACGTCGCTCTTTGTGCCCATTAAAGCGTTATGACGGCACATCAGTGCTTCGTAGCAAAGCTCCAGTCTTTCGTCTAAAAGCTCCCAGAATTTATCCTCATCGCCCTTTGCGATAATTCCAATCTGAGGAAGGTTAATGGAAACGACTCCCTGGTTGAATCTTCCCTCGAACTTGTAATTGCCGTCCTCGTCACGCCATGGAGCCAAGAATGAACGGCAGCCCATTGGCGAAAATACGTTACCCTCGTAGTTTTCTCTCATCTTCTTTGCAGAAATGTAGTCAGGGTACATTCTCTTAGCCGAGCATTTAACAGCCATTCTTGTGAGATAGTCGTACTTTCCGCCCTTTAAGCAGTTGTTCTCGTCTAAAACGTAAACAAGCTTCGGGAAGGCAGGAGTTACATAAACACCCTTCTCGTTTTTGATTCCCTCGTAACGCTGACGCAAAATCTCCTCGATAATCATAGCGTTTTCTTCGATGTACTCATCGCCATCTTCAAGATGCAGGAAGAGGGTTACAAACGGTGACTGTCCGTTTGTTGTCATCAATGTATTTATCTGATACTGAATAGTCTGAACGCCGCTCTTTAACTCGTTTTGCAAACGCTCGTCTACAAGTCTTTCTATAGCTTTCTCTGAAACGCTGTCGTCGCAGGATTCTCTTATAGACTTTTCAAACTTCTCCTTTGACTTTCTCAGATACTTTCCTAAATGCTTTAAGTCAACCGACTGTCCGCCGTACTGGTTTGAAGCTACTGCTGCGATAACCTGAGTTGTAATAGTGCAGGCTACCTGAAAGCTCTTCGGGCTTTCAATAAGCTTTCCGTTCATAACAGTTCCGTTATCCAGCATATCGCCGATATTTATAAGGCAGCAGTTGAAAATCGGCTGCAAAAAGTAATCTGCGTCGTGGAAGTGGAACACTCCGTCAGCGTGCGCCTTGGCAAGCTTTTCCGGAAGCAGGACTCTGTTTGTCAGATCCCTTGAAACCTCGCCCGCAATATAATCTCTCTGAGTTGAAGCTAAAATAGTATTCTTGTTGGAGTTTTCCTCCGCCAGCTCTTTATTCTCGTTTCTGATAAGGCTTAAAATAGAATCGTCGGTTGTATTAGCCTTTCTTACCAGAGCTCTCTGGTATCTGTAAATAATGTACGTCTTAGCCAGAACAAACAGATCAAAAGACATCAGCTTTTCTTCAATCATATCCTGAATATCTTCAACCAGCATTCTCTTTCTGTTCTTGCCCTCAATATACGACAAGATAGATTCAATCTGTTCGTCAGAAGCTCTCTCGCTCTCGTCAACCTCTGCGTTTGCCTTCTGAATGGCAACGACAATCTTGCTGCGGTCAAAGTCTACCGTCTGACCGTCTCTTTTTACTACCTGCATAATTATGCCTCCCTAAAATTTGTCCTGAAAAACAATAAACTCGCGCGAAATTATCTCTCTTTTATTCGGAAACTTATACCAGTATACTTCACATTTTGAAAATTTGCAGTTGCATTTGCAACGAAAATGTGATAAAATACAATATATGGGGGTAAAAAGCAATTTTAGCACATATATGAGGTATACGAAAATTTGGACAGTTGCAGTGTGTAAGTCCCTATAATACTAGCTTCAAGGCTTTAAGCGGAGGAAAAATCATGACAAAGATATTCGACGGAATTAACGAAAAAAATTTTTTGCAGATGTGCAAATGCTTCAATGCGAAAACCCGCTCGTACAAGGCTGAGGAAACTATAACCAACTATTCAGGGCAGAACGACAGCATTGGCGTGCTTCTCAGCGGCGAGGCGGTAATTGTAAAATACGACTTTGACGGAAACAGAACCATTCACGAACGACTTTCCAAAAACGATATATTCGGAAAGCTTTTCACCTATCTCACCGACGACAGCGACACAAGGGTTGTCTGCTCGAAGGACTGCGAGGTTTTGTTTATCGACTACTACCATATTGTAAAGCGATGCGAAAAGGCGTGCGAGCATCACTCGGTTCTGGTAAGCAATATGCTCAGCATTTTGTCGGAGCGTTCTATCGACCAGAGCGCAAAAATCGACATTTTAAGTCAGCGAACGCTAAGGAAAAAGCTTCTGTCGTATTTTAATCTTGAAGCTAAAAAGCAGGGCAAGGCGACCTTTATCCTCCCCTTCTCGCTTGCAAGCCTTGCTGACTATCTTTGCGTTGACAGGAGCGCTATGCTTCGGGAGATGAAAAAAATGCGAGAGGACGGCATTATCATCTCAAAGGCCAAAAAGATAACGATTTTAAAACAGGAAGGGTAGGTTAATGCGTAATTCGTAATGCGTAACGCATTAAGCTACGCTTAACGCTAGGCAACTTCGTTGCCCATATCATCATCTCAAAATGCTTGTTGCCACATTCTATCCTGCATTGCGTAATTGGGGCGGTGGGAAGAGAGTAGATATAGGAAATATGATTGGGGTATAGATATGCGAGAAATAGGAAAATAACGCAAAACTTATTATTAACTTTGCTTTGTTCTTTTCTTCCCTCTCTGTTATATTAGATATAGTAAACCACATCGTTCGACAAAAATTACAAACGTAAAAAGGGGTGGCAAGCGTTTTAATGTAAACGCATTAAGCTACGCTTAACGCTAGGCAACTTCGTTGCCCATAATAGTAACACAAACAGAACGCATTATGCTTCGCCAAACGCTAAAGAGAAGCAGACAGCTGCTTGATTCGTAATGGGTTGTTTATTGGCTGTGGTTGAATATTTTAAATCAACACAAAACGCAAAACGTGTTGTTCAGTTTCCTCCTCTGTGCATGGTATTATTAAGCTACAGCGAAGGCTGAAAAAATCTTTAAGGAGAATACTACTATGAACACAGACAAAATTTATGCGGAATCAATCGCCAAGGAATATGCACCTAAAGAAACCTCAAAGGTCGTGGCTTTAAAAAAGCTTGACAGAAAGGCAAAAAGCAAGGCAAACATTTTCACATTCACCTTTGGAATTGTTATGGCGCTTATTCTTGGTACGGGAATGTGCCTGTCGATGAAAATAATCGGCGACGAAAGTTTTTTTCTGACAGCAGTAGGTATTATCGTTGGAATAATTGGACTTATCGGCGTCAGCATAAACTACCCTATCTACAAAAAACTATTAGAAAATGGCAAAAAGCAATACGCATTTGAAATTATGCAGCTTGCGAAAGAAATCAGCAGCGAAGCTGAATAGCATAATTTCAAAAATTCAGGAGGGCGAATATGAACAAATCAGAAAGTAAATACTGGAGAACTGCTCTCCTGATGGACGAAGCGTTAATTTCCTTGCTTGAAGTCAAAGGGTTTGAATACATAACCGTTAAGGAAATTTGCGAAAAGGCAGGAGTAAACCGTTCGACTTTTTATCTGCATTACGAAACGATAGCGGATTTGGTCGACGAAACGTTGGAATTTATAACAAAGCGGTTTTTATCCTACTTTGAGCAGAGCGAGAACACTCTTTCGGGCAAAATTTCAAGCAGCGAGCTTAGCGAACTCGTGTTTATCAAAAAGGATTATTTGCTTCCATATCTGCAATTTGTTTTTGACAACAAAAACATCTACCGGGCAGCATTCCACAACCCGAACGGTATGCAGATTCACAAGCAATATAAGCTGTTGCAGGACTATATTCTTGAGCCAATTTTTGAAAGATTTGAAATTCCCAATGAATACCACAAGTATTTCGTTGCCTATTATATTGAAGGCATTTCAGCTATTATAAAAGAATGGCTTAATACAAATTGCAGTGAACCTATTGATACTATTGCCGCCGTTATCGAAGAATGCGTCAGGCCGACAGATAAACAAAAAATATGAAGGATAAAACATTTCGCAACAAGATAAAGCCTGCCTTTTCAAAGCTCAGAAAAGATTACGTTGTAAGTACCATCGCAAGCTCTGTGCTTTCGTTTTGCACAACGTCGCTATTCGCCCTCTATAACGGCTTTTTAGGAATTTATCTGCTGTCAGTCTGGCATGGAAGCATTTGCGTGTTTTACCTGCTGCTGGTTTTGATAAGAGGTACTATTTTGCTCGCAGAAAGAAAAGCAAAGCTGAGCAGAGCTGCCAATAAATCAGAAAAGGAACAAATAAGATACAAAGCTTTTACTATAAGCGGCACTCTTCTTTTGCTTTTAAGTCTTGCGCTGATTTGTCCGATAGCACTGATGGTACGGCTTGAAAAGCCAGTTGGTTTGAGCCTTATTCCTGCTATCGCTACGGCGGCGTATACAACCTATAAAATCACAATGGCTTTGGTTCACGTCCGCCGACAAAAAAGAAAGAAACACCGCAACATTCTGGTCGCCGAGCTTCGTACTATTAATCTCATAGATGCTTTGGTATCAATTTTAACTCTTCAGAATACGCTGATAATGATTAAAAGCGGCGAAGAAGCTGGTAATATGCTTGTCTTGTCTGCAATTTCAAGTGCTGCCATTTACCTTTTAATTGTGATCATTACAGTTTATTTGCTTATTGTCGGCAGAAAACAACACACAGAAAATAACTGATAAAAACAAAGCCCTTGAAGAAACCCTTCAAGGACTTTTTGGTCGGAGTGACAAGACTTGAACTTGCGACCTCTTGACCCCCAGTCAAGCGCGCTACCACCTGCGCCACACCCCGATGTGGATTTTATTATAGCACTTTTCTTCACTTTTGTCTATACCAAAACCTGAAATTTTAAGGCTCGCACACAACAAAGCACCCCAATGAAGTTAATTCATCGGGGTGCTTCTCAGAGGGGAGATAAATCTTTAGAAAAATCTTGTAAGCTTATTTAGTGGTATCACCTTTAGGGTGACACATTCCTGCACTCGGGCAACCGTCACAGCCGCAACCGCAGCTGCAGGAGGATTTGCCCTTTTTCTTGTTTACAATCATGCTTCGTACAATCAATGCGACAACCGCCAGAAGAACTATACAAATAATGATTGTAGCGAGATTATCCAAAAGCCATGAAAACATAATTATTACTCCTTTTTTACTTTACAACCTTTACAGTCTTTGTGAGCTTGTTAGACTCCTTGTACGGCTTAAAGAGCATATAAATCATAAATGCTGCTATTGCAATTGCAACGATCAAGCCGATAATATTGAGGTTTCCTGTAAAGGCACTGCCAATCTGATAAATCATCAATGATACGCAGTAAGCGAATACGCATTGGTAACAAATTGCGAAAGCTGTCCACTTACCATTGTTCATTTCTCTCTTCATAGCTCCCATTGCTGCAAAGCACGGTGCGCAAAGAAGATTGAATACTAAGAATGAGTATCCTGCGAGTGCGCCAAGTCCTTCAAAGTCAAGAACTCCGAATACTCCGACAACCTCTTCCTTGGCAACAAGACCCATAACAGTAGCAATTGTAGCTGTAATTCCTGTATCGCCTGAACCAAATCCCAGAGGAACAAATATCCACTTGACTGCTTTGCCGATGTAGCCGAGAATGCTCTGTGAAAGCTCCATATCTGCGCTGAAGCCGAAGCCGTTTCCAGTATTTCCAAATACCGAACCTGCCCAGATGATGATTGAAGAAAGAAGAATTATAGTTCCTGCTCTCTTGATAAACGACCAGCCACGCTCCCACATTGAACGTAAAACGCTGCCTACAGTTGGCAAATGGTATGCTGGAAGCTCCATAACGAACGGTGCAGGGTCGCCTTCAAACGGCTTTGTCTTCTTCAGCATAATACCTGATACGATAATTGCCGCTACGCCGATAAAGTATGCGCTTGGCGCTACCCACCATGTATTGTTAAACAAAGCTGCTGCTATCATAGCTATAATCGGAAGCTTAGCTCCGCAAGGAATAAAGGTTGTAGTCATAATCGTCATTCGACGGTCACGCTCGTTTTCTATCGTCCTTGAAGCCATAATTCCTGGAACGCCGCAGCCTGTTCCTATAAGCATCGGGATAAAGGATTTACCCGAAAGACCAAATCTTCTGAAATTTCTGTCCATTACGAACGCTATACGAGCCATATATCCACAGCCCTCAAGGAACGCTAAGAAGATAAACAGTACGAGCATCTGAGGAACGAAGCCTAAAACTGCTCCGACACCAGCTACGATACCGTCGTTTATAAGTCCGCTTAACCACTCAGGAGTGTTAAGAGCTTCAAGTCCGTTTCCGACTAAAACTGGGATACCTGGTACCCATACTCCATATTCAGAAGAGTCTGGCATATCAGCAAACTCGCCTTCTTCATCGAGCGGCAGAAGTGAATCAATTTCGTACTTTCCGTCTGCCTTTTCGTTAAGCTCGTCGTTGTACGAACCATAAGCCTCTTCAAATGCTCCAAAGTCGCCGTCTTCAACTGCTGCTAAAATTTCGTCAGCTCCCGTAATATCTGCGTCAACTGCGCCTTCAAGCTGAGCTAAAACCTCTTCGGTGAAGATGTTTTCAGCGGCATACTCGTCAACTGCATCGTTGTAAGCACTTGTTCCGATTCCAAACAGGTGGAAGCCGTCACCGAACAGTCCGTCGTTCGCCCAGTCTGTTGCCCAGGTTCCGACTGTTACAACTGAAACGTAGTAAACGATTACCATAACAATCGCAAAAATCGGAAGTGCCAGGATTCTGTTTGTAACTACCTTATCAATCTTATCGGAAACTGTAAGTCCGCCTTTGTTCTTTTTCTTGTAGCAGTCCTTGATAATCGAGCCGATGTATATGTATCTTTCATTTGTGATGATACTTTCAGCGTCGTCGTCAAGCTCCTTCTCGCAAGCGTTAATGTCCTTTTCTATGTGCTTCAGCGTAGCTTCCGGAATGTCAAGCTGCTCTAAAACCTTTTCATCTCTTTCAAAAATCTTTATAGCATACCATCTCTGCTGCTCTTCAGGAATATCGTGAAGGAACGCTTCCTCGATATGCGCGATAGCGTGCTCAACGCTTCCACTGAAGCTGTGCTGAGGAATTGCAGGGTCGCTCTTCTTTGCAGCTTCTACAGCCTTCTTAGCTGCTTCTTCGATTCCCGTTCCCTTTAACGCTGAAATCTCAACTACCTCACAGCCAAGCTCCTTTGAAAGCTGCTCGATGTTAATCTTGTCGCCGTTTTTCTTGACAACGTCCATCATATTGATTGCAACTACTACAGGAATACCAAGC
Organism: Ruminococcus sp.; assembly: GCA_021199305.1. Taxonomy (GTDB): domain Bacteria; phylum Bacillota; class Clostridia; order Oscillospirales; family Ruminococcaceae; genus UMGS1601. The sequence continues at coordinate 45,953 of JAJQIH010000020.1, forward strand.
TCGGTAAGCTGTGTTGTCAGATAAAGGTTTCTCTCTAAGTTTGTTCCGTCAACGATGTTTAAAATTGCATTCGGTCTTTCAGAAATAAGGTAATTTCTCGCAACAACCTCTTCGAGAGTGTATGGAGAAAGTGAATAAATTCCTGGAAGGTCAGTAATTGTAACGTCCTTACTTCCCTTCAGCTTTCCTTCTTTCTTCTCAACCGTAACTCCTGGCCAGTTTCCTACATACTGACTGGAGCCTGTCAATGCGTTAAAAAGCGTTGTTTTACCGCAGTTAGGATTTCCTGCGAGCGCTATTTTAATGTCCATGAATCTCTTCCTTTCCTGATTTTGTCGTGCCTGAGTTATCATCTGCTACCTCAAGCTCAAAAAATTTACACTATTCGCATTCGATATTTTCAGCGTCAGCTTTTCTGAGCGACAGCTCATAGCCTCTTACTGTAACCTCGACAGGGTCGCCGAGCGGCGCTACTTTACGAACATAAACCTCTACGCCCTTGGTAATGCCCATGTCCATAATTCTTCGCTTAATTGCGCCTTCGCCGAGCAGCTTTTTAACAACTACCGTCTGTCCAATCTTTGCGTCCTTTAACGTCATATCTTCTCCTCCTTCACAATTTAACATAAATCACAAACGACCGATAATGTTAAACCATAATCTTATTAGCCATTTCTTGACTTATTGCAATTCTGGATTCCTTTACATTAACTATAACGTTTCCACCCATTTTGCTGACTACCGTAACAGTAGCTCCTGCTACGAAACCCAGCTCTTCAAGGTGGAGTCTTACTTCAGCGGAGCCGCCAACTCTGCGAATCATATTTTCTTCTCCCTGTGTGGCAAGTGAAAGCGGCATCATAAAAACCCTCCTAAAAGCATAAATCAACAATTAGCACACGATGGCCTGCTAAACAAGTAAGCCAAAGCTAACCTAGTAATAGGTTAGCACACGCTAACCTAAAAGTCAAGGCTTTTTTGCATTTTCGTCAAAATAGCCAAAGAATTGCTTTATTTTATTGAAATTATCAGAAAATTGCATAAACGCCCGATTTATCTTTTCTCTTGATAAAATTATGCTGTCAACTAAGGTTAACGATTTTTCTTGAAGGAATATAAAGTGCTTGATTATGGCAAAATTTTGCTTGCGTTTGTATTTTTAATAGTGTACAATGAGTACAGGAATTTAAAGCAAACAAGGAGTGTCATTTATGAAAGTTAAAAATCCAATTATAAAAGGCTTTTACCCCGATCCGTCCTGCTGCGCAGCGAATGGAAAATACTATCTGGTATGCAGCACAATGCAGTTCTTTCCTGGGGTTCCGATTTTTGAAAGCGAGGATCTTGTAAACTGGAAGCAGATTGGAAACTGCTTTACAAGGGACAGTCAGGTAAACTTAAACCGAGTAGCAAGCTCCAGCGGAGTTTTTGCGCCTACTATAAGATATTATGACGGCATATTTTATATGACAACCACAAACAACGAAACAGGACAAAATTATTATGTCAGCACATCTGACATTTACGGCGAGTGGTCGGAGCCAATATATGTCGATCAGGACGGAATCGACCCCTCGTTTTACTTTGAGGACGGCAGAGCGTATTTTATGTCGAACGGCTCTGACGACGACGGAGTTCACGGAGTTGTGCAATGCGAAATTGACATAAAGACAGGCAAAAAGCTTTCAAAGAGCAAAACAATCTGGCAGGGTTCAGGCGGAAGATACCTCGAAGGCCCCCACCTATATAAAATAAACGGCAGATATTATCTTGTCGCTGCCGAAGGCGGAACGGAATACGGTCACATGGTTACATACTCTGTTTCGGATTCTATTTTTGGCGAATACAAAGGCTACCCTGAAAATCCTGTTCTGACAAACAGAAATCTCGGCGGTTATCAGGTTCAGGGCGTCGGTCACGGCGACCTCGTTCAGGACAAAAACGGAAACTGGTGGATGGTGCATTTAGGCTTCAGGCAAATTGACAGGTGGCTCACCTACCACCATTTGGGCAGAGAAACCTTTTTAACGCCTGTCAATTTTCACGAGGACGGCTGGTTCACAGCAGGAATAAACGGAACCACTCCGCTTGAATTTGAAACAGACAGATTGGGCGAAATTGTTCAGGAGGACAAAAAGCTTTATACCTTTGAAAACACTGACTTTAATATGGAGTGGTGCTATCTTCGTAACCCGAAGCGTGAAAACTATTCTCTTGGAAAAGACAACGTTACTCTGCTGGGAACTGACGTAACACTTGACGATGTTGACTCGCCAACATTCATTGGCATTCGCCAGAAGGACTTCAAAGCAGAAATTACCTGCGATGTAGAAATCAACATCGGCGAGGGCGGAATTACGCTATATATGGATGAAAATCAGCACTATGACGTTGCGATAAGAAAAACTGATAATGGCTACGAGTCGATTTCCCGCCTTAAAATAGGCGAAGCAGTTTGCATAAAAGGCGCTATCCCGCTCAGCCGCAACAGCGCAAAGCTTAAAATCGTCTGCGACAATTTCAGCTACAAGTTTTTCCTGGTTGGTGCCGAAGAAAAAGGATTAGGCTGGGCGCAGACAAAGTACCTCTCCACAGAGGTTGCCGGCGGCTTTACAGGCGTTTTCATCGCCCTTTACGCTACCGGCAACAACAAAGCCCGCTTTACAGATTTTGAAGTGAAGTATCTGGAGGGGTAGAGCGCGGGGTTAGTTTTAAAATTATTGAAATCCCTCCATATCCTGCTAAAATAAAATCAAGAAGTAAAAATTATTACCCGAAAGGAGCTCCATTATGCCCCACCACGACGTTTCAGGCCTGAAAAACATAACCACCAACCTCATCCTTCAGCTTGGCATTCCTGCAAATCTGAAAGGCTATCATTACATTCGTGAGGCTGTTGTGATGAGTGTTTGCGAACCAGAAATGATTGATAATATCTCTGGTAAAATCTACGCGGCGATTGCGCAAAATCACGGAGTAACGCCAGCTTGCGTTGAAAGGGCGATTGCGACCGCAATTAAAACCTCTTACAAGCGAGGATGCAAAGAAACCTTTGCTGATATTTTTGGCGAAGAGACGGCATCTGAAATTAAGCGGGGCAAAAAGACGATTGCGAATAAGGAATATATTGTTGGGTTGACGGGAGCCGTAAGAAAAGAGTATGAAATGGAGCAATGAGGTATTATGAGCAATTATAAATCGCAAACTTTTTATCTCAACCCCCACAATTCGACAAAAAATTCTGTCAATATATGGTAAAATATCATTAAATAAATAACCCTTGCCGATAGCGAGGGTTAAAATATTGACGAAAGGAATGGTTTTATGAGCCAGAAAATTAAGGTTTTAATTGGTGAC
>JAJQIH010000005.1 GCA_021199305.1 Ruminococcus sp.
AATTGTCATAGATAGAAAGTCGTTCAAATAGTCCTAAACTATCCATCATGATTCCTAGATTTCTATGTAACTCTTTTGACAAATAATTACAATTTTCAGAAAGAATCATAGCTTCCCCACTATCTTGCTTAAGCTGACCAGTCAGGATATTAATGATTGTTGTTTTTCCTGCCCCAGACGGTCCGAGCAATCCAAATATTTCGCCTTCTTTTACAGAAAATGTAACACCCTTTAATACCTGCTTATTTGCAAATGCATGAGATACATGCTGAAACGAAATGGTTGTATTCTCATTATTCCTATCATTCATCGAAATTTCTCCCCTTATCTTGATAATGTTAATACTTCATCCGATTGGAAGGTCAAAACATGGATCTGCACAGTCTTTAGGTGCAACAAAATTGTTCGCCTTTTTCATCGTGACACTCCTTCCTCATCGTATCAAAGCCCTTTTTGTACTCTAAAGCAAAAATGCACCACCCTCATAACGAAGCCGTATTCATCGTTAGGGGTATATGTGCGAGGTTGACAGGGAGCTATATGTAATAAAGTGAATGGTTACACGGTGATTTCTATCTGATTCCCTTCGATTCCTACAATACAGCTCTCATAATATCCATCCCCTGTGGTGCGTGGGCCGCTTATAACTTCATAGCCATCCTGTTTTAAACGATTAGTCAGTTCGTTTACAAGTTCCTTACTTCCTGTACGAAACGCAAGATGCGAATAACCTGTCCTGCTCAGTGATTTATCCATATTTTGCATATCGGGCTTATTCATAATCTCCAGCCGGATGCCATTATCAAACGACAAAAAATAAGATCTGAAATCAGTACTCTTATTATGATAGCCATCATTTGACGTCGCACCTAAATATTTTTCAAAGAACTGCCTCGTAGCTTCTAAATCATTTACATACATTGCAATGTGATCTATTTCCATATAACCCTCCAGATTCCGATTTACTTTTCCATCCTATTGTATCACATTTTTATGAACATTTCTACCCACACTGCAAAAAACAAAGCGTTCACAGAAAAGAAATCTGTGAACGCTTTTTGGTGCGGGTGACAGGACTTGAACCTGCACGAATTAACACTAGAACCTAAATCTAGCGCGTCTGCCAATTCCGCCACACCCGCAGAATATAAAATTTGAAAAATAACTTGTAGCTAAACGACTGTTTGAATTATGGCAGCCGCGCTACGCGCCACTTCGTGACTCTAGCGGTGCCCAAAATTATTTACGCTCGTTTACACTCACAATAATTTTGACCGCTACGCCATTTTTACCTCGCTTTATTCTACCACTGGTAGACGCTCGGTAAAAATGCTACCAATTCCGCCACACCCGCAGAACCGTGTGAACTTAAAAACAACAATGCTATTTTACCATAACGGCTTTGCTTTGTCAAGCACTAAAATTGAATTTTTGAGTGTCAAAAGCGATATGACCGCTTGCTACGCTTATTTTGATTTGGAGCCGTTTCTGTCTTCAAGCAGGAAGGTAGCTTCCATATCCGCAATATTTAAAGCAAGCGCCAAAGGGAACATATTAAGAGCATTGCCGACAGTATTGCTGCTTTCCTCGCCTGAAAATCCCATGTGATAGCGTATCGCAAAAGCTTCATCGCGGGAAAGGCGCATAAAGCCTGAAACAATGTAAACGCTCTTTTCGCCATGTCCGTAAGGTAGCTTGTCGTCAAACTTGTAGGTCGGAACTTTTACCCAGTTTCCAGTTTCGTCCTTGACGTTCCTGAAATCCTTTTTGTAGACATTAGTCTTGCATAAATCGTGCAGCAAAGCAACGATTGCAATACTCTCATCAGAATATTCAAGTCCGAACTTTTCCTTTGCCTCTGGTCTTGCAAGATAGCTTACAAGACAGTCGTACACGTTAAGGCTATGCTCTAAAAGTCCGCCCTCGTAAGAACCGTGAAATCTGGTTGAAGCAGGAGCCGTAAAGAAATCGCAGGAGGAGCTTTTAAGGTATTCTAAAAGCTTCGCCGAGCCTTCTCTTTTGATGTTAGTCTGATATATATCAATAAATCTTTCCTTGTTGGTCATTTTAAAACCTCCGTTCGTGTTTGCTGATATTATACCACATTTCATTTTGCCTTTCAAGTCTTGCGGGCAAATAGAAAATATGCTATACTTATATCTGAGATGAATTACTTTTTAAAGCCACATCTTACGACAAAACACTCAAGAGGTAGATTATGTATAAAGAAAAGATAGAAAAAATATTGCCGTCAGTTCAAAGACCTGCAAGGTATATCGGCGGCGAGCATGGAAGCGTTGTAAAGGACAAAAGCAAGGTGGAGGTTCGCTTTGCGTTTTGCTTCCCTGACACTTACGATGTGGGAATGAGCCATTTGGGAATGAAAATTCTTTACGGCTTAAAAAATGCCAGAGAGGAATTCTGGTGTGAAAGAGTTTTCCAGCCTGAAGCTGATTTTGAAGCTAAAATGCGTGAGGAGGGAATCCTCCTTTACGGACTTGAAAGCCTGGATCCAATCAAGGATTTTGATTTTATAGGCTTTACGCTTCAATACGAGCTAAGCTTTACAAACGTATTAAATATGCTTGACTTAGCTGGCGTTCCTCTCAGAGCAGCGGACAGAGGAGAGGACTATCCAATAGTTTTAGGCGGCGGTCCTTGCGTTTGCAATCCCGAGCCGTTAGCTGACTTTTTCGACCTGTTTATTTTAGGCGAGGGCGAAGAGGTAAACCTTGAGCTGATGGATTTGTACAATTCAATGAAAAAGCAAGGAAGCACAAAGCAGGAGTTTTTGCGTGAAGCTGCTAAAATTGAAGGAATTTATGTGCCTGCATTTTATGAGGTCTTATATAACGAGGACAACACAATAAAGTCCTGTGAGCCGATATATGACGACGTTCCCAGAAAAGTAAAAAAGCGAGTTATCAAAGATTTTAACAGCGTTTATTACCCGAAGGATTTTGTTGTACCTTTTACTCAGATAGTTCACGACAGAGCAGTAGTGGAAGTCCTCAGGGGTTGTATAAGAGGTTGTCGCTTTTGTCAGGCGGGCTTTATCTACCGCCCTTTCAGAGAAAAGGACGTTGCTACAATCACTCAAAGCACAAAGGATTTGTGTTCAAACACAGGCTACGAGGAGGTTTCTCTTTCCTCGCTTTCGACAAGCGACCACACTCAGATTAACAATCTATTAGAGGAGCTTGTAGACTATACAAAGGACGAGCATATTTCTCTTTCTTTGCCGTCGCTTAGAGTCGACAACTTCAGCGAAGAGGTTTTGGAAAAGGTTAAAACTGTACGAAAAAGCGGACTTACCTTTGCTCCCGAAGCTGGAACTCAAAGGCTTCGTGACGTAATAAATAAAAACGTAACAGAAGAAGAAATTATGCGTTCCTGTCAGATTGCCTTTGAGGGCGGCTATACTTCCGTTAAGCTTTACTTTATGCTGGGACTTCCGACCGAAACGCTTGAGGACATAGAAGGAATGGCGAATACCGCTCAAAAAATCATCGACCTGTTTTATTCGATTCCAAAGGAAAAGAGAGAAAAGGGCGGCGTTACCGTTTCAATTTCCTGCGCTACCTTTGTTCCGAAGCCGTTTACTCCGTTTGAATTTGAGCCGCAGGCTACCAGAGAAGAGGTCGAGGAGCGTCAGAAGCACCTGCTTGATTGCCTTAAAACCAAAAAGATAAGAGCAAGCTGGCACGACTATAATATCAGTCTGCTTGAAGCGGCTCTCGCAAGGGGCGACAGACGCTTGTCAGCAGTTATTGAAGAAGCCTGGCGCAGAGGTTGTAAAATGGATAGCTGGAATGAGTATTTCAAGCCGGAAATCTGGTGGCAGGTATTTGAGGATTTGGGAATTGACCCCGAGTTTTACGCTTGCAGAAGGCGGGAATACACTGAAATAATGCCGTGGGATCACCTGGATTATCTTGTTTCAAAGCGCTTTTTCGTAAGAGAAAACAAGCTTGCTCATCAGGCTGTAACTACGCCAAACTGTAAGGAGAAATGCTCCGGCTGTGGAATAAAAAAGGAGTGCGGAGGTGTGTACTGTGGAAGAAAGGTTTGATTACAGGCTAAAGTTTTCAAAGAAAGGGAGAGCCGTATACATTTCTCACCTTGACCTTATGAGAACTATGCAAAGGGCCTTCAAGAGAGCTGGTCTGCCGATCTGGTACACCCAAGGCTTTAATCCGCACGCATATATTATGTTTCCGCTTGCGCTTTCTTTAGGAGTTGTGGGCGAATGCGAGGTTATGGACGTTGCGTTAACGAAAGAAATCCCCTTTGACGAGGTTAAGTCTTCTCTTAATGAAGCTCTGCCGACAGGACTTGAAATAATCTCAGTAAAAGAGCCGATGAACGAACATAAATCAATAGCAAAATCCGAGTATGAAATTGTTATCAGCGGCGATGCGAATAAGACAAGTTTCGAGAGATTTATTGAAAGAGAAAAAATCGAGGTTAAAAAGCTAACAAAGAAGAAAAAGGAAAAGGTTATCGATTTAAAGCCATATACTGAAATTTCAGAGCTGCGAGATACATCAAGCGGAATTTACATAAAAGTGCTGCTGCCGTCAGGATGTGAAACGAACATCAATCCTGGCGTTTTACTTGATGCTTTTGCTGAGTTTTCTGGTGCTGACATACAGTCAAAAATCCGCCGGACCAAAATTTTAATGGCAAACGGCAAGGAGTTTTGCTGATAAAACCTCTGCTATCTTTATGGTAGCAGAGGTTAACACTTTCCACGAATTCTTGACAAAAGTATACTCATGTGCTAGAATGAGTTAGCGGAGGCTAACCGAAGCTTCCGCTAACTTTAAGAATTTGAGTTAGCAATTGCTAACCACAGACAGGTGATTTACAAATGATAGAGAAATATTTAATAGAGCAATGCTCTCCAACTCTTGCTTCTCTTAAAACAGCCAGTTTGTTTTCAATAAAGTATTCAAGTGAAACAGAGCTTCAAAAAGCGATAGAATACTGGAACAAAAGCTTTTGCGACAAGGGCGTCGAGCTTATTATACTTAAAAGATGCGACAATAATGCGCTTATATACGTTTGCCGCAAGAATAAGCTTTCTGAGGATTTAAACAAAATCGGCGTTTTGGAATTTCTTAAAGAATATGGATATAAAAGTGCCGATGCTGATGAGTGTATTGAACGACTGAAGCTCAGGCTTCAGAGTGGTGATAATTTTCCGCACGAAATCGGAATTTTCTTGAGTTACCCATTAGGCGATGTTATAGGCTTTATAGAAAATGCTGGACAGAACTCCAAATGCTCGGGTTGCTGGAAGGTTTATTGTAACGAATGCGAAGCAGTTAAAGCTTTTGCAAAATACAAAAAGTGCAAGGACGTTTATATGCGTCTTTGGAAGCAGGGAAGAAGTGTTCAGCAGCTTACAGTAGCTGCTTGACATAAATATATTAAAAGAAAGGTGATTTAATATGAGTAAAATCGCAGTAGTTTATTGGAGCGGCACAGGCAACACAGAAGCTATGGCTGCCAGTGTTTCAGAGGGTGCAAAATCAGCAGGTGCGGACGTTAGTTTATTTGCGGCTAACGAGTTCAGCGCAGATCTGGTTGACGAATTTGACGCCATAGCATTTGGCTGTCCCTCAATGGGAAACGAGCAGCTTGAGGACACAGAATTTGAGCCGATGTTTACCGAGTGCGAAGCAAAGCTTAACGGCAAGAAAATAGCTCTGTTTGGTTCTTATGGCTGGGGCGACGGTGAGTGGATGAGAACGTGGGAGGAGATTTGCGGCGCTGACGGCGCAGTATTAGCCTGCGAAAGTGTAATTTGCAACGATTCGCCCGACGATGAAGCTACAGCCGCTTGCATAGAGCTTGGAAAAGCATTAAATTAAATACTACACATTTTAACGAACAACCCCCACTACCAGTTTTCGGTAGCGGGGGATTGGTTTAATATCCTGCTTTTGCTATTCTATTAGCAGTACATCTCGCTTAGCTTGAGCGGTATATTGTGAATCGCTCCATTCCTCATAGAATTCGTCAAGAGCAGAAAAGCTGTTGATTAAGTCGTACCCAGTCTTAATCGTAATAAACTCGGAAAACCATATGCTTTTTTCAAATGATATTTCACGACCGTCTTGAAGTGAGATAACAACGCCACGAACAGTAAATATATCAAATTCTAATGTCCCATTTAGTGAAAGCTGCTGATTTTCGTTTAACACTTTAATGGTTTTGATTTTTTGATTGATAGAATTTCTTATAGGTACTCGTTCTTCGAGAAAATCATTGAATTTCACATCACTGATTTTATCAAAACGGAATATTGATACATCATCCGTGCGATTTATGTATTCAATCGATTCTAAAAAGTTAGAAAAGCAATAACGAAAATCGTTAACAGTAATGCTTGCCATTCCGTATGTTGTAGTAGCCGCATTAGGCAAACCATAGAATACCACATCATTCAGTGTCTGACCGATTAAACTTTTCAACAAAGTGATTGATTTCTCGGGAAACCTATAATCTATAATTTTCATTACTTACCACCATCCTTTATAAAGTGTATCTTCTGTTGCTTGCTTCCGCCTACTCCCTCTTTTTCATAACATACTCTGCATTTCTTCTTAGCTCAAATAGCGTGTGGATAAAATCGTTTTGCTCGTGCAGAATAATCTGAATTTCAACAGGCAGCGACAAAAAATACTGCCTTGAGGAGCTGCTTGAAAATATAAGCTCATGTAAATTATCATATCTCATGTACATCACCCAAAGAAAGTATGCGTAAATACTCTTAATATATGCGTTTTCTTTGAAGTGTGTGCTTGTTATGTTACTAATCTGCCCCACCGCTTTGTGCGGTGGGGCAGAGCATTAGTTATTCTACAATTGGTTCAAATCTTACTCTGATGTAAGGAAGCTTTTCAATAGTTGAATATGTGTTTAAAAGACCGTCAGGAGCTGATAAGTCGTTTACTCCGCTTGCTGGTGGTGCAAAGATTTTAAGAGTTAAATCAGCCTCTGCTTCAAGTGGCTTTTCGTAAAACGCCGACATAAGGTCGATAGTTTTAGCGCCCGGAGCTTTATAGAACCACTTGCCGTTAATTTCCATCATAAGGTTAGAGTCGTCGTCAAAAACAACCTCGCAGAAAGTAGGGTTCTTGTCAAAATGAATTGGTACGCAAATACCCTCTGCGTCCTCGCTTCCGCCCCAACGAAGCGTAACAGGAAGTGAAATCTCATCTCCTATAGTCATCTTCGGCGAGAAGTATTCATCGTGGATAATATCCTTGTATGTGCTCATAACAGGCTGTTCGATTCCAACATCCTGGTTGTTCGGGTCTTCAATTTCAAGACCAAGTCTTCCTCTGTCTCTGAATTGATAGAAGGTAAAGCCTGTGTACCATGTAGCCTGTTCACGCTTGACTCTGTCGCAGAACTCCTTAACCATCTGAGCCTGATCGTAAGGGCCTGTTACGTCGCCGTCAGCGTTAAATTCGCTCATTACCATTGGCTTTGAAACGCCACCGTTGATTTCCTTGAAGCGTTCGTAAGCTGCCTTCGTATAATCGAAAACGTCGTCAACCTTTTCTCTCTTGAAGGTGTGTCCGCCCTTTTCAGCAACATCATAAGGCCAGCCCCAGTGAAGCGCCATATACTTGTCAATGCTCCAGATATCCGTATCCTTTACAGCCTGAGAGAATTCCTCTTCCTTTTCAATTTTACCGCTTGCCTTGTCCTCAACGCCGCCGATGCAAAGAATTGTCTGAACGTTAGGTGCGTATTCCTTTAAGATTTTGTTGAAGCGGCAGTAGAACTCGCCGATCTCAGCATAGCTGGCTCTTTTGGTGAACGAGAACCAGTCACCAGTTGCTTCGTGATTGATTCTGAGCATCATTCTTCCATAAGGCTTCAAGTCGTTTGCAATAGCAATAAGCTGCTCGTCGGAAACGTGCGGGTCAACTGTAAGAGTCAGAATAACGTCCTGTCCGTGACGGCGAATGTCCTTCATAAATGTAAAAGGCTCTCCGTCAGTATTTCCTTCAAGACCGCCCTTGTAGGTGAAATAATCGTCGTAAGGGTAATCCCATTGGAAGGAAACGTTAGCGTCCTTCATAACCTCAGAAATTCTTCCCGGCCACTCCTTGTCGAGCGGATAGTAGCAGTACATCAGGCTGATAGCTCTGTGAGGTCTGCCCATTTTGTGGAGAATATAATCCTGGTTTACATATTCTCCTCTTTCTGAGCCGTCGCCTAAATCAACGGCACATAATGCTTTTCCCATATGAATCGCATAAGCCTTTAAGCTCTCGTTGTTTTCCATACAGTAATACCTCCTATATTTTTAAATTTTTTCAATAATAGACTTTGTGATATTTTAAGGGCAATGGCGTGTTGAACTGCCGCCCTGAAAGCTTGTATGTTTTTTATTGTGTGTAAATAACTGTGTTTATGTTGTCAAAAATCACAGCAAGATTCTGAAATACCTTTGCTCTCTCTTCAGTTTCAGGATACTGATCAGTAAATATCGTCAAAACAAACGGCGAGTCAGCGTAAACTATCGCACAAGCGTGAAATTGCGAGCCTGAATTAAACTGCGAGCCGTACTTTTCAGCTACCGTATACTTAGACTCCAAAGCGTATCTTATTTGCATATTTACGTCAACGTCGTCAGCCGTCATATATTCCAGCATCAGATCGCCGTATTCTCCGTCCTCTATGTAGTAGTAAATATCCTCGAAGTTTTTAAGCATATCCAAAGAGGTGCAGTAGGTGAATATCCACGAGCTGCCAAGCGTAATTGAGGATCCAAGCTCCGCCTGATTAGCGTTAAACTGACTGTATCCGTAGTAATTGTGAAGATTATAATATGCTGAGTTGTCGCTGTATGAAAGCGTTCTGCGAATAAGCTCTTTAGCTGAAATCTGTGTTCCGTAGTCAAGAGAAGCTACATATCCTGTATCGCCCGACCAGGTAAGCGTTTTTGAAATCATTTCGTCAAGGTCGATATTCTGTTCAAGAATCGACTTTACAAAAGGCGCCTTTATTGTTGAACAGGTCAGAAAGCTTGCGCTTTCGTTGTAATTTATCGCGGCACCTGTTTCTATATTCTTAAAGCTGAATGCAAGCTTGAAATCAGCTTCGTTTACTACCTCCTGAAGCTCGTCAAGAAAATTCTCAAAATCAGACGGGGAGGTTACCATATCAAAATCAGAAAGCGAGAATGAGTAATCAAAGCTGTTTGTATCTACAGATGCAGGATTGTACTCCTGAGTTACAGCTGTAGTTGTAGTGGTTGTAGTAGTTGTAGTAGTGGTGGTTGTTGTGGTAGAAGTCGTAGTAGTTTCTTCCTCCTGCTCGGTTACTGATGAGGAAGAATCGGTTGTTGAGCTTTTTTCAACGGTATCGGTACAGCCTGCAAATACTGCTATAAAGCATACTGCCATTATAACGGAAATTAAGCGTTTGCGTATAGTCATTGTGTTTACCTCACATTGTTTTACTATACCCCTTATTTAATCCCAGAAAGCTTCTGATAACAAGCACCAAACTATCTATATATTTTAACAGTTTTAGCTTATTATGTCAAGGTTTACAGCCGCTTGATTGGTGATAAGTTGATGATATTTGTGTGATAATCTAATTTTGTAAGTTGTGGCAAAAAGCAGCGTTGATTTTTTTGTTGCTATGATGTATAATTGTAGTGCCTGATAATTTATTCAAGGCTTAGTTTAATGACAATAAGGAGATTTTTACAATGGTAGTAATTGAAATGGAAAACGGACATAAAATCACTCTTGAGCTTTATCCGGAGGTTGCGCCTATAACGGTAAAGAACTTTGAAAGACTTGTATCCGAAGGCTTTTATGACGGACTTATTTTTCACAGAGTAATTCCAGGCTTTATGATTCAGGGCGGCGACCCGGAAGGCACAGGAATGGGTGGAGCTAAGGAAAAGATAAAGGGCGAGTTTTTATCAAACGGCGTTAAAAACGACCTCAAGCACACAAGGGGAGTTATTTCAATGGCGAGAAGTATGATGCCTGACTCCGCTTCTTCTCAGTTTTTTATTATGCACAAGGACGCTCCGCACTTGGACGGAAGCTATGCTGCATTCGGAAAGGTAATTGACGGCATTGAGGTAGTCGATGAGATAGCGGCAGTAGAGTGCGACTACAACGATAAGCCGCTTACTCCACAGGTAATGAAGAGAGTATACATCAAGGACTAAGGCTTATGATTTTAAAAAATGCTACAATTCACACGATGAATGATAACGGCGATGTGATTGAAAACGGCTTTGTTGAAACTGACGGAAAGACTATAAAAAGCGTTGGCGCTGGAAATCCACAAGAGGGGATTGACTTAAACGGCGCTGATATTTATCCAGGTTTTATCGATGCTCATTCCCATTTGGGACTTTTTACAAGCGGCGTTGGAATAGAAGGGGAGGACTTTAACGAGGATTCAGACCCCGTAACCCCACAGCTTGATACCAAGGACGCTATTTATCCGCTTGATTCCTCATTCACTGACGCTGTTTCTGCAGGCGTTACAACATCAGTTGTTTCGCCAGGAAGCACCAATACGATAGCTGGTAAAATCTCAGCTATCAAAACCCAGGGCAAGCGTATCGACGATATGATAATCAGAACAGTTGGTATGAAGTTTTCGCTCGGTGAAAATCCAAAGATGACCTACATCGACAAGGATTCCTCGCCAGTTACAAGAATGGCGATAGCCTCCCTTATAAGAGAAGCTTTAAGCAAGGCGAAAAGATATATGGAGCAAAAGCAAAAGGCTGAAAGCATTGACGACGAGCCTGAATTTGATGCAAAGTGCGAAGCTCTTATACCGCTTTTAAAAAGGGAAATCAAAGCACATTTTCATTGCCACAGAGCCGACGATATTTTTACAGCTATCAGAATTTCAAAAGAATTTAACCTCAACTGCGTTCTGATTCATTGCACAGAGGGCCATCTTATTGCAGACGAACTGAAAGATGAAAATATAAGCTGCGTTTTAGGGCCTTTGCTTTGCGACAGGTCAAAGCCTGAGCTTGCAAATTTAAACGATAAGAATCCTTCAATTCTTTGCTCTGAGGGAATTGATATTGCAATCTGTACCGACCATAGCGAGGTGCCGGTTCAGTATCTTCCTTTAAGCGTTGGCGTTGCAATTAAAAACGGACTGAGCTTTTCAGACGGACTTAAAAGCATAACCTGTAATGCGGCGAAGGCAGCGGGAATTTACGACAGAGTTGGAAGTATAGAAACAGGCAAGGATGCAGACTTTGCAATTTTTGATTCAAATCCTTTTGAGGTTATGTCGTCGCCGGTTATGGTTGTATCAGACGGGAGAATAGTATATGAGAGAAATTGACGTTAGCAAAATTACAGAGGTAGTTTCAAGGCTTTGCATTGATGCCAATCTGCATTTGCCTTGCGAGCTTGAACAGCTTATAAAAAGCTCGAAGGAAACCGAGCAGTCAAAGGTAGGTAAGAACGTTTTTTGCGACCTGCTTGATAATATTGATGTTGCCGACAAGCTTAATATTCCAATCTGTCAGGACACAGGAATGGCAGTAATTTTTGCCGAAGTAGGGCAGGACGTACACATTGTTGGCGGAAGCTTTGAGGAGGCTGTAAATAAAGGCGTCAGCGAAGGCTACACAAAGGGCCTTTTGAGAAAGTCAATCGTTTCAGATCCACTTGAGCGGGTTAATACAAACGACAACACTCCTGCTGTTATTCATACAAGACTCACAAGCGGCGACAAAATAAAGCTTACTGTTGCGCCAAAGGGCTTCGGAAGCGAAAATATGTCTGCTTTAAAAATGATGACGCCGTCAGCGACAGACGACGATATTGTAAGGTATGTAACTCAGGTTGTATCAGATGCAGGAAGCAATCCCTGTCCGCCAATAGTAGTAGGCGTTGGAATCGGAGGAGATTTCGAGTATTGCGCTTATCTTGCCAAAAAGGCTCTTTGCAGAGATGTTTCCGTCCGCAACCCGAAAGAACGCTACGCTAACCTCGAAGCTCGGATGCTCGAGAGCATAAACAAGCTGGGAATCGGGCCGCAAGGCTTCGGTGGAACTGTTACCGCTCTTGCAGTAAACATTGAGCAGAGCGCAACTCACATTGCAGGACTGCCGATTGCTGTAAATATAGGCTGCCATGTCACAAGGCACGCAAGCGAGATAATTTAACACTCAGGTTTTATCAAAAGAAATTGCCCCAAAGTCGTAAATGACTTTGGGGCAATTTGCTGAGTGAGTGTATATAAAGGGTGAATTACAAGTTTATTCTATGAAGCTACAAACGTGTTATACGAATATGCCTGACCAGAGCGGTAAGCGTAAATGCTTTCCTCGTTTTCAAATGAAGCTGTCATGTAAGTGCCGTCCTCAAGTGAACCGAGCGCTGTCGGGAATGCGCTGCCGTCCTGTGCAATAACTAAAGTTACTGATTCTCCGCTTGCGCTGCCCGAATAATACGAGCTGTAATCGCTCGGTAC
This sequence comes from Ruminococcus sp., assembly GCA_021199305.1. Taxonomy (GTDB): domain Bacteria; phylum Bacillota; class Clostridia; order Oscillospirales; family Ruminococcaceae; genus UMGS1601. The sequence continues at coordinate 12,508 of JAJQIH010000005.1, forward strand.
TGTAATGCTTGAACCTACATCTTCATAATCAGTATACGACCAGTCGGTAATTTCCGTTATAACATAAGTACCACGCTTGTCAGTCTGAAGAATTTTGCTGGCGCTTGTGCTCGTACAGTTCAGTTCAACATAAGTAATACTGTCCGCCGCACCGCTTGTATCGCCGTCAGCATAATACTTTACCTCAAACAGGAACGTCTGCTCGGAATCGTCGTTAGCTATTTGCTTTTGGACGCTGAAGTAGAGGTGCGTAACGTCCGTCTGAACCTCGTTTGTGTCCATAGTTGTTCCGTCATTCAGAGTAACCGTTGCCGTATTTGTCAGGGTGTCGCTAAGCGTACTTGCGGCAATCTGATCTACCGTTACCTGATACTCAATATAGAAGATTTCTCCCTCTTCAATACTGCTGAACGACCACGTTATCTTTCCGCTTCGGTCAGGTCCATAAATCGAAATATCATCCGTTACATCGCTGACCGCTCCATAGCTGCCTGAATTGTACATCTGCTCGTAAACCTTAATCGAGCCTGTTACAAACGTACAGCCGTCTGGAATTATATCCTCAACCGAAACATTATACGCAGCTACTGTTCCGTTAATATTGTCAACTGCTATACGATAGGTGAGGGTATCGCCGCTAAGAACTGCTAAGCTTGTTGTGGCATTAGTATTATCTACCGAACGAGCTTCTTCGTATTCAGCTAAGCTTTCGCCATTCAGGCCGCTTGTATTTGTAATATCACTTGTATCCGTTACGCCAAAAAGTACGTCCTTGCTCGTCTGAACGTCAGCTTCTCCAGGCACAAACAACGCGGTAACAGTTATACAGTCCGGATCAACTCCAGCCTTTGTAAAGTTAAATACAATATCCTTGATAAGCTCGTTTATCTGACTTGAACTTACAGATGCTGTCAGCGTTTGCTGCTCGGTAGCGGTGGTTATAGCCGAAATAGTAAATATCTTTGTTTCGGTATTTTGCGTTATGGTATATTCCCGTCGTTCGTAATCATAAGTAAAGTCGTGCGTTGTGCCTAAGCTATCAACGTCAATTTCCTGATAATATTGCTGAATACCCTCCGTGTTGGTAACCTCAATTATAATCGTTTTGAGATACAGCTCCGTGTCCTCGGTATACCAACCGACCTGCGACTGCTTATTGTTATTGGATTGATCGAGTGTGTTTGAATTACAATAATATGTTTCGTTATCGTATTCAATCGCTCTGTTGTAGTAGTCGTAAAGCGCTGTGTTGCTGCCGTCTAAGTAAGTAGGGTTTGAAGTTGTATCCGCTACAACATACTGATTGACGTCGTCCGCTTCTCTTTGCGTTCCAAGGATACCTGTTATCAGGGTTACTGTGTTTACGCTGCTTTGAATCTGAACAAGCTTTGTGTCTGTGAGGTAGCGTGAATCGTCAAGCTGCCAATAGTAAACCATATAGTAGTAGCCTCTGTCGGTATTTGTAAACTTTTCTTCGCCGCTCCACTTTAACAGCTCGTCTGCGTTTGTAATCTCGTCGCCCATTTCAAGCGTAAATACATCGGGGTTTGAATTGTCAATTACCGTGTTGTACACTCTGACAATAGTCTGACCGCCGACTGCTGTCGTATTGCCCCAGCTTCCGTCTGTAATCGCCGTCTGCGTTGAAAGGTTATCAACGCTGTTGTTAGTAAACTTTTCGTCAACCCATTCGGCAACCGTCTTGTTGCTTTCGCTCGAAGAGGTTAAGTTATATCTTCCGTAAAACGCAAAGCTCGAAGTATTGGAAGTCGCATTATTATCGTAATACTCAGTCAAAACGTGGTTTGTGTACTGATTATTGGCGTCGCCCATTCTCGTTTTATCAGAAATCGCATAAGCTACTCCGATAGAATGGTCAAAGCTATTAAGTGTTGTAGTGTTGTTGCTTGAGTCGCCAATAGTAATTGTGTTTTCGGTACCCGATGTCTGGTCGTTTGAAACCTCAACTGTTATCGTTTCGCCGGCGTTTATATAAGCTGACGGCAACAAACGCAGGTTTCTTACTCCCGTTGTGTCGTACTCTGTATCAACCGCTTCAATCGAACTCAGCGTGCCGTCAGTATAATTCGCCTGAGTCAGGCTGTTGTTCTGGTCATAGCTGATTGTAACCCATTGCTTACCGCAGGAGAAGTCGTAGCACTTATACCTGCCGATTTCAGTCGTTATATCAACCGCTATCGTTAAAACGCTCGGGTTGTAGCTTACTGTATAATCTGTGTCGTAATAAGCAAGGCTTACGCCATCTCCACCTGCGGTTGTGTCAATATAATCATAGAACTCATCATTAAGCGACGAATCGGTCGTCCAGGAAATATTTCCGCCGCTTTCTGTAGAATTGGTTGAGGAAAGCGAAACGCTCGGCATATCTCCGTTTGAATCGGTGCTTGTGAACTCAAATTTCCTCGTTATATCACGAACTGTATCGTAAACCAGCCGCTGCTCTGAAAGACCGCCGAGATTTGCAAGCTCCGTGTTGTTAAGGTCACAATATTCCTTTGTGTAGCCATTCATAGTAAGAACGGTATCGTAATGGTCAAGCAGAACCGCTGCAGTTGAAGCCATAGCGTAGTTAAATACAAGCTCCTGCTTATCCTCGCTGAAGTTGTTTAAACTCGAATCAAAGAATACTGCAAGCTGCGGATAATATTCGTCAACATACCTCCAGCTGGAGTCCGCCATATCAACGCTGTAATTCTTTGTGCTGTCGTATGTCAGGCCTTCTATTTCCTTGTACTCGTCGGTTGAAGGGGTAGTATAAACTCCCGTCAGCTCCCAGTCGTCGTCATAAGTAAAATTGCTGCCGCTTCCTGCGCTTGTGCCTGTATAAGCTGTTGCCGTATTATTTACAACATAAAAATACGGATTTTCCTGAGCTTCTAAGCTTGTTTTTGAAATGTTAAGCGTGCTGTTTGACGTGCTGTCGCAAAACGTAGCAGGGTAGAGCGCGTTGCTTATCGTGTCGTAGCTATAAGCCTCATCCGTAATACAATATCCGCTTTCAATCAGCTTTTTCGCCACAGCAATATACGGAATATTGTCCTCCGATAGCTGCGTAGTTTTGTTTGTATTAGTATAGGTAGCGGCGTCTTTATACAAAAAGTAACCGTCGTCGTCAACACTAAAATCAGTCATAGCTAAGCTTCCAGCGATTTTATGTGAGTAAATGTAGTAGTTTAATGTACCGCTTGTAGTTCCTGGGTCGCCAATATCTTTTTCTCTCATTCCCGTTGTCTGCATATCGTAGTAGCAGTTTACAAGCTTAAAAGAACAATCATACAAAAGTGCGTGGTCTATTCGGTATTCACCGACAAACGCACCAATTGCGCTGCTTTCACCGCCTGTTACTGATGTGGTAATTCCTCCGACCTCTCCCGCAACATAGCAGTTTATAAATAAGTGGTTTTGCGCATTATAGTTTGTTATATCCGTACTTAGTGTATTACTTAAAATTATATCATTCTGACCGGTATTATTACTGCTTGCGGTGGAATAACTGGATCCGCTGTTAGTAGAATATGCAAACGAACCTGACATAGCCGTACCGACATTTCCTCTGATTACACCTACAAAGCCTCCAATGTCATAGCCTGAATATTGCATACCAACCGATGAAGTAGAGTAGCAATCCTTAAATACTGCTATTCCCATTCTATTATTATTGTAACAGCGGTAGTCGTCAAAAATCATTCCTACAAAGCCGCCCAGTCGTGACGAGCCTTCAATAACTCCGCTGGTGTAGCAGTCTTCAAAATAAGCGTTTACGCGAGTGTCAACCAGATCTCCGACGCCGTCCTCTTCGACCTCCATAATAAAGCCCTGACCGCCTGAACCGATTACTGCGCCAATAAATACGCCTAGTCTGTCGCTTCCGTAAATTGTGGAGTTTGTAAAGCATCTTCGACAAACAAGACCGCCCTGTGTACATGAAATAAATGTACCTGAATGCGTACCGCCGTAGTCGTAAACATAGCTGTCGACTACATAGCTGTCCTCAAAAATCGCAAGATATGTTGTAGAGTTGCTCATATATCCTTCAATTTCAGAAAGCGTTTCAGGAATTTCCGTGCTTTTTACAACATTAGCCGTGCTGTCGCTTGTATAATCGTAATTCATATTGGTATTTGTCCACGAAGCAAAGCAAGCGGTGTGACCATTTGCAAGAACTATACTGTCTGATGCTGAACAATCTTTTACATATACAGAATAATAATTATTTCCTATGAAAAAGCAGGCAGAATTTCCAGTTGATGCTAAAACGCATTCATCAAAGTTGACATTGTTAAAATAGCAAAATCTGCTGTTTGAACCTAACAAACCTGTGGCAGCTGGAAATGACATAAACGAGTTAGAAATATCCAAGTCCTGTACTATAACTCGGTTTTGATCAGGCAAAAGGCAGCAAGCTGAGCTGGTTTTTGACTTGTTAAAGTTGCCGTTATAAAGTGTATGGTTATTTCCGTCTAGCTGCAGCATTGCAGAGTAATTGCCTTGCACAAATCCCCACAGACTATGGTCTGTTCCTGCGCCGCCTAAATTCAGGTCACAAAGCAGGCAGATGCGAAGCTTATACTTTGAAAACGCCGTCGTGCTGTCAGCTTCAAAAAGTGCGCTGTTTGTCATTTTGGTAGTATCATTTGATACCGAATAATTTGCTTTATATCTCGCCAAAAGCTTAGCAAGCTGAGCAGCTGTCGAAATATAATAGGTTCTGTAATTTGTACCAAGTGATTCGTCATAGCTTACCGTATAATAAAGGTTATCCTCAGAAGCGCCAGCTGTAGGAGCGGTAGCTCCAACTGATGTTACAGCATATGAATCGTCGTCCCCCTCATACATAGTATCAGCAATTTCATCCGTACTTTGCGTTGTGCAAGCTGTTATATCGTCGTCTGATAATTCGCTGGTATAGCTGATTTTGTAGCCAACAGCACCAGCTACTGCGGTTATCTCATAGCCAGCGTCTATCAATTTTTCAGCGTCCACATAATAAACGTACTTGTCTTCGTCCGAAACGTCGTCCCATGTATACCAATTATAATCATCTTCCGCTGTATAGGTGTTGGCATTGGTGTTTACAGTAACTCCTCTTTCTTTTACAGCAGTCTGACCCAAACTTTTTACAAGCGTCGTATCCATAGTAGTTGTAGCCGCTTCCGCTACAAGCTCCTGCTCTGAAAATAAATCCCAATCCAGAGCTGTGCTTACTACTTCAAAGACTAAAAGCAAAGCTGTGAGTATAGCCAAAACACGTATTTTTTTAGTTCTGATCAGATTTCTCATAAGAAACTCAAGCCACCTTTCTGAAAAATCCTTTAGAAATTCATTCTTCAATATATCCAACCAGCACAGTTCGTGCGGTGTCGTAATCATCTGAACAGGTTGATAAAACAACCAACCGAGCGTTTACAAGACTTTCAGGCTCAAACTCTGCACTCGTAACAGCGCATTCTGAAAGCTCGTTTAAATATAGAAGTCTATCCGACTCAGCAGGGTGAGAAACGCTGTAAATAAAGCTGTCGTTTTCAACTACCGCGCAAGCGATAAACTTGATAGTGCATTTCTCATTTGGCAAAATAAGCGTACCGCTCGGGTGCGAGTCGAAATAAGCCTGCTCACGGAAGTTTAACAGGGGAGCGAAAACATATTTGTTGCTCCAGTTGTGCCCGTAAATAATCGAGTTAAAATCGCCAAAGTCTGAGCTGTTCCGATAATCTAAAAACGGACAACCTCGCTCGTACTCGCTTTTGTCAAATCCGTGCGTGAGGTAAAACTCATTGTCGTCGCTTTGAACGATAGGGAAGTCAATCTCCGTATCTTCGATTGTAAGCCACGCTACCGTATCTTCGTTAATTTTTAAAGCGTCGGCAAGAAAGTTTTCTTCCTCGCTTTCATCAGGCTTTGCACTCTGGATAATTTCCGTCTGCTCCTTGTCCGCTTGCTCGCTTTTTGTGATAATAACCCTTACCACCAAAGCCGCAATCGCTAAAATCAATATAACAACAAGCAGCACTAAACCTGCTCGCCTTAACCTGTGTGATTTATGCATAAATTTCTTCAAACTTATCGACTATATCGCTGAAGTCAGTACCAGTTACCGAATCAACAGTAATAGCCTGCGCCGTAACGACAATGTTAAACTCTTCCTCAAAATATTGGTATTCCGCCTTTGTGACAGGAAATGTTATGTAGTTAAAAAGCTTTGTGGTGTTTTCGTCCGCCTGAAGTGCCAGAAGCTCGGTTGTCGACCCGTCCACCATATAGTAATAATACCCATCATAGTAGTAAAAGCTTGAATTGTTACAGGTAATATCTGCACCGTCAATCGTCACAAATGCCGTATTGCCGTCTGAAAGCATTAAAGCCTTGAGAATCGCTTCCTCCGTTTCATCATCAACCGCTTTGCCGTCAGCGTTTGTTACACTAATCATCATTCTGACGTAAACCGCTTCGCCTGCGTTGTTATAAACGTAAGGGTCTTTATCAATCGTAGTGCCAGGCTCGCTGTGCTTTGCCGCTTCGCTACCTGTTGACGTCCAGTTAGGTTCAAGTAGCTTAATCTCTGGTGTTGTGCCGTGAACCTCGTTGTCAACTCTGTCCTGACTTGTAAAAAAGGCGTAAGAAATCCCTGCAACCACAAGGGCAACAGCAAGAACAAAAATACTTAACACACGGTAAGAATGCTTACCGCTGAAAATCTTCTTTATTTTCGCCCTCACTTTTACGCCTCCTTTTTATTTTAGTTACAATTCTTATCACAAGACTTGCTATCAGATATATCGCCAGCAGCGCCAGCAAAACAATCAGCGCAATCTTAACATATTTCTTTCGCAAGTATAACGCTGCGTTTCCGATATACGGAATACCAAACACAACGCACCCTAATACATTATCATATGCAACAGGTGAGCTGTCCTCGCTGTTGTTCATATCGCCCTTTGTGTATATAAGCTCATTTTCCGTATCGTTTTTGGTTACTCTGTGGGTAACAACTGTGTTCTTAGCGACAGTAAATGAAATAACGTCGCCAACCTTTACATCTTCTGCCGCTGTACTGTCTGTTATAATAAGCGTACCGGCAGGATAGATGTTCTGCATACTTTGCGTTTTAACGGCATAAAGCTTATATCCCATAACCCGAAGCAATATAAGCGCCACTCCGAATATCAGCACCAGCGTAAAAACTGCGTTTAAAATTACGCCTGGAATTTTTCTGAGCTTTTTCATACTTCGCTCCGCTTATTCTTTCGCTTCTTGATCCATATTGCTATCAGCATAAATGCTATTAAAATTGCCAGTATCACAATCACCACAACATACATCAGCGTGCTGCCGAAAAATCCTGTGTTTGGCGGGGTATAGCTTTCGTCCACTTCAGCGTAGAAAATCCAGCGAAATTCTACCTGACCGTAAACTGAAACTGTGCCGTTGCCTTCGGAAATTATCTCAACGCCGTCTGCTGTTATCTTTTTGGAACCGTTATCAGCTACGCCGTCAAGTCCCGTGCCGTCCCAGTTTACAGTAACTGAAAGCGTACCCGAATCATTCGGCTCGTAGTAGCCTAAATTTATCGGCTCTTTAGATAGGTCGGTTTCGCCGTCTGAGGAGATTCCCGAAACGCTTCCAACAAAAACCGTTTCGCCGTTTAATGTAATTGTAGCGATAGTATTCTCTTCGAGGTCAATTTCTCCTGTCTTTGAAACAGGCTCTGCATAGAAGTATATATTATACGCCTTGTCCTCGCGCAGATTTAAGATTTCAATATTCTTTGTGTAGTCAGTATTCGGCTGCATATCGTCAACGCAGAAATAATATTCTCCGCTTTCAGGAACCGAATTTCCTTCATCGTCCATAACTGTCAGCTCTTCCGGAAGTCCCGCTACCGTGCCGTCTGGTAGTGTAACCTCCGCAACCGCCGAGAGGGGGTTGCATAAAAGCAGAGCGGCAGTTATAATACACGCCATAGAAATTCTAAAAGCCCTTTTCATACTGCCACTCTCCCTTCATATATTTTTAATTCTCGAAATCTTGTTTACAAGCTGCGTTTAACTATTTGTCCCACCAAATTCTGTTTTCGTCCAAACTTGTAATTGCGGTACCATTTTCACCACAAACTGTACCTGTTGCATCTACATATAGGTGATCTCCACTCCATGTGTTCTCAGTTGCATCAAAATCCCATGTTAAGCTGCTTGAAGGAAGCTCAATTTGTCCAACACCAGCTGTATTAGCGTCAACTGTAACTACCTGAACGCTGTCGAGACCAACAACAAGATCGTATGTAAATGATGTGTAAGCGTCCTGTGAAACGCTCTCGTCAAGCTGCATATCCGTGACTAAAAGCTCGCTTGTAGTACCTGCTGAAAGAATGTGCAAATAGTAGAATGTCCATGTATCTGTTGCGTCATCATAAACGCCTGTCCAGTCATATGATGACCAAAAATCACCATTATTGAACCAATCACCATTCAAAGCGATATTCATAATAATTTCATCGCCTAAATTTGCTGTTCCGTCTGGATCATATACTGCCTGAATGTAGTAAACACCGTCTGCATCTGTATATCCTGTGCCATATGTAGGTGTATCTGTGCCTGACAGATAAATCGTGTCGCTGAATGTAACTTTTGCTGGGTCTACTGTTACTTCCTGAACGAAGGTATATGAGTAATCTGTGCCAGGACCATATGTTATATTATCAATTTCGTAGTAGGTATCATTACCGTCAAAATAATAACCTACATAAGAGCCATCTGTACGCTCAAAGATATAAACACCTTCAACATCAGGTGTGAAATCATATGAGCTTACATAGCCAACAGAATAGTTGCTGCCACTTGCCGCATATACAAGCTGACCGCCTGCCTGAAGCGCCTGAACCTCTGAGTAAGCGTTGCCGTTACCGTCTGCGATTGTTGCAGTAGTATCAAGCGTCAAAGCGTTGCTCGGTACGGTAACTGGTGCTGCAGTTGTAAATTTCTCATTATTATTGTTAGCATCATAAAGAGCTGTCTCATAAGTAAGTGCAAGAGTATCTGTCAAGTCAAGCTTAACAAATGATGCAACTGTACCTGTATTTACAGCAGCAACCTCTTTCGTTACATTCTGTCCTGGTGTAAGCTGAGTTGTCGGCGTAAATGTTTCTGCAAGAGTTACATTGTAGTCGTTTGAAGCACTGAGCTCATTGGTTACCTCGTCTGTTGAAGTAAACCAAGCGAAAGTAGCGCCCATAGCGATTACTACTGCCAGAACAACAGCGCACACTAAAGCTTTCTTTTGTCCTGAAGTTTTCTTCTTTGTTACTGTTTTCATCGTTTAATCTCCTTTTTCAAAATTTTTCATAAAGATGAATGTTGACCGTGTGTTTATTGTTTGTCCGAATCCTCGGACGGAGTAACTTGTTTCTCCTTCGGTGGAGATAAATAGAATTTTAAAAGCCTGAAAAATACAAATATCAGCACTACAATCGCAAGAACCAAATACCACCGCAATTGTACAAACCGAACTATGTATCCAAGCAGAGGAATTGAAAAGCTTACCTTACCGATTACCCGGTCCTCATCGATAAGAAATCCGTCCTCATCCTCGTTCGCATCACCCTTAGTCGTAAAGCAGGTAACGCCCGTACCTTCATAGTCCTCATATTTCTGAGTAACTCGGTGAGTAAGGTAGGTGTCGCTGTCGCTTGACGGGTTAAAGGTAATAACGTCGCCCACTTCGATATCCTCAGCGTCACAGATCTTAACAAAGACCATATCGCCGACCGATAGTTCAGGTTCCATAGAGGGCGTTAAAACCGTATAATACCTGAACCCGAAGAGGGATTTTTGCGGACTGTTGTTCATAGCGAATAATATCGCCGCCACAACGATGCAGATTGCAACAATGTACAGGAAAATTCTTTGGAAAAAACCTAATACCTTAGCCGCTGCTGATTTTTTTGGTGTGTCTGTTACCTCTTCACTTATATTAACCGCCTCCTGCCGTCGTTGTAAGCGTGCCGTCAGAGCTAATGGAAATATCAGCATCGCTCCATCTGGCGTCAACAGCTCCGCCTAGTGTCTGAATTGAATCTGCAATAACGTCGACTTCAAGCTCAATGTCGTTTGCTATTAAAATAGAGTAGACATCGCTTGAAATTGATACCGATTTAAGTAGGGGTTCGGTTGTGGTACCCGGCGAAACGATAGCTTTGTAATAGAAGTAACCGTCGGTAGCATTCCAAAACCAATAATCGTCCCAAGCGTCCGCCAGAGTAAAGGTAACATCTCCCATAGTAAACTGATTGCCCGAGATAGAAATGTCCGTCAGCTCACCGAAGCTTTTAAGACTGTAGCTCGGCGTGATAACCTCAACATCAACGCTTGAAAGGGTAGAAACCTCTACTGTCGCATTGTACGACGGTATAAGCGCCACACGAATATAAGCGTCAGCATTGTTGACATCATCTTCGTTTACATTTTTGATTTGTACCTCTTTGTCTGCCGTGTAGGAACCGCTATCCTGCTCCCAGGTAAGCTCGGTTGCCGCCTCAGGATCACTGTTATCGTCACCATTTTCGACAACGGCAATAGTTATCTCGTCCGACGCAAACCTGTTGCTTACAGTTTTCGTTAGCTTAGCAACAGCGTATACAACAGCTGTCGAAGCCAAAGCTAAAGACAGTATAACGCAGATAGCGACAAAGCATTTCTTTCGCCATGTTTGCTTTCTTAGCTGTTTCACATCACAAACTCCTCCTTGTCATACTGGTATCAATGATAGCTTTTGCAAATTCACACTATACAATAATAATGTAGATAATGATGAGGTAAGCGTCTGTAGAGTTTTGAACTCTTAAGCTGCTCAAAACAAGACGCAATTTTTTCATTATCTGTCATAAATTATAACATATTTCCTCGATTTCGGAAATACCGTTCGTGCACCAGAACCTACCATTCGTGAAATCGGCGATTTTAAAATGTAAATTTTTTGCGAATTGGTAATTGAAGGTCCGTGAATTAAAGTTTTAAAAATTCAGAAAAATTTTTCCCAAAAATAGGAGCAAAAACGCTTGACAAAACCGTCCGATTATTATATAATAGTAAACTGTATCATAATGGAGTTTTGTACCTTTTTAAACGCAAAATAAAGATGAAAAGGAAGTGAAAACCGAAAGGTTTTAATCCATTGCTTGTTTTAAAATGTCATTCACGAAATTGGTACACCCAATGTATTTTTAGTATTGAGGAGTGATTAAGCCTATGGTAAATGTCAAGGACGTAAAGCTTGGCAAGACAACGCGTAAGAGTTTTGCTAAGATCAATGAGGTTCTGGAAATGCCTAACCTTATTGAGGTTCAGAAAAACTCGTACAATTGGTTTTTGAATGAAGGTTTAAAAGAGGTTTTCAGGGATATTTCAACTATCACCGATTACAATGGAACTCTTGAGCTCAGCTTTGTCGGATACAGATTCGACGATGAAGCAAAGTATTCGGTTGCTGAATGCAAAGAGAGAGATGTAACTTATGCAAAGCCTCTGAGAGTTACTGCACGCCTTAACAACACAGAAACGGGTGAAATTAAGGAAAGCGAAGTTTATATGGGCGACTTTCCTATAATGACCGACAGTGGAACGTTTGTAATTAACGGTGCGGAAAGAGTAATAGTTTCACAGCTTGTCCGTTCGCCGGGAGTGTATTATGCAGTAGACAAGGATAAAACTGGTAAGGATTTATTCCGCTCAACTGTAATTCCAAACAGAGGAGCATGGCTTGAATACGAAATGGATTCAAACGATGTAGTTTATGTCAGAATTGACAAGAACAGAAAGATTCCTCTGACGACCTTCATAAGAGCAATAGGAATTGGAACTAATACGGAAATTGAAGAGGTTTTCGGTCCTGATGAAAGACTTCACCAGACCATTGAGCAAAAGGACGCAACAGCTAACCGTGAGGAAGCTCTTTTAGAGGTTTATAAAAAGCTTCGTCCTGGCGAGCCGCCAACGGTTGACAGCGCAATTACTCATTTAAATAACCTTTTCTTTGACGCAAAGAGATATGATCTTTCACGCTTTGGAAGATATAAATACAACAAAAAGCTTGGTATTGCATCACGACTTGCAAATCAGGTTTTGTCGCAGCCTGTCGTAAATCCAATGACCGGTGAAATTATGGCGGATGAGGGAGAAGTAGTTTCTCCGGACCTCGCTAAAGAAATTGAGCAGGCAGGAGTTGACACCGCTTTTGTTACAGTTGAAGTAAAAGAGGTTCTCACAATCGAGGGCGAAACCATTACCAAGACTGAGCAGAGAGAGGTTAAAATCATTTCAAACGGAATGGTTGACATCAAGGGATACGTCGACTTCGATTGCACAGAGCTGGGTATAAACGAGCTTGTTTCCTTTAAGGTTCTGAAGGAAATCCTCGATAGCGCAGACGGCGACGAAGAGGAGCTTAAGGAGCAGATCAGGCTTCGTGCAGACGAGCTTGTTCCGAAGCACATTACTGTTGACGATATTATCGCTACAATTTCGTACTTTTTGAACTTGTGCGAAACTGTCGGAACGGTTGACGATATCGACCATTTGGGCAACAGACGTATAAGAAGCGTTGGAGAGCTTTTACAGAATCAGTTCAGAATCGGAATGACGAGAATGGAGAGAGTTATTCGTGAAAGAATAAATCTTCAGACTCAGGATATTGAAGAGATTACTCCTGCTTCCCTTATAAATATAAGACCTATAACTGCGGCGATTAAGGAATTTTTCGGTTCCTCACCACTTTCGCAGTTTATGGATCAGAATAACCCGTTAGCTGAGCTTACTCATAAGAGAAGATTATCAGCGTTAGGCCCTGGAGGACTTTCCCGTGACCGTGCAGGATTTGAGGTTCGTGACGTTCACTATACTCACTATGGAAGAATGTGTCCTATCGAAACTCCTGAAGGCCCTAACATCGGACTTATTTCCTACCTCGCTTCATATGCAAGAATAAACGAATACGGTTTTATTGAGGCACCTTACAGAAAGGTGGATAAGGAAACCGGAGTTGTCACCGACGAGGTTGTTTATATGACAGCTGATGTTGAGGACAATTATATAGTAGCTCAGGCTAACGAACCGCTCACAGAGGACGGTAAGTTTGCAAGAGCAAAGGTAAACGGCAGATACAGGGATCAGATTTCCGAATTTGACGCAAATCAGATTGACTTTATGGACGTTTCTCCAAAGATGGTAGTATCAGTTGCTACTGCTTTGATTCCTTTCCTTGAAAACGACGACGCTAACCGTGCGCTGATGGGCTCGAATATGCAAAGACAGGCTGTTCCGCTTTTAAAGACCGAAGCGCCTATCGTTGGAACTGGTATGGAATACAAGGCTTGCCTTGACTCTGGTGTTGCTGTCGTTTCAACAGCTGCTGGTGTTGTTCAGAAAGTCAGCGCTGATGAAATTGTCATAAAGGAAAACGACGGAAATCTCCACACCTATCAGCTCACAAAGTTCAAGCGTTCAAACGCAGGAACCTGTACAAACCAAAGACCTATCGTCGACGTTGGCGAAAAGATTGAGGAGCATCAGATTATTGCTGACGGTCCTGCAACAGCTGACGGAGAGTTAGCTCTTGGTAAGAATGCTCTTATCGGCTTTATGACCTGGGAAGGTTATAACTACGAGGACGCTGTACTTCTTAACGAAAACCTTGTCAAGGAAGACAGATATACATCAATTCACATTGAAGAATACGAAATTGAAGCAAGAGATACAAAGCTTGGACCTGAGGAAATCACCCGTGATATTCCAAACGTCGGCGAGGACGCACTTAAAGACCTTGACGAAAACGGAATTATCAGAGTTGGTGCAGAGGTTCGTTCGGGCGACATCTTAGTAGGTAAGGTAACACCAAAGGGCGAAACCGAGCTTACTGCTGAGGAAAGACTTCTCCGTGCTATTTTCGGCGAAAAAGCAAGAGAGGTAAGAGATAATTCTCTTAAGGTTCCGCACGGTGAATCCGGCGTTATTATCGACGTTAAGATTTTCACAAGAGATAATTGCGACGAGCTAAGCCCTGGAGTCAATAAGCTTGTAAGATGCTATATCGCTCAGAAGAGAAAGATTTCTGTCGGCGATAAAATGGCTGGACGTCACGGAAACAAGGGTGTTGTTTCAAGAATCCTGCCTCAGGAGGATATGCCTTTCTTAGAGGACGGAACTCCTCTTGACATAGTTTTAAACCCTCTTGGCGTTCCTTCCCGTATGAACATCGGACAGGTACTTGAAGTCCATCTCGGTATGGCTGCTAAAGCTCTTGGCTGGAAGATTATGACGCCTGTATTTGACGGCGCACACGAAGAGGACATCAGAGAGTGCTTCAGAATGGCTAATCTTCCAGAGGACGGAAAGGCTGTTCTTTACGACGGAAGAACTGGTGAGAAGTTTGACAACAGAGTAACCGTTGGATATATGTATTACCTCAAGCTTCACCACCTGGTTGACGATAAAATCCACGCTCGTTCGGTAGGACCTTACGCTCTTGTAACTCAGCAGCCTTTAGGAGGTAAAGCTCAGTTCGGAGGACAAAGATTCGGTGAAATGGAGGTATGGGCGCTTGAAGCTTACGGCGCGGCGTATACTCTTCAGGAAATCCTGACAGTCAAGTCGGACGATACCGTTGGACGTGTAAAGACTTACGAGGCTATTGTCAAGGGACAGAATGTTCCGAAGCCTGGTATTCCTGAATCGTTTAAGGTACTTGTTAAGGAGCTTCAGTCGCTTTGCTTAGACGTAAGAGTTCTTAACGAAAATAACGAAGAAATTGATTTAAAGCAGACGTTTGATGATGACGACGACTTTACACCTCAGCCTGCGATAGAAGAAGAAATGGAAATGAAGCTTGATGAAAGCGAGCTTGATGAAGGCTTTTTCTCAGAGGACGAGGACGGAGAGATTGGTGAATTGGATTTAGGAGATGAGCTTGACGATTCTGATTTATTCGTTGATGATGAAGAATAAGCTTATTGGAAAAATTTGTTCACAAAACTAGGAAGAAGGGTCGAATATTGGAATTTAATACATTTGCATCAATCAAAATAGGCCTTGCATCGCCAGAAAAGATCAGAGAATGGTCTTACGGCGCTGTAGAAAGACCGGAAACAATAAATTACAGAACTCAGAAGCCTGAGAAGGACGGACTTTACTGTGAAAAGATTTTCGGACCGTCAAAGGACTGGGAATGCCACTGCGGAAAGTATAAGAAAATCAGATACAAGGGTAAAATCTGTGAACGATGCGGCGTTGAGGTTACCAGAGCAAAGGTAAGACGTGAGCGTATGGGTCATATCGAGCTTGCCGCTCCTGTTTCACATATCTGGTACTTCAAGGGTACTCCGTCAAGAATCGGTCAGATGCTTGAGGTTTCTCAGAAGCGCCTTGAAGAGGTACTCTATTTTACAAAGTATATAGTAATTGATCCAGGCGACACAGAGCTTGAAAAGTGTCAGCTTCTCTCTGAAAAGGATTACCTTGATATGAGAGAAAAGTACGAGGATCAGTTCAGAGCTGGTATGGGTGCTGAGGCTGTCAAGGAGCTTTTAGCAGAAATTGACCTTGAAGAGCTTTCAGCTTCTCTGAAGGCTGAGCTTAAGGATCTGCCAAACGGACAGAAGAGAATCAAGCTTTTGAAAAGGCTTGAAATTGTCGAAGCTTTCAGAACTTCGGGCAACCGTCCTGAGTGGATGATTTTAGACGTTATTCCTGTAATCCCGCCTGATTTAAGACCAATGGTTATGCTCGACGGCGGAAGATACGCTACAAGTGACTTAAACGACTTGTACAGACGTGTCATCAACAGAAATAATCGTTTGAAGAGAATGCTTGAGCTTGACGCTCCTGACATTATCGTCAGAAACGAAAAGAGAATGCTTCAGGAAGCAGTTGACGCTTTGATCGATAACGGTCGTCACGGCAGACCTGTTACAGGACCTAACAACAGAGCTTTCAAGTCGCTTTCCGATATGCTTAAGGGTAAGCAGGGAAGATTCAGACAGAACCTTTTGGGTAAGCGTGTTGACTATTCAGGACGTTCGGTTATCGTTGTAGGACCTGAGCTTAAAATGTATCAGTGCGGATTGCCGAAGGAAATGGCTCTTGAGCTGTTCAAGCCTTTCGTAATGAAGAGATTGGTTGACACCAACCCGACAATAAATATCAAGAGTGCAAGGAAAATGGTTGAGCGTGCAAGTACAGAGGTATGGGATGCGCTTGAAAATGTAATTCAGGGCCATCCAGTGCTTTTAAACCGTGCGCCAACGCTTCACCGTCTGGGAATCCAGGCATTTGAACCTGTGCTTGTAGAGGGAAGAGCTATAAAGCTTCACCCGCTTGCATGTACTGCTTACAATGCTGACTTCGACGGCGACCAGATGGCTGTTCACGTTCCGCTTTCAGCAGAAGCTCAGGCTGAAGCAAGATTCCTGATGCTTGCAGCTAACAACCTGTTAAAGCCGTCTGACGGAAAGCCTGTTGCAGTACCAACACAGGATATGGTACTTGGTTCTTATTACCTTACAATGACAAAGGACGGAGAGCCTGGCGAGGGCAAGGTCTTCAAGGACCCTGACGAAGCTTTAATGGCTTACGACGCTGGTTTCGTTTCGCTTCACGCTAACATCAAGGTAAGAGTTTCAAAGACAATCGGCACAAAGACAGTTTCAAAGATTATCGACGCTACTGTCGGAAGACTTATATTCAACAGCGTAATTCCTCAGGATTTAGGCTTTGTTGACAGGACAAATTCCGACAAGCAGTTTGATCTTGAGATTACCCAGAAGGCTGACAAGAAGCTGCTTTCAAAGATTTTCGACAGATGTATCCACGTTCATGGTACATCAAAGACAGCCGAGGTTCTTGACAACGTAAAATCACTGGGATATAAATACTCAACAAAGGCAGCTATTACCGTTGCAGTCTGCGACGCAACTATACCTGAAAAGAAGAAGGATATTATAGCTGAGGCTGACGCTAAGATTGGTAAGATTGATACTCAGTTTAAGAGAGGTTATATTTCAAGAGAAGAAAAGTCCAAGAAGTTTATCGAGGTCTGGAACAAGGCAACAGATGACGTTACTGACGCTCTTCGTGACGGCCTTGATCCATACAACCCGATTAACATGATGGCGGACTCCGGAGCGAGAGGTAGTATCAACCAGATAAGACAGCTCGCAGGAATGAGAGGACTTATCGCCAATACTTCAGGTTCTACAATTGAGATGCCTATCAAGGCTAACTACCGTGAGGGATTAAACGTGCTCGAATACTTTATCTCTTCTCGTGGTGCAAGAAAGGGACTTGCTGATACAGCTTTAAGAACTGCCGACTCAGGTTACCTTACTAGACGTCTTGTAGACGTATCTCAGGATGTTATCATTCATCAGGACGACTGTGGCGCAACCGACGGACTTGAAGTTTTTGAAATCAAGAACGGCAACGAGGTTATCGAGCCGCTTGCTGAAAGACTTGTCGGAAGATTTTTGGTTGACAATCTGGTTGACAATGCGACAGGCGAGATAGTAATTCCGAAAACTCGTCTTATGAATGAAAACGATGCTAAGAAGGCCGTTGAAACTATGAAGGCGAACGGCGATGAAAAGATCAAGATTCGCTCTGTCCTTCATTGTAAGGCTAAAAATGGCGTTTGCGCTAAGTGCTATGGTGCTAACCTTGCAACAGGAAAGGTTATTTCTGTTGGTGAAGCTGTTGGAATTATCTCCGCTCAGTCAATCGGTGAGCCAGGTACACAGCTTACAATGAGAACCTTCCACACTGGTGGTATCGCTAACGCTGAGGACATCACACAGGGTCTTCCTAGAGTTGAAGAGCTGTTTGAGTCGAGAAAGCCAAAGGGCGCTGCAATTATTACCAGAGTTTCAGGAACAGTTAAGATTGAGGATGTAAAGAAGACAAAGCAGATTACTGTTACAAGCCTTGATCCTGAAAATCCTGAGCAGGAGTCATATAACATTCCTTACGGATTCAAGATTCGTGTTCGCGAGGGCGACGAGGTTAAAAGAGGAGATCCTCTGACAGAAGGCTCTATCAACCCGTCGGATATTCTCGCAGTAAGCGGAGTTCAGGCTGTTCAGAACTATATCATTACTGAGGTTCAGAAGACCTACCGTTTGCAGGGTGTTGATATCAACGACAAGCATATCGAGGTAATCGTTCGTCAGATGATGAGAAAGGTTAAGGTTGAAGATCCAGGCAGCAGCTATCTATTGCCAGGAGCTTTGATGAGCAAGTATCAGATTGAAGACTTGAATGCTGAAATCCAGCAGAAGATTGACGAGGGCAATCTGGAAGCTAAGCTTATTACAACAGTTCCTGTTCTGCAGGGAATTACAAAGGCAGCTTCAAATTCAGATTCCTTCCTGTCTGCCGCTTCATTCCAGGAAACAACAAAGGCTCTTACTGACGCCGCTATCAGAGGAAAGACTGACCACCTGATGGGACTCAAGGAAAATGTAATTATCGGTAAGCTGATTCCAGCAGGAACTGGTATGGACGTTTACAACAACGTACAGATTGTTAAAAACGAAACTACAATTCCTTCCACAGAGCATCAGATCCCTGTTGTTTAACGAAAAATTGTTTGAATAAAAACAGGCACAAGCTTTAAAAGCTTGTGCCTGTTGTTTTGTTTTATATGTATCAGTCTTCAAAATATACCTTGTACCAAACGAGGAAGGTAAATACTGTCCAGATTTTTCTTGAATAGTCGTACTTTCCTGCCTTGTGGTCGTCAAGAAGCTTAACCAGCTTATCTGAGTTAAAATACTTCTTGCCGGTTTCGCTTAAAAATGCATCCTTGACGATGTTGTAATACTTATCTTCCTTGAGCCAGACTCTGATAGGAACAGGGAAGCCGAGCTTTTTCTTGTTAGCTGTAAACGGTGGACAAGCCTTTAGTGCTGCCACTCTCATAGCGTACTTTGTGTTCTCGTCATTAACTCTGTACTTGACAGGAATACCCTCAGCCAGCTTCATTATTTCCTTATCAAGGAAAGGAACTCTGAGCTCAAGCGAGTGCGCCATTGACATTTTATCCGCCTTCAGCAGAATATCTCCCGTCATCCAGAGATTAAGGTCAAGGTATTGCATTTTGGTTGCAGGCTCCTCGCCCTCGACCTTGTCGTAAAACGGCTTTGTAATTTCCTTTGCGTCTGGTGCGTCTGTCTTGATTTTAAGAAGTGCCTTTCTTTCCTTTTCGTTGAATATATAAGCGTTTCCGATAAATCTTTCCTCTAAGTCTTTGGATCTTCTTACAAGGAAGTTAACTCCACGCTTCGCAGGAAGCTTTTCAGCAACCGCTCCGATGCCTTTTCTGATAAATTTAGGAACCTTGTTGTAAAGTGCGGCGTCATAAGGCTCCTTGTAAATCCTGTATCCGCCGAAAATTTCGTCTGCGCCTTCGCCTGACAAAACAACCTTAACCTTTTCTGACGCAATCTGACAAACAAAGAACAAAGCTATTGCCGCAGGGTCAGCAAGCGGTTCGTCCATGTGGTATTGAATCTTAGAGAGATTTCCCCAGTATTCTTCCGGCGTAATAACCTTCGAGTAGTTATCCTTGCCGATGAATTTGGAAAATTCCTTAGCGTAGCCGATTTCGTTGTACTTTTCGTCCTCGCCAAAGCCAACTGTAAACGTCTTGTCGACGTTAGCGACTGCTGCAACGTAGCTTGAGTCAACACCGCTTGATAAAAAGCTTCCAACCTCAACGTCAGCTATTTTATGAGCTTCTACAGAATTTTCAAACGTATCTGAAATCTTATCAACCCATTCCTTCAGCGACGGCTCATCGTTTGCAGCAAAATGAACGTCCCAATAACGCTTAACGACAAGCTTGCCGTTTTTGTAAATAAAGTAATGCGCCGCAGGAAGCTTATATACGTTTTTAAAGAAGGTTTCAGTAGTAGGGGAGTATTGGAAAGTGAGGTAGTTTTCCAGCGCAGTTTCATTAAGCTCCTTAACGAAAGCCGGGTGGTCGAGAAAGCTCTTGATTTCCGAACCCCACATAAACGTATCGCCAAAAAGTCCGTAATACATCGGCTTGATTCCAAAGAAATCCCTTGCGCCGAAAATTTCGTTTTCCTTTTTGTTGTAGATTATAAAGGAAAACATTCCACGAAGCTTGTTGAGCATATCAGTGCCCCATTGCTCGTAGCTGTGAACCAGAACTTCCGTATCTGATTTTGTGCTGAAAATATGGCCGTAGCCCAAAAGCTCCTCACGAAGCTCCTGAAAGTTATAAATCTCGCCGTTAAAAGTAATAACAACAGTTTTATCCTCGTTGAAAATCGGCTGATGACCAGCATTTAAGTCGATGATTGAAAGTCGCCTGAATCCCATAGCTACATTATCATCAACATACTTACCGTCAGAATCAGGACCTCTGTGCTTGATTCTATCCATCATTTTGCCGACAACAGTATCAGCGTCGTTGATTTTATTTGTAAAACCGACAAATCCACACATATTGATTCCTCATTTCATACTAAATTACTCAGGCAATATGCACTGCTTGAAGAAATATCACCATATCATAGTAAATAGTATATCACAGTTTATGAAATTAAGCAAGGGAAAACAGCCGTTTTTTGGCAGAAAAGAAAAAATGAAAAGAGAATGAAAATTTGTCGAACAGGCTTGCTATCCAAAGAAATATCTATTATAATTATAGTAGATGAGGTGAATGAAATGGGAACTATAAACATCGAAAAGCTAAGGGAACAGGAAGCAAAGAAAAACGACATTATCAAGGAAGAATATAAGACCGATAAGGAATTTGAAAGGTTCCACAAAAGCTCACAGGACGAATACGAGGGCAGGGCAAAGTTTAATGGTAAGCTGCTGGCAATAATTTCATTGATAGTTTTACTTATCTTTTTCATTGCCTATTTGTGTACAACCTCTATTTCTGATGTTGTCGAAAAAAATACTGGATCAAGTGTGATAACTGCCGAAGCAAACTGTTCACAATCGAGCGTTTTTGTTATTGAATAAACAGTTAATAATTTCTGATTTTAACAGGACTGAGATGTTACAATTCTCAGTCCTGTTTTTGTCAATTTAACAGAATATTCACAATATATTGCTGAAAAACCGAGAAATTCGAAATCTGTAAAATTATTTTACTTGACAGGTTTTCAAATTTCGACAAGCTGTAAAGAAAAATCCCTTTATTTTTCACTTTTCACAAAACCCATTGTAAAGTTGAACAACTTTAATTTGTCATTTTTGTGCATATTGCACAATTTTCAACAGAAATTTTTTACATCGGTTTCTATTGACAATTCGTGGCAAATACTATATACTTGTGCTTAGCAAACGAAAAAACACAAGATATTGTGGGTCAAATGTGAAAAATCTTCAAGATACAGAATTTTGAACAAAATATTAAGACGATTGAGAGGCTTTTTTTGTACTCTTACAGGCTTAGACTATGAGTTTTAAAGCGTTTTGAAGTAGCGGGAGGATAAAATGATACTTAAAATCCAGAAGCGTGACGGCAGACTGACTGCCTTTAACATCGAAAAAATTGCAAACGCCATTTACAAGGCTTCGCAGAGCGTTGGCGAGGATGATTATGATAAGTCGCTGGCTCTTGCGGGAAAGGTTTATGATGAGCTTAATAAGAAGGATTATGATGTTCCGACAGTAGAGCAGATACAGGATATTGTAGAAGAGGTTCTGATCCACGAGGGTTATGCGTCTGTTGCCAAGAGCTATATTTTATATAGAAGTGAGAGAACCCGTGCCCGTGAGATGAACACTCGTCTTATGAAGCTTTACGAGGACCTTACCTTCAGAACATCTGAGGATTACGATTATAAAAGAGAGAACGCAAATATAAACTGCGATACTCCAATGGGAACAATGCTCAAGTACGGTTCCACAGGTGCTAAGGAGTTTAACGAGCTTTATGTTTTGCCGCCTGAATTTGCCAAGGCTCACGCAGAGGGCGATATTCATATTCACGATATGGATTTTTACACCCTCACAACAACCTGTACCCAGATTGATCTGACAAAGCTTTTCAATACAGGCTTTTCAACAGGTCACGGTTACCTGAGAACGCCTAACGATATTCAAAGCTATGCTGCGCTCGCTTGCATTGCTATTCAGTCGAATCAAAACGACCAGCACGGCGGACAGAGTATACCAACCTTTGATTATGCAATGGCTGACGGTGTCAGAAAGACGTTTATAAAGCGTTACAGAGATAATCTTGCTAAGGCTTTGGAGCTAAAGAGTGAGGTTATAGACATTGATAAAATCATTCAGGAGATTTTTAACAGACTGGCTGGTATCAACGAGCTTTTCCCGGTTCTTGACAATTCAAACGACTATCAGGCTGAGGAATTTAAGCTTCTTATCAAATACATTGACAGAGATCTTGCTGAAAGCCTGCAGAAATTTGCTTATGAGAAGGCGGTCAAGGAAACAGACAGGGCAACCTATCAGGCAATGGAAGCTCTTATCCACAACTTAAATACAATGAATTCAAGGAGTGGAGCGCAGACGCCGTTTTCATCAATTAACTATGGAACTGACACCTCTGCTGAAGGAAGAATGGTAACAAAAAACGTTCTTTTAGCAAATGATGCTGGTTTAGGAAACGGCGAAACGCCAATTTTTCCGATACATATTTTCAAGGTCAAGGAGGGTGTCAATTACAACGAAGGCGACCCTAACTACGACCTGTTTAAGCTCGCTTGCAAAGTTTCCGCAAAAAGGCTTTATCCGAATTTCTCATTTATCGACGCTCCGTTTAATTTGCAATATTACAAAGAGGGCAAGCCTGAAACTGAAATTGCATATATGGGTTGCCGCACAAGAGTTATCGGTAATGCTCACGACCCTGACAGAGAAATCGTAACAGGCAGAGGAAACTTAAGCTTTACTTCGATTAACCTCCCTCGTCTTGCAATTAAGGCGAAGGGTGATGTTAATAAATTTTTTGAAAGCCTCGATGAAATGCTTGATCTGGTTGTAAACCAGCTCTTACACCGCTTTAAGATTCAGGCTTCCAAAAAAGTAAGAAATTATCCCTTTTTAATTGGACAGGGCGTTTGGATTGATTCTGAAAAGCTCGGTCCTGACGACGAAGTCGGAGAGATTCTCAAGCACGGTACCTTATCGGTTGGCTTTATAGGGCTTGCTGAAGCGCTTAAAGCTTTAATCGGAAAGCATCATGGAGAGGATGCAAGAGCCAGAAAGCTTGGACTTGAGATAGTTGAGCGAATGAGAAACCGTATGGATTCGGAAACTGCCAGAACGGGACTTAATTTTTCGCTTTTAGCAACGCCTGCTGAGGGTCTTTCCGGTAGATTCGTTGCAATGGACAGAGAAAAGTACGGAAGCATCGACGGAATTACAGACAGAGAATATTATACAAATTCCTTCCATGTTCCTGTTTACTACGAGATCAGCGCAATCGACAAAATCAAAATCGAAGCGCCTTACCACGCTCTTACTAATGCTGGACATATAAGCTATGTAGAGCTTGACGGCGACCCGCTCAACAATCTTCCTGCCTTTGAAAAGGTAGTAAGATGTATGAAGGAAATGGGAGTAGGTTACGGCTCGATCAACCACCCGGTAGACCGCGATCCCGTTTGCGGATACACAGGAATTATCGGCGATACCTGTCCTCTTTGCGGAAGAAAAGAAGGCTCTGACGGAATAGGCTTTGAGAGGATAAGAAGAATCACAGGCTATCTTGTCGGAACTCTCGACCGCTTCAATAACGCAAAACGTGCTGAGGAAAGAGACAGAGTAAAGCACAGCATTTAATGCAAATAAGCCTAAATTTTCAGGCAGGGAATAAACGCCCTGCCTTTGCTTTTGGAGGAAAAATGAAAATCAGAATTGCAGGAACGGTAAACGACTCGATAGTTGACGGCGAGGGAATAAGATTTGTAGTTTTTGTTCAGGGCTGCATTCACCATTGCAAGGGTTGTCATAATCCGCAAACCCATTCGTTTGACGGGGGAGTCGAAACCGATACAGACGAGCTTTTGAAAACTATTTTAAATAATCCGCTTCTGGACGGTGTAACCTTCAGCGGCGGCGAACCGTTTTGTCAGCCTGCTCCGCTTTACGAGCTGGGCAGAAGGGTAAAGGAACATGGCTTGAATATTGTCTGCTACTCAGGCTTTACCTTCGAGCAGCTTTTAGAAAAATCGAAAACCGAAGGCGACGTTGCTGATTTGCTTTCAATTATCGACGTTTTGATCGATGGACCTTTTATTCTGGAAAAGAGAAATCTTCTGTTGAAGTTTCGTGGTAGCGAAAATCAGCGCATAATAGACCTTCCGAAATCGCTTGCCGATGGCAGAGCGGTAGTGCTGGACTGAGATTTGCCAGTTCACAAAAAATTTACATTTGCCGATTTATTTTCGTTGACAAAACCAAAAATTGCAGGTATAATATTTTATATGCGTGGCATTATGCTATGTAGAAAATTTTTCAGGAAAGGAGAGAGGATATGCCAACCTTTAACCAGCTTGTTCGCAAGGGAAGAGATGTTTCGACAACCAAGTCGACAGCGCCTGCACTTCAGAAGGGCTTCAATGCTCAGAAGAAGCAGTCTATCAATCAGAGCTGCCCACAAAAGCGTGGAGTTTGTACCGCTGTAAGAACTGCTACTCCTAAAAAGCCTAACTCAGCTATGAGAAAGATTGCCAGAGTAAAGCTCACAAACGGTCAGGAAGTTACAGCTTACATTCCGGGTGTTGGACACAACTTGCAGGAGCATAGCGTTGTACTTATCCGTGGCGGAAGAGTTAAGGACCTCCCAGGTGTACGTTATCACATCATCAGAGGAACACTCGATGCACAGGGCGTTGCAAACAGAATGCAGGCTCGTTCCAAGTACGGTGCTAAAAGACCGAAGGGTTCAAAGTAGCTTTAAACTTTGACCGAATTTAGTAGAACTCAAATACCACAGTCATGTGGAGTATTTATATATATTTTGTATAAAACCTCTGCATTGGACTGACGGAGCTATGGCTGCGGCCATAGAGCGAGTACCTATGATATCATTATGTGAAGGAGGGAATTATAGTGCCAAGAAGAGGTAAAGTTGCAAAGAGAGACGTTCTTCAGGATCCAGTATACAACTCAAAGCTCGTAACAAGACTTATCAACAACATTATGCTTGACGGTAAGAAGGGTGTAGCTCAGAAGATTGTTTACGGAGCGTTTGAAATCGTTGAGGAAAAGACAGGTAAGCCTGCTCTTGAAGCTTTTGAAGAAGCTCTCGAAAACATTATGCCTAACCTTGAGGTTAAGGCTCGTCGTGTCGGCGGTGCGACATATCAGGTTCCTATGGAGGTTCGTCCTGCAAGACGTCAGACATTGGGCTTGAGATGGTTGACAAAGTATTCAAGAGAAAGACACGAAGCAACAATGAAAGAAAGGCTTGCTGCTGAAATTATGGATGCGCTTAACGGCGTTGGTGGAGCTTGCAAGAAGAGAGACGATACCCATAAGATGGCAGAGGCTAATAAGGCTTTCGCGCATTATAGATGGTAATTTAGTGTAGGAGGAATAATTTATGGCAAGAAATTGCTCATTAGAGGATACCAGAAATATTGGTATCATGGCTCATATTGACGCTGGTAAAACAACAACAACCGAGCGTATTCTGTTCTATACTGGTATTAACTATAAAATCGGTGAAACGCATGACGGCGCTTCTACAATGGACTGGATGGAGCAAGAGAAGGAGAGGGGTATCACAATCACTTCTGCTGCTACAACCGCATTTTGGAACAAGCACAGAATTAACATCATCGACACACCGGGACACGTTGACTTTACAGTTGAGGTTGAGAGATCTTTAAGAGTTCTCGACGGATCTGTTACAGTTTTATGTGCCAAGGGCGGAGTTGAGCCACAAACTGAAACTGTTTGGAGACAGGCAGACAAGTATCAGGTTCCTAGAATGGTTTATGTAAATAAGATGGACATTATGGGAGCTGATTTTTACAACGTACTGAATATGCTTCACAACAGATTAAAGACAAACGCTGTTCCTATTCAGCTTCCAATCGGTGCTGAGGACGAATTCAAGGGTGTCATCGACCTTATTGAAATGAAAGCGTATGTTTATTATGATGATCTCGGAAAGGACATCAGAGTTGAAGAAATTCCTGAGGATATGAAGGAAAAGGCTGAGGAATATCACGAAGCGCTGATGGAGCACGTTGCCGAGCAGGACGACGAAATTATGGAAAAGTATTTCGCCGGCGAAGAGATTACAATTGATGAGATAAAGAAATGCATCAGAAAGTCTACCATTGCTAACACTATGGTACCTGTTGTATGCGGAACTTCTTACAGAAACAAGGGAGTTCAGAAGCTTCTTGACGCAATAGTTGATTATATGCCGTCGCCTCTTGATGTTCCTCACATCAAGGGTGTAAACCCTGAAACTGGCGAGGAAGAGGAAAGACCTTCATCAGACGATGAGCCATTCTCAGCTCTGGCATTCAAGATTGCTACCGACCCATTCGTTGGAAAGCTTTGCTACTTCAGAGTTTACTCAGGAGTTTTGTCAAAGGGTTCTTCCGTTTACAACGCTTCAAAGGACGACCGTGAGAGAATCGGTAGAATCCTTCAGATGCACTCAAACGAAAGAAAAGACATTGACGAGGTATACGCTGGAGATATCGCAGCAGCAGTTGGCCTTAAGAACACAACAACCGGTGATACTCTTTGCGATGAAAAGCATCCTATTATACTTGAGTCAATGGAATTCCCTGAGCCTGTTATTCAGCTCGCTATCGAGCCTAAGACTAAAGCAGGACAGGAAAAAATGGGTATTGCTTTATCAAAGCTTGCTGAAGAGGACCCAACATTCAAGACTTATACCGATGAAGAAACAGGACAGACAATTATCGCTGGTATGGGTGAGCTTCACCTTGAGATTATTGTTGACAGACTTCTTCGTGAATTCAAGGTAGAAGCTAACGTCGGCGCACCTCAGGTAGCTTATAAGGAAACAATCAGATCTGCTACTAACGTTGACCACAAGTATGCAAGACAGTCTGGTGGTAAAGGTCAGTACGGTCATGTTAAGATTGAAGTTGAGCCTAATGAAAGCGGTAAGGGCTACGAGTTTACAAACGCTATTGTCGGCGGAGCTATTCCTAAGGAATACATTCCTGCCGTTGACGCTGGTATCAGAGGCGCTATGGAAGCAGGCGTTCTGGCTGGTTACCCTGTAGTAGACGTTAAGGTTAAGCTTTACGACGGTTCGTATCACGAGGTTGACTCGTCTGAAATGGCATTTAAGATTGCCGGATCTATGGCATTCAAGGAGGCTATGAAGAAGGCTAACCCTGTAATACTCGAGCCTATTATGAAGGTAACTGTAATTGTTCCTGAGGAGCATATGGGAACCGCTATCGGCGACTTAAACTCCAGACGTGGACAAATTATGGGACAGGAAATCAGAATGGGTACAGCTCAGGTTGACGCACTCGTTCCGCTTTCTGAAATGTTCGGATACTCAAACGACCTTCGTTCAAAGACGCAGGGCAGAGGACAGTATTCAATGGAGCCGCACAGCTATATTGAGGTTCCAAAATCAATCGCAGAAAAAATTATGTCAAACAGAAGCAAGGAAAACCAATAATTATTGCGAAAAAAGGCTTGCAATTTTTGCGGATGTTTGTTATAATATTTTTGTAATTTTATTCGACAAGTAATTGACAAAAATCTTTTTATCAAAGGGAGGAAATTCCAAATGGCAAAGGAAAAATTTGAAAGAACCAAACCACACGTAAACATTGGTACTATCGGACACGTTGACCACGGTAAGACAACTCTTACTGCTGCTATCACAAAGACACTCGCTATGAAGGGTCAGGCAAAGTATGAGGCTTACGATATGATCGACAAGGCTCCAGAAGAGAGAGAGCGTGGTATTACAATCAATACAGCTCACGTTGAGTACGAAACAGACAAGCGTCACTACGCACACGTTGACTGCCCGGGACACGCTGACTATGTTAAGAACATGATCACAGGTGCAGCTCAGATGGACGGTGCTATCCTTGTTGTTGCTTCTTCTGACGGACCAATGGCTCAGACAAGAGAGCACTTGCTTCTTGCTCGTCAGGTTGGCGTTCCATACATCGTAGTATTTATGAACAAGGCTGATCAGGTTGACGACGAAGAGCTTCTCGAACTCGTTGAAATGGACATCAGAGAGCTTCTTAACTCTTATGATTTCCCTGGCGACGACACACCAATCATCAAGGGTTCTGCTCTTGCAGCTCTTGAGGCTCCAGATGATCTTTCAGATCCAGCATATCAGCCAATTCTTGAACTCATGGACGCTGTTGACGAGTATATCCCAACACCTGACAGAGCTTCAGATCTTCCGTTCCTTATGCCTGTTGAGGACGTTTTCACAATCACAGGTCGTGGAACAGTTGCTACTGGTAGAGTAGAAAGAGGACAGCTCAAGACTGGTGACGAAGTTGAGATTATCGGTCTTACAGAGGAAAGAGCTAAGACAGTTGTTACAGGTATCGAGATGTTCAGAAAGATTCTTGATTACGCTGAGGCTGGAGATAACATTGGTGCACTTCTCAGAGGTGTTCAGAGAAATGAAATCGAAAGAGGACAGGTTCTCTGTAAGCCAGGTTCAATTCACCCACTGACAAAGTTCACAGGTCAGGTTTACGTTCTTAAGAAGGAAGAGGGCGGAAGACATACACCTTTCTTCAACAACTACAGACCACAGTTCTATTTCAGAACAACAGACGTTACTGGTGTTATTACACTTCCTGCTGACAAGGAAATGTGTATGCCTGGTGATAACGTAGTTATGGACGTTGAGCTTATCACTCCTATCGCTATCGAAGTTGGACTTCGTTTCGCTATCCGTGAAGGTGGTAGAACAGTAGGTTCAGGCGTTGTTACAGCAACTAAGGACTAATTCAAGTCAGAATAATATATGCTCTCGCTTTTAAGTGAGAGCATATTTTTTGTGCTGATATTAAAAAACCTCCTGCGTGAATTTCACACAAGAGGTTTTTGCTTTTTATAAATCAGTCAATTTCAATTTCCATAATCGGCTCGTTTACGTCAGCTCCTGCCGGAACCATTGGTAAAACATTGTGATCCTTGTTTATGATAACATTTACAAGACAAGGCTCGCCGCACTCAAGTGCTTCCTTAAGCTTCGGCTCAATTTCATCGCTTGTAGAAATTGTAATTCCCTTGATGCCAAACGCTTCTGCAAGCTTCATAAAATCAGTCGGTCGCTCAATGGTAGTTTCTGAGAAATGTTTGTCGTAAAAGAGTCTTTGCCATTGTCTTACCATACCCAGAACGCTGTTTGAAAATACAAGCTCAATTACTGGTATATTGTGCTTTTTGAGTGAAGAAAGCTCCTGAAGATTCATATAAAAGCTTCCGTCGCCAGCAATGTTTATTACCTTTTTGTCAGGATTTCCAACCTGAGAACCCATAGCTGCGCCTAAGCCGTAGCCCATCGTACCAAGTCCGCCGCTCGAAGCAAATTGTCTGGGCTCGGTGAAGTTGTAAAACTGTGCCGCCCACATCTGATGCTGACCAACTTCTGTCGTAATGATAGCCTTGCCGTCCGTGAGTTTATCAAGCGTTCTGATAACGTCGCAGGGGAGAACTTCGTTTTCGTCCTCGATAGGCTTCATAGTGAGAGGATATTCCTCCTGCCAGCTGTAAATTTGCTCCAGCCAGTCCTGGTGACTCTGGTTTTTAAGCAAGGAATTAAGCTTAGCTAAGATGTACTTTATATCGCCGTTTACCGTATATGTAGGCTCGATGTTTTTACCAATTTCCGCAGGGTCAATTTCAATGTGTAAAATCTTCTTGCCCTTGGCAAAAGTAGACGGATTGCAAATAACTCTGTCTGAAAAACGAGAGCCTATAACTATGAACAGGTCGCACTCTGAAAGAGCAAGAGAGCTTGTCTTTGTTCCGTGCATACCAAGCATACCTGTATAGTTCTTTTTGGTGTTGTCATAAGCGCATTGTCCCATAAGCGAAAGGGAAATTGGCGCGTCAACCTTTTCAACAAGCGTTGCAAGCTCCTCGCAAGCGTCGCAGGAAACAACCCCTCCGCCAGCATATATAAACGGCTTCTTTGCATTTTCAATAAGCGTTACAGCTTGTTTAATCTGCTCGTTTATGCCGTCAGGATTGTGAAAAACGATTTTCTTAGGCTTCTTACGCTCGTATTCGCAAACTGCTGCTGAA
Organism: Ruminococcus sp.; assembly: GCA_021199305.1. Taxonomy (GTDB): domain Bacteria; phylum Bacillota; class Clostridia; order Oscillospirales; family Ruminococcaceae; genus UMGS1601. The sequence continues at coordinate 42,825 of JAJQIH010000005.1, forward strand.
ATATCCTTTGGAATATCAATAAGAACAGGGCCCTTTCTTCCGTGATTTGCAATATAAAACGCTTCACGAATAGTATCAGCAAGCTTGGTTACGTCCTTTACAATGTAATTGTGCTTGGTTATTGGCATTGTAATTCCGCAAATGTCTACCTCCTGAAATGAGTCAAGTCCCAAAAGGGAAGTGCCGACATTTCCTGTAATTGCAACAAGCGGAATAGAATCCATATAAGCTGTAGCAATTCCTGTTATAAGGTTAGTAGCTCCAGGGCCGCTGGTAGCCAAAACAACTCCAGTTTTGCCAGTTGTTCTTGAATAGCCGTCTGCTGCGTGGCAAGCGTGCTGCTCGTGAGCTGTTATTATGTGCCTGATTTTATCTCTGTACTTGTAAATTGCGTCGTAAATGTTAAGCACAGAACCTCCGGGATAACCAAAAATTGTGTCAACTCCCTGTTCAAGCAAGCACTCAAGTATTATATCTGAGCCTGTAAGCTTCATAAGTTTACCCATCCTTTCAATTGCCCGACTAACGGACGAGCATTGTTAATCTTTATTATATCTAATATAGATAATAATGTCAAGACCAAAAATCGCAAACTGCCTAATGTCGGTGTTTATCACGTGATTTAATTTTCACACAGCTTTAAGTTTTCGGTGTTGCAAAATCCCGTCAGATATGGTATACTGATAAACAATGGAATAATGTTTAATAGCATTTACCGAAAAGCTTAATAAGGAGGTGCAGTTATGGACAAGAGAATAAATATTGCAGTAGCTTTTTCTGGAATAAACGACGAGTATCAAGGAAAAATGTGCGTCGGAATATCCAGAAAGCTCAAAAGTCTTAAAAATGTAACTGTAGCTTACTTTTCGGCGTTTAATGCAGATATAGGTTTAAAAGAGGTTGAGGACGCAGAGAACGAAATTTTCTCGCTGATAAATTTCGATGTGTTTGATGCTCTTATTGTAATTCCTAATAATTTTCTGCGCTGTATGGACGTGCTTTTAGCTTTGGTAAAAAGAGCGAATGAAAGCGGTACGCCTGTTTTTGCAATGGACGTAGCCTGTGAGGGCTGCAAAAATATTCTTATAAATAACGTGCCTGCCTACAAAAGACTGGTTGACCACCTTATAGACGTTCACGGACTGAAGAATTTAATGTATGTCGGCGGCGTTAAGGATAAGCCGTATTGCTCGGAAAAGCTCACGCAGTTTAAAAAATCCCTTGCCGACCACGGTATGGAGTTTGATATTGACAGGTGTCTCTGGGGCGAGTTTTATGACGGCGCCGCAAAAAGAGAGCTTGCAAAATACTTGGATAACGGCGGAAAGCTCCCTGAAGCCTTCGTCTGTGCGAACGATTCTATGGCACTTGGAATTTGCTACGAGCTTGAAAGAAGAGGATACACCGTTCCTGAGGATGTTTATGTAACAGGCTTTGACGGAATTATTACCAATCTTTTGCATCAGCCTGCAATTACAACTGTAGAGGTGCCGTATCAGGAACTAGGCGGCAAGACGCTCGAAGCTGTGCTTGATTATTTACAAAATCCAAGTGATGATAATGACGTTGAGAAAAAATATGCGATTGTATCAGATCCCAGCTTTTTTGGCTCCTGCGAGTGTGTTTCTGATGAGAGAACGATAAGAAATAAAATTTCCAGGAATTTAAGCGTAGACCTTTACAGAAGGAATTATATGAACTCGTATTTTGTAAAAATGTCTACCGAGCTTTCAACCTGCGAAGATATTGAATCCTATTTTAAAACGCTTGAGCATTATGTAAATGAAATACAGACAAAGTCAATTTACCTTTGCTACAGTCTGGAATATACGCTCAGCTATGAACGCTATGATAGCTTTCTGGAGAATTATTCAGTTCCTTCAAAGGCTCAGCTTTCAGACGATATTTGCGCAAAGATAATTTACAAAAACGGTAAAATTTGTGAGCCTGAGGTATTTAAAAAGCATGAAATGCTGCCCGATATGTTTGCAAGCGGCGACGACAGCAGGGAATATTATTTCGTGCCAATTCATTTTCTGTCCAGAACCTTTGGATATGTCGCTTGTGAGGTACGCGGAGATTTAGAAAGCGGAAACTCCGCTATGTACAATTCGTGGGTAAGCTATATTGCAATTTCTCACAACAATGTTCTTGAGCAGATAAAGGCAAAGCGTTATACTGACGTTTTAGAAGATCTATACAACAGAGATTCGCTCACAATGCTCTTTAACAGACGTGGCTTGTTTACTGAACAGGCAGGGAAAATAGATTACATCACTGAGAACAATTTGCCGGTTATGCTGTTTTTGCTGGACCTCGACGATATGAAGGGTATAAACGACGGCTTTGGCCATGCAGCAGGAGATGAAGCGCTGCTGTTGATTGCCGAAAGTCTTAACGAAGTAAAGGGCGAACAGGATATTGTTTGCAGATACGGCGGCGATGAGTTCTTACTCTTCGGAATCGGTTACGACGAAGCGGCAGCTGAACAGTTTGGCAAGCGGCTGGAGAAAGAAATTTCTCGCCGAGGAGAAGAAAATCAGGTTAAATACGACCTGAGCGAAAGCTTTGGCTATGCAATTTGCAAAAACTATACTGCCGAATACCTTGACGAGCTTTGCAGCGAAGCGGACACGAATATGTATATCCATAAAAGAAGTAAAAAGGCAAACGCCTGAAGAAACGCTCCTGAGCTTCTCACAATTAAAAGAACATAAAAAATCAAGCCCCATTCGTAATCGAATGGGGCTTAATGGTGAGCTATCGGGGATTCGAACCCCGGACCCTTTGATTAAAAGTCAAATGCTCTGCCAACTGAGCTAATAACTCATAGCCAAAAATACAGCTTTATTATTATAACAAACATCACCTGAGATGTCAAGACTTTTTTTCAATAATTTTGAGCCGCCGC
>JAJQIH010000042.1 GCA_021199305.1 Ruminococcus sp.
GATAATAACAATGAAGAATTTACTGAAAATGCTGGATCTCTCAAGGGAAGAGATTATTGAAATATTAAATCTTGCCGACCAGCTTAAGTACGAAAACAAAAACGGCATCGAGCATCACGTTTTAAAAGGAAAAACGTTAGGTATGATTTTCCAGAAGTCGTCAACCAGAACCAGAGTTTCTTTTGAAACGGGAATGTATCAGCTCGGCGGTCAGGCACTGTTTCTTTCAAACAGGGATTTACAGATCGGAAGAGGCGAGCCTGTTCAGGACACAGCGAGAGTTCTCTCACGCTACATCGACGGAATTATGATAAGAACCTTTGAGCAAAAGGAAGTCGAGGACTTAGCCGAGTACGGCTCAATTCCAGTAATCAACGGACTGACTGATTTCTGCCACCCATGTCAGGTGCTTGCCGACCTTATGACCATAAGGGAGTTCAAGGGTCGCTTCGATGGACTTAAAATGTGCTATATCGGCGACGGAAATAATATGGCTAATTCGCTTATTGTCGGCGGTCTGAAGGTAGGAATGGAAGTTTCGGTCGCTTGCCCGAAGGATTATCAGCCTGACGATTCAGTCCTGGAGTTTACAAAGCAGTATGCTGACAAGTTCAGTATGACAGATATTCCGCTTGAAGCTGCAAAGGGCGCAGACGTTATTTTCACAGACGTCTGGACTTCTATGGGACAGGAAGAGGAAACCGCAAAGCGCAAGATTGCATTTGACGGCTATCAGGTAAACGATGAGCTGATGAGCGTTGCAAACGCTGATTGTATGGTTCAGCATTGCTTGCCAGCTCACAGAGGAGAAGAAATCACCAACGAGGTTTTTGAAGCTCACGCTGATGAAATCTTTGAGGAAGCAGAAAACAGACTTCACGCACAAAAGGCAGTTATGGTGCTTTGCATGAAGGACAGCGAGGAAGAATAGTCTGTGAATAATCTGTAAACTTTTAAAAGGCACTTGAAAAAATATAAAAGTCAGCGTACAATATAAGTAAGAAAGTTGGAATTTACTACTTTCCAACTCTGCGAATCTGCAAGGAGATGATATTATGCTGGCTGAATTGCGTAAAAAGGCACAAGTAACAATTCCAAAAGACATTATTTTAAAGCTCGGATTGTCTGAGGGCGACAAGCTGGATATTTTTGAGAAGGACGGTTCAATTTGCATTATGCCGGTGGTTGTCTATCCGAAAAAGTATTTAAATGACCTCAGGGAAGAAATCGGCGAGGTCAAGGCGAACATAGCTTCAGGCAAGCAGCCTGTCTTTGATAGCGTCGACGCTTTGTTTGATAAGCTGGAGGAGAAATAATGGCGTATCAGTTTACCTTTACGCCACGTTTTCAAAAGCATTTTAAACGCCTTACTGAGCAGGAGAAGAAACAGCTCAAAAACAAATTGAAGTTACTAGCCGAAAACCCTTCTCACCCGTCACTTAGAACAAAACGAATACAGGGCATATCAAATTTGTTCGAGTGCAGCGTAAATATGGATATTCGTATTATTTGGTATTACGAGGGCGATAAAATGATAATTTTGGTAGATGTTGGACATCACGATGTGCTAAAGCAATTTTAAAACAACAGTAATAAACAAGCACGAAGGCTTTAATTAACCTTCGTGCTTGTTTTTTCTTCCGCTTGTTTTTTTGAAAATACACAGCCGCAGAAATTTTGTCTGTACAAATTATATTCCTTTGAAAGCTCAATGCTCCGCTTGTAGCCGTTTTTCTTTTTAAAATCGCTGGGCAGGAATTTAACGTCAAGCTCGCTCGCCAAAGTATTGCCAATCTCGTTTATCCATTCAGCGTTTTTGTAAGGACTTATTGAAAGAGTTGTGCAAAAGTAATCGCATCCCAGACTATTTGCAAGCTGCGCTGTCTTCTGAATCCGTAGCCTGTAGCATTTTTTACAACGCTCGCCGCCTTCAGGAAGATTTTCAAGTCCCTTTGCAATTTCAAAAAACTCGTCCGGGTTATATTCTCCTTCTATGATTTTTATGTCAAGTTCCATCTCCTTGACAAGCCGCTTTAGCTCATCCAGCCGCTTGTTGTATTCCTCGGCGGGAGAAATGTTCGGGTTGTAAAAAAACAGCGTTATATCAAAATGTGAGCTTAAATATTCCAGAACATAGCTTGAACAGGGAGCACAGCAGGCGTGCAGAAAAAGAGCAGGCTTTTTGTCGCCAATGCTCGCTATAATACCCTCCAGCTCTTTGCTATAATTCATAAAAGTTTCACCTCATTTTCACTCTTTTTAATAGTTTAGCACAAACTTGAAAAAAATGCAAAAATCCCCTTGACATTTATTTTTTTATGTGCTATATTGTTAGAAACGAAACAGTTTCAAAGCGAACAATCTTTATATGGGATAACGGTTTTATTGAAGGGAGGAATATGTATGAGTGATGACAAGGACCATTTCAATGAGGAAACGAGCCATTTTATCGGTAGGGAGCTAAGTAGAGTTTCCCACACGGTACATAGAATGGTTACATCCTCGAAGGGTCACAAGCTTTTGGACCAGAAGCTCGGAAAGACAAACGGCTGGGTAATCGGCTACCTTGCTCATAGCAAGGGAGATGTCTATCAGAAGGACATTGAGAAGGAATTTTCAATAAGAAAATCCTCCATTTCAAAAATGCTCAGCAATATGGAGGAGCAGGGTCTTATCGTCCGGCAAAGCGTTGAAGGGGATGCAAGGCTTAAAAAGCTTGTTCTGACGGATGCGGCGCTTGAGCTTCACGAAATTGCCGAAGAGGATATGTTGGCACAGGAAAGAGCGCTTCAGGAGGGAATTGACCCCGACGAGCTTGAGGTGTTTCTGAAGGTGCTGAGAAAGGTCGGCGAAAACGCCGAAAAAGAAACTATAAGAGAGGGAGATAGAAGAGAACATGATAAAAAGATTATTGAAATGCGTTAGAGAATATAAGCGAGCTTCGCTTTTAGCTCCTGCATTTGTAACAGGCGAGGTTATACTTGAGGTTATAATTCCTATTATAATGGCGGCGCTTATTGATAACGGACTGGGAAGCGACGAAGCTAATATGAGCTATATCATAAAAATGGGTATAGTGCTTGTTGTGGTTTGTATGCTGTCGCTTGGCTGCGGAACGCTTTCAGGAAAATACGCTGCGAAAGCTTCCGCTGGATTTGCTAAAAATATGCGACATGATATGTTTTACAACATCCAGACCTATTCGTTCAAGAACATTGATAAGTTTTCAACTTCGTCGCTTGTAACAAGACTTACAACCGACGTAACCAATGTTCAGAACGCATATATGATGGTTATAAGAACAGCTGTAAGAGGACCTGTAATGCTTATCCTCTCAGTAATTGCAACAGCGCTTATCAGTCCTAAGCTTTCGCTTATTTTCTTAGTAGCAATACCAATTTTAGGCGTGACAATATTTACGCTGGCATTAAAGGTTCACCCGATATTTGAGAAGGTATTCAAAGGCTACGATAAGCTGAATAACGTAGTTGGTGAAAACCTTCACGGCATTCGCGTAGTCAAGAGCTTTGTAAGAGAGGAACACGAAAAGGAAAAGTTTGGTAATGTTTCAACTGAGGTTTATAAGCTTCAGTCGAAGGCTGAAAAGCTGCTTGCATTCAACCAGCCTGTTATGATGCTTTGCGTATACGGCTGTATGATAGCTCTTTCATGGTTTGGAGCTAATATGATAGTAAACAGCGGCGCTGCCGATCTTACAACAGGTCAGCTCACAAGTATGTTTTCCTACACAATGCAGATTCTTATGAGCCTTATGATGCTTTCAATGATTTTCGTAATGGTAATTATGTCAAGAGCTTCAATCAAGAGAATTGTTGAGGTTTTAGAAGAAACTCCTGACATCAAGGACCCTGAAAATCCTGATTACAACATCACAGACGGCAGCATTGAATTTAAAAACGTATCCTTCAGCTATGCTGGTAAGGGCGGAACTAACTGTATAAGCGATATAAACTTGAAAATCAACGCTGGTGAAACGATTGGTATTATCGGTGGAACAGGTTCAGCAAAGAGTACGTTTGTACAGCTTATCCCAAGACTTTACGATGTGACCGAGGGCGAAATACTTGTTGGCGGAAAGGACGTTCGTGAGTACGATATTCCTGCTCTTCGAGGCGAGGTTGCAATGGTTTTGCAGAAAAACGTACTGTTCTCAGGAACCATTAAGGATAACCTTCGCTGGGGCAAGGAGGACGCAACAGACGAGGAAATTGAGAAGGCTTGCAGGCTTTCACAGGCTGACGAGTTTATAAGCACATTCCCTGACGGCTACGACACCTACATCGAGCAGGGCGGTACTAACGTATCAGGCGGTCAGAAGCAAAGACTTTGTATAGCAAGAGCGCTTATTAAAAAGCCGAAGATTTTGATTCTTGACGACTCTACAAGCGCCGTTGATACAAAGACCGACGCTCTTATCAGAAAGGCGTTCGCTGAGGAAATTCCTGATACAACAAAGCTTATTATCGCACAGAGAATTTCTTCAGTTATGAATTCTGACAAGATAATAGTTCTCGACGGAGGAAGAATAAACGACTTTGGTACTCATGAGGAGCTTTTAGCAAGAAATGAGATTTACCAGGAGGTTTACTATTCTCAGCAGAAAGGAGGGCTTGAATAATGCCAGGACCAGGACCAAGAGGACCAATGGGACCAAGACCCAAGATGAAAGGAACGGGAAAGACGATAAAGACGCTTCTCTCGTTGGTCAGCAAGAAAAACAGAGCTTACTTTGGCGTTGTTGTAATTTGTATCATTCTCAGCGCTGTTGCAACTACCGCTTCCTCGGTATTTTTGCAAAGCCTTATCGACGATTATATCACTCCGATGCTGAGCGAATCTGCGCCAAGCTTTGCGCCGCTCGCACAAGCGCTTATGAGAATGGCGCTAATATATATCGTCGGAATTTTAGCGAGCTGGCTTTACAATTTCCTGATGGTAATTATCTCGCAGGGAATTTTAAAGAGCGTGAGAGATTCAATGTTCTCTCATATGCAAACACTGCCAATCAAATATTTCGATACTCACCTTCACGGTGATATAATGAGCCGTTACACAAACGATACGGATACTTTAAGACAGATGATTTCACAGAGTATCCCGCAGGCTATTTCTTCGGTAATTTCAATTATCGTTACCTTTGTCGCTATGATAGGCACAAATGTATGGCTTACACTTTTCGTTCTGGCAACGGTAGTATTGATGGTATTCGTTATGAAAAATGTCGGCGGAAAAAGCTCGAAGCACTTTGTTTTGCAGCAAAAATCAATCGGTGAAATGAACGGCTATATCGAGGAAATGATAACCGGACAAAAGGTAGTAAAGGTTTTCTGCCACGAGGAAAAGAACGAAGAGGGCTTCGATAAAATCAACGAAGAGCTGGGCGAAAACGCTTATCAGGCTAACAAGTACGCTAATATTCTGATGCCGATTATGGGAAACTTAGGAAATTTGCAATACGTATTGCTTGCAATTTTCGGCGGTGCGCTTGCATTCTTCGGAGTAGGCGGTATGACAGTTGGTACAATCGTTTCCTTCCTGCAGCTTTCAAAGAGCTTTACACAGCCGATAACCCAGATTTCACAGCAGATGAACTCGGTTATTATGGCTCTTGCAGGAGCGCAGAGAATTTTCGACCTTCTTAATGAGGAGAGCGAAACCGACGACGGCTACGTAACTCTTGTAAATGCGAAGTACGATAAAAACGGTGAGCTTGTAGAGTGCGATGAAAGAACTGAAATGTGGGCGTGGAAGCATCCACACGGCGACGGAACTATAACCTATACAAAGCTTGAGGGCGACGTAGTTCTCGACGGAGTAGACTTCGGTTATGTTCCTGAAAAGATAGTCCTTCACGATATAAGCATCTACGCAAGACCGGGTGAAAAGATAGCCTTTGTCGGAGCGACGGGCGCAGGAAAGACAACCATCACAAACCTTATCAACAGGTTCTATGATATTGCAGACGGAAAGATAAGATATGACGGAATAAATATCAACAAGATCAAAAAGGCTGATTTGCGTCGTTCGCTCGGAATGGTTTTGCAGGATACAAACCTGTTTACGGGAACTGTTATGGAGAACATCCGTTACGGAAGACTTGACGCTACCGATGAGGAGTGTATCGCCGCTGCGAAGCTTGCAAACGCCGACGACTTTATCGAAAGATTGCCTGACGGTTATAATACAATGCTTACAGATAACGGAGCTTCAATTTCACAAGGACAAAGACAGCTTCTGTCAATCGCCCGATGTGCTGTTGCAGACCCGCCTGTAATGATTCTCGATGAGGCTACCTCCTCAATCGACACAAGAACTGAGATTATAGTTCAGAAGGGTATGGACAGCCTGATGTACGGAAGAACAACCTTCGTAATCGCTCACAGACTTTCAACAATTCAGAACTCAGACGTAATTATGGTTCTGGATCTGGGAAGAATTATAGAGCGTGGAAACCACGATGCGCTTATTGCCGAAAAGGGTAAGTATTATCAGCTTTATACTGGTGCCTTCGAGCTTTCAAGCGGAAATCAGGAAAAGAATGTTTAGGTTTAAGTGCTTTTGCCTCTGCCGATTGGCAGGGGCATTGCTTTTTACTCAAATTTTTCGAGTTAGCATATGCAAATGGTTAAAACATTTATTTTTTAAATACGTCTTGCATTTTTCAAAAAATATGCTATTATATATAGTAGAAGGCAAAAGCCTTTGAAATTTCTTGGAGGAGGGTAATTTTATGGCATACAAAATTTCAGATGAATGTATTTCATGCGGCGCTTGTGCTGCAGATTGTCCTGTAAGTGCAATTTCTGAGGGCGACGGAAAGTACGTTATCGACGCTGATGCTTGCATTGATTGCGGTTCCTGCGCTGCTACTTGCCCAGTAGGTGCACCAGAGGCTGAGTAATTTTTATTACATAACAAAACGACCACATTCTTTTTCAAGAGTGTGGTTTTGTTTTTGCTACTTGCAAATGTCAGTGATTTGTGATACAATTATTTTAAGTAAAAGTGAAAATATAGCTTTTTCGCGATGCGCAATGAAAGGAGAGGTAAAAATATGGGTATGACAATGACTCAGAAGGTTCTGGCAGCTCACGCAGGAGTAGAGTCTGTCAAGGCTGGAGAGCTTATTATGGCAAACCTTGATATGGTACTGGGAAACGATATTACGTCCCCGGTTGCAATTAACGAGTTTAACAAGGCAGGATTTTCGGGAGTTTTCGACAAGACTAAAATTTCAATGGTAATGGACCATTTCGCTCCGAACAAGGATATTAAAGCTGCGGCTCAATGTAAGCAGTGCAGGGATTTCTGCAACGAGCTTGGAGTGGTAAACTTTTATGACGTCGGAGATATGGGAGTTGAGCACGCGCTTCTTCCAGAAAAAGGACTTGTAAAGCCAGGCGACTGTGTAATCGGCGCAGATTCACACACCTGTACTTATGGAGCGCTTGGAGCGTTTTCAACAGGTGTCGGTTCAACAGATATGGCTGCTGGAATGGCAACAGGAAAGGCGTGGTTTAAGGTTCCTGCCGCTATTAAGTTTAACCTGACGGGAAGCCTTAACAAGTACGTAACAGGTAAGGATGTCATCTTACATATTATCGGTAAAATCGGCGTAGACGGTGCGCTGTATAAATCAATGGAATTTTCAGGCGACGGACTTTGTAACCTCACTATGGAGGACAGGCTTTGTATGGCAAATATGGCTATCGAAGCTGGAGCTAAAAACGGAATCTTCGCAGTTGACGATGTAACGCTTGAATATGTAAAGGGAAGAGTAACCGACGAGTTTACATATTATACCGCTGATGACGACGCTGAGTACGAAAGCGTTTATGATATAAACCTGAGCGAAATCAAGCCAACAGTTGCATTTCCTCATTTGCCAGAAAACGCAAGGACATTTGACGAAATAGGCGACATAAAGATTGATCAGGTGGTAATCGGTTCATGCACAAACGGCAGAATTGAAGATATGCGTGCGGCGGCTGAGGTCCTGAAGGGCAAAAAGGTTGCTGAAAATGTTCGCTGTATAGTAATTCCTGCTACTCAGAAGGTTTACCTCACAGCAATGGAAGAGGGACTTTTAAAGATATTTATCGATGCTGGCTGCGCTGTTTCAACTCCAACCTGCGGCCCTTGTCTTGGCGGTCATATGGGAATTTTAGCAAAGGGCGAGAGAGCTGTCGCTACGACCAACAGAAACTTCGTCGGAAGAATGGGTCACCCCGAGAGCGAGGTTTATCTCAGCAGTCCGTATGTTGCAGCAGCAAGTGCCGTAACAGGTAAAATTTCTCAGCCGAGCGAGATTATGTAAGGAGGAAGAATAAATGAAAGTAAACGGAACAGTTCATAAGTACGGCGACAATGTCGATACTGACGTTATTATCCCTGCTCGTTATTTGAATACCTCCGACCACAAGGAGCTTGCATCACATTGCATGGAGGATATAGACGTAGATTTTGTAAAGAACGTAAAGGAAGGCGATATTATTGTCGCCGACCATAACTTTGGTTGCGGCTCGTCAAGAGAGCACGCTCCGATAGCTATTAAAGCGAGTGGAATTTCCTGCGTTATCGCCAAGACCTTTGCGAGAATTTTTTACAGGAATTCTATCAATATCGGACTTCCTATTCTTGAATGTCCTGAAGCTGCTGACGGCATTCAGAACGGCGACGAGGTTGAGATTGATTTCGATACAGGCGTTATCACAGATAAGACAACAGGCAAAACCTATCAGGGCAATCCATTCCCTGAATTTATAAAGAATATCATAAGCAAAAACGGACTGCTCAATTCTATAAAGTAGTCGGTTCAAAAAAATATAGGAGGGTTTTTATGTATTTGTTTTCAATTGAGAATTTAGGGAGTCAGAAGTATCAGCCAATTTCACTGGTTAAGGGAAGCACAATCCAGTCCAAGAATATGTTCAAGGATATGGGACAGGGTTTTAAGAGTATGGTTGGCGGAGAGCTTGGAAGCTATACTAAAATGATGAACGAAGCCAGAGATATTGCAACTCAGCGAATGGTAGACGAAGCTCAGAGAATGGGAGCTGACGCTATAGTAGGTGTCAGATATTCGTCTTCCGCCATTGCACAGGGTGCTGCTGAGGTAATGGTAATCGGAACTGCTGTAAAGTTCATCTGATACACGCTATAAGGCAAAAGGAGAGGTTAAGAGAAATGGAAAAGAAAATAGCTGTTATAAAGGGCGACGGAATAGGACCTGAAATTGTAACCGAAGCGCAGAAGGTGCTTGATAAGGTAGGCGAAAAGTACGGCCATAAATTTGAGTATACCGACGTTTTGATGGGCGGCTGCGCAATCGATGCTACAGGCGAACCGCTTCCAAAGGAAACGGTTGACGTTTGCTTGGCTTCCGATAGCGTTCTGCTCGGAGCTGTAGGCGGCCCTAAGTGGGATACGCTTCCAGGCGACAAGCGTCCTGAAGCCGGACTTTTAGGAATCAGAGGAGCGCTCAAGCTTTTTGCTAACATTCGTCCTGCAAAGCTTATTCCTGCTCTGAAGGGAGCTTGCCCATTAAAGGAAGAAATTACAGAAAACGGACTCGACCTTGTAATAGTCCGTGAGCTTATCGGCGGCGCATATTTTGGAAAGCGTGACACTCACGTTGACGAAAATGGAGTTAAAACAGCTTGTGACTCTATGGCGTATTCAGATTACGAGGTCGAAAGAATCGCAAGAGTAGCCTTCGATATGGCAAGAAAGAGAAGAAGCAAGGTTCACTCTGTAGATAAGGCGAATGTGCTTGATTCCTCAAGACTCTGGAGAGAGGTTACTCATAAGGTAGCAGCTGAATATCCTGACGTTGAGTTTTCTGATATTCTGGTTGACAATACCGCTATGCAGCTTGTTCACAATCCTGCTCAGTTTGACGTTATCGTAACAGAAAACCTGTTCGGCGATATTTTGTCAGACGAAGCTTCAATGATAACAGGCTCGCTCGGAATGATTCCGTCAGCATCACTCGGCGAAGGAAGCTTAGGACTTTACGAGCCTATTCACGGCTCTGCTCCTGACATTGCAGGACAAAATAAAGCAAATCCTATTGCAACGATTCTGTCGGTTGCTATGATGCTGAGATATTCGTTCGATATGGCAAAAGAAGCTGATGCTATCGAGGCGGCAGTAGATAAAGTGCTTAATAACGGATATCGCACAGGCGACATTATGTCCGAAGGAAACAAGCTCGTTTCCTGCAGCGAAATGGGCGACCTTGTAACAGCAGAAATTTAAAAGTAAAACACTTGCGGCTTTTTACACTTTGTGTGAAGGCCGCTTTTTTGTTTCTTGAGTCTCAGAAACGTTGACTTTGAAGAGCTGATATGATATACTTAAAATAATTAGGCGCATACACATTTTAAGGGGAAAGCGTCCTGAAAATTTAATGAAGAGCGGGTATGAATATGAAGTATTATATCGGAGTAGACCTTGGCGGAACAAATATCGTAGCGGGAGTTGTAGACGAAAAGTATAACATCCTTTCAAAGGCGTCTACTAAGACTAAAACGCCACGACCGGGCGAGGAAATCTGTAAGGACATAGTTGCAGTCGTTATGCAGGCGACCGTTGCCAGCGGAATTTCAATTTCCGACATTCAGAGCATCGGAATAGGAACTCCTGGAATCGCAAACAGTGACGACGGAATTATCGAGTATTCCTGTAATTTAGGCTTTTACAATTTTGATATGGTAAAGACTATGAGGGAAATGACTGACGTTCCTGTCTTTATTGAAAACGATGCCAATGCGGCGGCTTATGGAGAGTATTTAGCAGGCTCTGCAAAGAACGCCCGTGACGCTGTTTGTATTACTTTAGGAACTGGCGTTGGCGGCGGAATTATAATCGACGGAAAAATCTATTCAGGCTTTAACTTTGCAGGAGCGGAGCTGGGTCATACAGTAATCGACCCTAACGGACCTGAATGTACCTGCGGAAGAAAGGGCTGCTTTGAGGTTTTCTCATCAGCGACAGGCCTTATCCGTATGACGAAGGAAGCGGTCGAGCTTAGTCCGGACTGCCTGATGGCTAAAATGAGCCGTGAGGAAGGAAAAGTTTCTGGTAAGCTTTCATTTCAGGCAATGAGAGAGGGCTGTCCTGTTGCAAAGGAGGTTTGCGAAAGATATATCCGCTACCTCGCTCTGGGAATTACAAATATGATAAACATTTTCCAGCCGAATGTTTTGTGTATCGGCGGCGGAGTTTGTAACGAGGGCGACGCTCTTTTGAATCCTGTCAAGGAAATTGTAAAGAGAGATATTTACACGAGAAATTCTGAGAAGAATACAGAGATAGTTATAGCGTCGCTGGGTAATGATGCCGGAATTATAGGCGCGGCGTTTTTAGGACTTAACAAGCGCAAGTAGGAGCTTTTATGGGACTTTTTGACTTAAAGGACAAGACTGAATCCGAGGAGGAGCTTGACAGGCTTATGAAAAGCCTGTCGGTGGATGTGGGCGCCGAGGAGATAGATTACAGATACCTTACCATCGAGCAGATTGATGAAATTTCAAGCGACGAGCTTGTAAAAGCCGTCTGTATCTGGATTAACAGAAAAATGGACGACGGCGAAGAGGAAGGTAATAGCCGAATCGACACTCTGAAAGGTCTGCCAGCTCCCTGCGGTATGGTGTACTCGATAAAGAAGCTGATTGACGAGTTTGAACTAAACGGCTTTAACAAGTTTTACGAGTCGCCTTTGAACGCCGATTATATCGACCTTGCCGCAGACGGATTTCGGGCTCTCGGCGAATACGACCTGACTGAAATCTGCGAGCAAAGCAAGGAAAAGTACCAAAAGCTTTGTAAAAAATACGGCGAGGATTACTTCTCGGAGTTTTTAAACAATTACGGCAACAATTCTCTTACCGACCTTGATTTTGAATTTGAAACGATAATAGCGAAGAAGGACTTGAACCGACTTTTAGTAAACTACATCAGAGGAAATTCGGACGACTTTGGCGATTAGGCGGTGACACAAATGAAAAGAACCGATTATATATCATGGGACGAATATTTTATGGGCGTGGCTATGCTTTCAGCAATGCGAAGCAAGGATTCAAACACTCAGGTTGGAGCTTGCATTGTAAGCCAGGAGAATAAAATTATCTCGGTAGGCTACAACGGAATGCCTACAGGCTGCGACGACGACGAAATGCCGTGGGCAAGAGAGGGAAATCCTCTTGAAACGAAGTATCCGTTCGTTTGCCACGCTGAGCTTAACGCAATTTTAAACAGGCAGGCGGTATCGCTTGACGGCTCAAGAATTTACGTTACGCTTTTCCCTTGTAACGAATGTGCCAAGGCGATAATTCAAAGCGGAATAAAAGAGGTTATTTACTTTGACAATAAGTATGCCGACTCCGACGGAGTAAAAGCGAGCATCAAGATGTTTGAAATGACGGGAGTTAAGTACAGAGCTTTTCAGAAGGGCGATAAAAGCCTTACAATAAATCTTTAACGGAGATGAAGTAAATTGAGCAGAAAATATGCCATTTTAGGCGAAACATTAAAGCACACAATGTCGCCGCCAATACACAAGCGACTGTTTGAGCTTCGTGGCAGGGAATTTGAGTATGAAATTGTAGAGCTTACAGCAAGCGAGCTTGAAAACAAGGCGGATTATTTAAACTCGATGTGCGGCTACAATATAACAATTCCCCATAAGGTGGAAATAATAAAGTATTTGGATTCGCTGGATGAGTCGGCGAAGCGTTATAATTCTGTAAACTGCGTCGACAATAAAAACGGAGTACTTACAGGCTACAACACCGACTGTGACGGATTTTTGCAAACGGTATACGCTATGGGCGCAAAGCTTTCGGGAGAGGTTTTGCTTGTCGGCTGCGGCGGAGTCGGAAGAATGATAGCGATAGAGTCCGCTCTTGAAGGCGCAAGCCTTAATATTGCGGTTCTTGAAAGCGATATGCCGCTGGCAGTACAGGTTGAAAAGGAAATAAAGGCTTTAAAGCCTGATGCAAAGATAAGCATTGTACTGAATACACAGATAGACCTTTCAAAGCACTATGACCTGCTTATAAACGCTTGTCCGGTTGGAATGTATCCGAAGAGTAATGCGTGCCCTGTTTCGGATGAAGTGATTGATAGGTGCGACGCTGTTTTCGACGTCGTTTATAACCCTTGCGAAACGCTTCTTGTCAAAAAGGCAAAGGAGAAGGGTAAAAAGGCGGTTGGCGGAATGGCAATGCTCGTCTGGCAGGCAGTATCCGCTCACAAAATCTGGGATGGCGACGAGTATACAAACGAAGAGATTGACAGCATAATTGACGAAATGAATGAAATCGTAAAGCGGGATTTTAAATAATGGAAAGCAAAATTACAAAGCCGATATTTCTTTGCGGCTTTATGGGTTCAGGAAAAACAACAATCGGCAAACGCCTGGCGAGCGAGCTGGGTTGCGAGTTTACCGATATGGACGACTATATCGTGAGCCTTGAGCAAAAAAGCATATCTGATATTTTCAAAGATAACGGCGAGGACTATTTCAGAAGTCTTGAAACGGACGTTATAAAGTCTTTTAAAAACAAGACTGGCGTTATAGCTACTGGTGGCGGTGCGCTTTTACGTGATGAAAACGCAAGGGAAGCTATGAAAGCAGGAGTGGTTGTGTATATCGACGTTCGCTTTAATACCTGCTATATGCGAATCAAGGACGACAAAAACCGCCCGATAGCTCAAAGCTCTACAAAAGACGAGCTTAATAAGCTTTACCGAAAGCGACGACCGATATACAAGCGTAACTCGCAAATTTCCGTTGACGGAAATCATGGAGCTTTAACTGTTGCAAGGGAAATAATCAAAAAATATGATACAATAATAAAAGGAGAATGAACAATGAAAAGTAATTACATTAAAGAGGGAGTAAATAATGCTCCGCACAGAGCGCTATACCATGCGCTCGGACTTACAAACGAAGAGGTTGAGCGCCCGCTCGTCGGAATCGTTTCATCCTACAATGAAATCGTTCCTGGTCATATGAACATCGACAAGGTTGTCGACGCTGTCAAGCTGGGTGTTGCTATGGCTGGCGGAACTCCAATCGTTTTCCCTGCAATTGCCGTTTGTGACGGAATCGCTATGGGACATCAGGGAATGAAATACTCGCTTGTAACCCGTGACCTTATTGCTGACTCTACCGAGGCTATGGCTATGGCGCACGCCTTCGACGCTTTGGTAATGGTTCCAAACTGCGACAAAAACGTACCAGGCCTTTTAATGGCGGCGGCAAGACTTAATATTCCGACAATTTTCGTTTCGGGTGGCCCGATGCTTGCAGGTCACGTTGACGGAAGAAAGACATCATTTTCAAGCATTTCAGAAGCAGTAGGCGAGTTCAACGCTGGAAAAATCAGCGAGGACAAGCTTCGTGAATACGAGGTTAAAACCTGTCCGACCTGTGGTTCCTGCTCTGGTATGTATACAGCAAATTCTATGAACTGCCTGACTGAGGTTTTGGGAATGGCGCTTAAAGGCAACGGAACTATTCCTGCTGTTTATTCTCAGAGAATTGAGCTTGCAAAGCACACAGGTATGCAGATTATGGAGCTTGTAAAGAAGGACATCCGCCCAAGAGATATTATGACAGAAAAGGCGTTTATGAATGCGCTTGCCTGCGATATGGCGCTCGGCTGTTCAACAAACTCAATGCTTCACCTTCCTGCTATTGCACACGAATGTGGAATTGAGATTAACCTTGACATTGCAAACGAGATCTCCGACAGAACTCCAAACCTTTGTCACTTAGCACCAGCTGGAAGACATTATATCGAGGAGCTTGACGAGGCTGGCGGAGTTTACGCTCTTATGAACGAGCTTAACAAGAAGAATCTTTTAAATACAGATTGCCTGACCTGTACGGGTAAGACAGTTGCAGAAAACATTGAAAACTGCCCGAATATGAATACAGAAATCATCAGACCGATTGACAATCCGTATTCTACTACTGGCGGAATTGCCGTACTTCGTGGTAACTTAGCTCCTGATTCGTGCGTTGTAAAGCGTTCAGCAGTAGCGCCTGAAATGCTCGCTCACGAAGGACCAGCCAAGGTGTTCGACTGCGAAGAGGATGCAATGGAAGCTATTTTAGGCGGAAAGATCACAGACGGCGACGTTGTTGTAATCCGTTATGAAGGCCCGAAGGGCGGACCAGGAATGAGAGAAATGCTCAATCCTACATCTGCTATTATGGGTATGGGATTAGGCTCAACAGTAGCTCTTATTACCGACGGAAGATTTTCAGGCGCAACAAGAGGAGCAGCTATCGGACATATTTCTCCGGAAGCGGCAGTTGGCGGCCCTATCGCTATGGTACGTGACGGAGATATTATCAGCATCGATATTCCAGCTAATAAGATTGAAGTTAAAATTTCCGATGAAGAAATGAAAAAGAGAACGCTTGAATGGCAGCCAAGAGAACCAAAGATAAAGACTGGCTATCTTGCAAGATATGCGTCGCTCGTAACGTCAGGAAACAGAGGAGCTATTCTGGAAACCAAGTAGCTTTAAAACAAAAAAGGGAGAGTAAAAATGAAAAGAATTTTAGCGGCATTATGTGCGTTGTCGTTAGCGGCTGTTATGTGCGCTTGCGATGAGGTTCCAGTTGACGAGGAGTATGTTAAAGAAACAACGACAACCACCACGACTACTACAACTACAACTGAATCTGCTGACGATTTGTTGGATGAAGACTCAGCAGACTCCGATTCAGAAAGCGCAGATTCAGATGACGAAAGTTCTGATGAAGTAACAGAATCTGCAGAGGAAACAAGCGTCAATACGGAGGCGGTTGAGGGACTTACCTATTCAACATGGACTCAGGCTAACACTAACGCAAAGGTTGAAATTGCCGAGCGCCTGTTAGCTTATATCGAGCTTTACGACGGCGAAATTTCAATGGAGAGCAGTGAGCTTATTTCTGAGCTTAATGCGGTTGAAGACGCAAGCGACGAAGACAGCTTGCTTGACATAACTTATGGCATTTTAGGAATTGAGGAATAGAAATTTGAAAAGACTTCTGTTTAAAAATGCAAGACTTGCCAGCGGCAAAATAACAAATGTCCTCACCGAAGGAAGCTTGATAAAAGCGGTCGGCGAGAGCGTAAACTTAGCCGATGCTGAGATTATCGACTGCGAGGGAAGGCTTTATCTTCTGAATGGACTTTGCGATATGCACGTTCATTTTCGTGACCCTGGACAAACTCACAAGGAGGATATTCTGACTGGCGCAGACGCTGCAAAAGCCGGCGGTTTTACAGCTGTCGCCTGTATGCCAAACACTACTCCTGTGGTTGACAACGAGGACACCATCCGCTATATTCAGAATAAAGCTGATAAAACAGGCATCGATATAGTTCCTATCGCCTGCGTAACCAAGGGTATGAAGGGCGAAGCCTTAGCCGATTTTGATAAGTACCTTACTCTTGGAATCAAGGTTATTTCCGACGACGGCAGACCTGTTAAAAACGCTGAGCTTATGAGACAGGCGCTTGAGAAATCCGTTTCAAACGGCTTGCTTGTAACCTCTCATTGCGAGGATCTCGACATTATCAACGGCGGAATTATAAACAAGGGCGAGGTTTCCCGCACTTTAGGTGTCAAGGGAATGGACAGAGCGAGTGAGGACTATATTACCGCCCGTGAAATTGCCCTTGCAGCAAGCTGTGGCGCAAGGATTCACATCTGCCACGTATCCACCAAAGGCTCGGTTAATATTATCAGAGCAGCAAAGCGCGACGGCGTGAAGGTAACCTGCGAAACTGCGCCGCACTACTTTACATTCACAGATGATAAGCTCTTAAAGCGTGATGCAGATTACAGAATGAATCCGCCGCTTCGGGAAGAAAGCGACCGCAAAGCGATTGAACAAGCTGTAATTGACGGCACAATTGATTGCATTGTAACCGACCACGCTCCGCATACCGCTGAGGAAAAGGCTGACTTTTTGACAGCTCCGAACGGAGTAGTCGGACTTGAAACGTCGCTCGCAGCAGTTTTGACAAAGCTTTACCATACAGGAAAGCTAAGTCTTTTGGATGTTGAGCGGATAATGAGCAAAAACCCAAGAAGCATTACAGGACTCCCCGAGCTTAAAATCGACGAGGGCTATCCTGCAGACTTTACAGTAGTTGATACTGACCTTGAATGGACGGTAGACAAGGATAAGCTTCATTCAAAAAGCAAAAACAGCGTCTTTAAAGGCGAGCATATGAAGGGCAGAGCTGTAATGACCGTTTCAAAGGGCGAGATTGTTTACTCGCTATAGATTTCAAAAATTCTGATAAAGGAGAATGAAAATGTCGTTTGACCGATTGATTGAAAAAATTATTAAAACTCAGAATCCTACCGTAGTAGGACTTGACCCGAAGCTTGATTACGTTCCTGAGTATGTAAAGAAGAAGGCTTTTAAAAAGTACGGAAAGACTTTAAAGGGAGCTTCTAAAGCAATTCTGGAATTTAACAAGGGAATAATCGACGAAATCTGCGACATAGTTCCAGCTATCAAGCCGCAGGCTGCATATTACGAAATGTACGGCTACGAGGGTGTTAAAACGCTTTCAAAAACTATAAGCTACGCTCAGAAGAAGGGAATGTTTGTCATCACAGACGCAAAGCGTAACGATATAGGAGCTACAATGGAAGCTTATGCTACGGCGCATTTGGGTAGCGTTATGGTTGACGACGAGGAGATAACTCCCTTCGGCACAGATGCTTTGACTGTAAACGGCTACCTCGGTACTGATGGCATTGAGCCGCTTTTAAAGCTTTGCCGTGAAAATGACAAGGGTATTTTCGTCCTTGTCAAGACTTCAAATAAATCAAGCGGCGAGCTTCAGGACCTTAAAATCGGTGACAAAACTGTTTATGAAACAATGGGCGATATGTGCGAAAAGTGGGGAGCGACAGCACCAGGTAAGCTCGGATATTCTTCAGTCGGTGCTGTAGTAGGTGCAACCTATCCTGAACAGCTCGCTGAAATGAGAGCGAAGCTTCCGAACACATTTTTCTTAGTTCCTGGTTACGGCGCACAGGGCGGCGGAGCTGAAGGCGTTTCAAAAGCGTTTGATGCAAACGGTTTAGGAGCGGTTGTAAATTCCTCAAGAGCGGTTATGTGTGCCTACAAGAAGGAAGAATGCGAAGAAACCGAATACGCAAGAGCCGCAAGGCGAGAGTGTATAAGAATGAAGGAGGATATTTTATCCTACCTTCCAAAGATTTCTCTTTAAGCTATGAAAAGACTTAATATAGTTCTGGTTGAACCGCAAATACCGCAGAACACAGGCAACATTTCAAGAACCTGCGCTGTGACAGGCGCCGCGCTTCACCTCATAAAGCCTTACGGCTTTCAGATAAGCGACAAGCACTTAAAGCGTGCAGGACTTGATTACTGGGATAAGCTGGAGATTTATGAGTACAATAATCTGGACGAGTTTTTTGAAAAGAACAAGGGCGGCAGCTTTTATTACTTTACTACAAAGGGCACAAACGTTTACAGCGATGTAAGCTATCCTGACAACTCATTTATTCTTTTCGGACGAGAGGACAAGGGGCTTCCCGAAAGCCTTTTGTATGAAAATAAAGAAAGCTGCGTGAGAATACCGATGCGCCCGGAGCTAAGAAGCTTAAATCTTTCAAATTCTGTCGCAATAGCTACTTATGAAATATTAAGGCAGTGGGATTTTCCCGACCTTACGAGAGAGGGAAAGCTCACGCAATATACTTGGTAAAGGAGATTCGATATGGGAAAAACCGTGATATTAACCGACGCTGCTTGCGATATATCAAGGGAGCAGGAGCAGGAGCTTGGAATTAAGATTGTTCCGTTTAAGGTAGCGGTAGGAGATAAGAGCTATCTTCCGAGAGTTGATATTGATAACTTTGAGTTTTACAAGGTTATGGATGCTTATGAAGGAATACCTGCTACAAGTCAGGTTACAACGCTCGACTGGTTTGAAGCTTACGAGGAGTTAGCTCAGGACAAGGAAATCACCGATATTATAAACGTCACGATTTCCTCGCACGGCTCAGCTACCTACAACAACGCAGTTGTTGCGAAAAAGGATTTTTTCAGCAAGTATAAAGAGCGGGAGCAAGACCTTAACATTCACGTTATAGACAGCGATAATTATACGGGCGTTTACGGCTATGCTGTCGTTCAGGCGGCAATCAAAGCGAATAACGGTGTTCCTGCAACGCAGATAATAGCCTTCATAAACGACTGGTTAAAGAGCGCTTATGTTCTTTTTGCCTGCTACAATTTAAAGTACGCCAAGAAGTCTGGAAGAATTTCAGCTGCTGCGGCTTTTGCAGGCGAGCTTTTAGGCTTGAAGCCGATTCTTAAAATTTCACACGGAGTGTCCTCAATTCTCAAAAAGGTAAGGGGAGAAAAGGCAATAATTCCGACAATTTTAGAGATTGCTAAGGACGATATGATTCCTAAAACACCTTATGTTATTATCTGGGGAAGCGACGAAACTCTGAAAAATGATATTGCAAAGGCTATGGAAAAGGCTGTAGGCTATCCGCCTGTTGATTATATTCAGGTTGGTGCTGCTGTTGCCTGCAACGCAGGACATAGAGTAGCGGGAGTCGTTATCAAGGGAAAATCCGAGTGAATTTAAATGTATTTTATGAAAAATATACCTTTTATCCACTTGTAATTTGGCATAAAATGGTATACAATATATCTAGCAAAACTTGCAAATCATGAGTCCGGTTTCCGGAGTCAAATATATTAAAAGAGAGGTTTTTAAAATGGCAGGTTTAAACAAGGTTACTGTTGAAGACATTGATGTAAAGGGCAAGAAGGTTTTAGTCAGAGTTGACTTTAACGTACCGCTGAAGGACGGCGTTATTACTAACGACAACAGAATCACAGCAGCTCTTCCTACTATCAATAAGCTGGTTGAAAGCGGCGCAAAGGTAGTTCTTTGCTCACATTTAGGTAAGCCAAAGAACGGCCCTGAGGATAAGTTCTCACTTGCTCCTGCTGCAAACAGACTGGCAGAGCTTGTAAACACAAGCGTTACATTTGCTAAAGATGATGTAGTTGTAGGCGACAACGCCAGGAAGGCAGTTGCTGAAATGAAGGACGGCGAAATTGTTGTTCTTGAAAACACAAGATTCAGAGGCGCTGAGGAAACCAAGAACGGAGAAGGCTTCGCTAAGGAGCTCGCAGACTTGGTTGACAACGAAGTATTCGTTATGGACGCTTTCGGTTCAGCACACCGTGCTCACGCTTCTACTGCTGGAGTTACAAAGTTTGTCAAGGAAACAGCTGTAGGATACCTGATGCAAAAGGAAATCAACTTCTTAGGAAATGCTGTTGAAGACCCGGTAAGACCTTTCGTTGCAATTTTAGGCGGCGCTAAGGTAGCTGACAAGCTGAACGTAATTTCAAATCTTATTGAAAAGTGCGATACTCTTATCATCGGCGGCGGAATGGCATACACATTCTTGAAGGCACAGGGCAAAGAGGTTGGAACCTCTCTTGTTGACGATACAAAGCTTGACTACTGTAAGGAAATGATTGAAAAGGCTGCTGCTAACGGCAAGAAGCTTTTGCTCCCGGTTGATACAACTATTGCTGACGCATTCCCTGATCCAATTGACGGAGATATTGAGGTCAGCGTTGTTGAGGATATTCCTGCTGACAAGATGGGACTTGACATCGGAACAAAGACAGCAGAGCTTTATGCTGAAGCTGTAAAGAGTGCAAAGACAGTTGTTTGGAACGGACCAATGGGCGTATTTGAAAACCCGGTTTTGGCAAAGGGTACAATCGCTGTTGCCAAGTCCTTGGCTGACACAGACGCTACAACAATCATCGGCGGCGGTGATTCAGCTGCAGCTGTAATTTCTTTAGGCTTTGCTGATAAGATGAGCCATATTTCAACTGGCGGCGGAGCTTCTCTTGAGTATCTTGAGGGTAAGGTATTGCCAGGAATCGACGTAATTGCCGATAAGTAAAAGCATTCAGGGATTGTCTTTTTCGGGCAATCCCTTAACATTGAATTTTTTGAATTTTTGACAAGGAGAATTTGTTATGAAAAAGAGTGTAAGAAAGGCAATAATTGCCGGAAACTGGAAGATGAACAAGACCCGTCCTGAAGCCAAGGCGCTTTTAGAAGAAATCAAGCCGCTTGTTGCAAACGCAGACGTTGAGGTTGTAGCTTGCGTACCTTTTACAAACCTTGAAACTGCAATCGCTGCAACAGAGGGTTCAAACATTAAAATCGGAGCTGAGAATGTTCACTTTGAAAAGAGCGGAGCATATACAGGCGAAATTTCAGCTGATATGCTTGTTGAGCTTGGCGTTGAATATGTAGTTATCGGACATAGCGAAAGAAGACAGTATTTTGCTGAAACTGATGAAACTGTAAACAAGAGAACAAAGGCTGCTCTTGCAGCAGGCTTGAAGCCAATCGTTTGCGTTGGCGAGCTTTTGTGGGAGCGCGAGTGCAGCATTACTGAGGAGGTTATCGCTCGTCAGATCAAGCTTGACCTTTACGATATTCCTGCTGAGGACGTTAAGAAGACTGTTATCGCTTACGAGCCTGTATGGGCAATTGGAACCGGTAAAACTGCTACTGCTGATCAGGCTGAAGAGGTTTGCGCTCTTATCCGTGCAACGCTCGCTAAGCTTTACGACGAAGAAACAGCTCAGGCTGTTACAATTCAGTACGGTGGTTCTATGAACGCTGGAAACTGCGCAGAGCTTCTTTCCAAGGAAAACGTAGACGGCGGTCTTATCGGCGGAGCTTCCCTGAAGGCTGCTGACTTTAACACTATAGTTCAGGCAGCTGTAAACGGCTAAATTACATTTGAAAGGATAAAATTTGGTATGAAACCTGTTGTTTTAGTAGTAATGGACGGAGTAGGATATTCAGTTACGGGCTTAGGTGACGCTGTAACCGAAGCTAACACACCTACTCTTGACAAGCTTTTAAAAACCTGTCCGAATACCTCTTTAAAGGCTCATGGCGGAGCTGTCGGACTTCCGACAGACGACGATATGGGAAACTCAGAGGTCGGACATAACGCTTTAGGCTGCGGACAGATTTATTCTCAGGGCGCAAAGCTTGTAAATGAATCTATCGAAAGCGGAAAAATGTTTGAAAGCGATACCTGGTGTGAGGTTGTCGGCAACTGCAAGGAAAAGTCGTCAACATTGCATTTTATCGGACTTTTGTCTGACGGAAACGTTCACTCAAACATTTCTCACCTTGAAAAGATGATTACAAAGGCAAAGGAGGACGGCGTTTCAAAGGTAAGATGTCATATTCTTCTTGACGGAAGAGATGTGCCGGCTACCTCTGCGCTTCAATATGTAGACGAGCTTGAAAATCATCTGGGTAGCCTTAATGATGCAAGCTTTGACGCTAAAATTGCGTCTGGCGGCGGAAGAATGAAAATCACTATGGATAGGTATCAGGCTGACTGGGCAATGGTTAAAAACGGCTGGGATACTCACGTTTCAGGAAAGGGAAGACAGTTTGAAAATGCGACAATCGCTATTGAAACTGCAAGAGCTGAAACTGACGGAATTATAGATCAGGACCTGCCAGCATTTGTAATTGCTGAAAACGGCGAGCCTGTTGGTAAGATTGTTGACGGCGACAGCGTTGTTCTCTTTAACTTCAGAGGAGACAGAGCTATAGAGCTTTCAATGGCGTTTGACGACGCTGACTTTGACAAGTTCGACAGAGAGATTGTACCGGACGTCGTATACGCTGGAATGCTTCAATACGACGGAGATTTAAACCTCCCGAAGAAGTATCTTGTAAGCCCTCCTGAAATTACAAACACTCTTTCAGAGGTTCTGGTAAACGCAGGAGTTAATCAGTACGCTGTTTCTGAAACCCAGAAGTTCGGCCACGTTACCTATTTCTGGAACGGAAACAGAAGTGAAAAGTTCTCAGAGGAGCTTGAAACCTGGACAGAAATTCCATCGGATAAGGTTTCCTTTGACGAGCGTCCCTGGATGAAGGCGGCTGAGGTCACAGACGACCTGATTGCAGCTATTAAGTCAGGAAAGTACGGCTTCTTAAGATGCAATTATCCAAACGGCGATATGGTAGGACATACAGGAAATATGGACGCTACTATAATTGGCGTTGAAGCGGTTGACCTCGGACTCGCAAGACTTCTCAAGGTAGTTGATGAATGCGACTGTACGCTTCTTGTTACCGCTGATCACGGAAACGCTGACGAAATGCTTGAAAAGAACAAGAAGGGCGAGATTCAGACAAGAACTGCTCACTCGCTCAACAGAGTTCCATTCATCATTTACGATAAGGATACAAAATACGAAATCAAGGACGGAAGCTACGGACTTGCAAACGTAGCGCCAACCGTTTTAAAGATTTTAGGAATCAAAGCCCCGGATTGCTGGGAGGATAGTATGGTGTAAAGGCTTTATGCCTTTTGCGGACGCTTTAAAGCGTCCGCTTTTTGTTGCAAAGCACCACCAATTTTCTGATTGCAAGAAAATCCAAAGCAAATGTAAAAGTCCTGTAAATGCCGCTCTTTTTGGTTGTTTTGCAGATAAACACCCCTTGACATTTGTTCAATATTACTGTACAATTAGTTTAGTTGGGATGAAATATTAAAATGGAGGTAGTATTATGACAGTTCAAAGCGGAAGCACGAAAAAGACTACAAAGAAGAAAGCACTGAAGCCGATAAAGGGAACGGTGCCCGCACCAATCACTGAAAAGGAATTTGAGGAAAAGCTTATTGATACGCTTGGCGACTTAAGCCGAACAACTATTGATAAAGCGTCAGATAAGCAAATTTATGAAGCAATTACAACTATCATCGTAAAGCTATTAAAGGATAAAAGAAGGAAGTTTGTAAACAAGATTCATTCAGAAGGCAAAAAGCAGGTTTATTACTTGTCAATGGAGTTCCTGATGGGTCGTTCTCTTAAGACGAATCTTTACAATTTAATGATTAACGATATGGTAAAGGACGTTCTGGATAAGTACGGCATCAATATCGAAGGAATTTACGAGTGTGAGCCTGACGCTGGACTTGGAAACGGCGGACTTGGACGTCTCGCTGCTTGCTATCTTGACGGACTTGCAACAGACGGATACTCAGGAATGGGATATTCTATCTGCTATGAGTTCGGAATTTTCAAGCAGAAGCTCGAAGACGGCTGGCAGACCGAGCTTCCTGATAACTGGCTTCCAGGCGGCAAGTCATGGCTTGTTGAAAACTACGACAGAGCTATCGAGGTTCATTTTGACGGTGAGCTTGAAGAATACTGGGACGACCAGTACCACTGCGTAAACCACGTTAATTATTCAACAGTAAACGCAGTACCGGTTGATATGTATGTCGCTGGTTACGACAGCGAAGCGGTTTCAGTTTTAAGACTCTGGAGAGCTGTAACGCCGTCGTTTGATATGAATATGTTTAACAAGGGCGACTACTCCAAGGCTTTGGGTCAGAATATTATGGCTCAGGCAATCTCCAAGGTTTTGTACCCGAACGACAACCACGCAGAGGGTAAATCTTTAAGACTTCGCCAGCAGTATTTTATGTGTGCTGCGTCTGTCGGCGATATTGTCGACAAGCATATGAGAACCTACGGAACGCTTGACAATCTTCACGAGAAGGTTGCAATTCACGTAAACGACACTCATCCGACTCTTGCTATTGCAGAGCTTATGAGAATACTTTTGGACGACTGCGGTTATTCGTGGAACAAGGCTTGGCATATCGTTACAAACACATTTGCTTATACAAACCACACAGTAATGGCGGAAGCGCTTGAAAAGTGGGACTGCAACCTTGTAAGACAGGTTATTCCGAGAATTTTCTCAATTATCGTTGAGATAAACAATCGTTACTGCAAGGATTTGTGGGACAGAACAGGCGACGAGCCAAGAGTTTCGAGAATGTCTATCATTCAGAACAATCAGGTTAAAATGGCAAATCTTTGCGTTCACGCTTCACATTCCGTAAACGGCGTTGCAAAGATTCATTCAGAAATCATCAAGCAGGACGTTTTCCACGACGAGTATCTTGACACACCTAATAAGTTCAAGAACGTAACAAACGGAATTGCTTTCAGAAGATGGCTTTTGCAGTCTAATGAAGGACTTACGAATCTTCTCCGCGAAAAGATTGGCGATGGCTTCTTAAAGGACGCTTCCGAGCTTTCAAAGTTCAATATGTTCAGAAACGACGACGATGTTTTAAACGCTCTTGCCGATATTAAAAGGGAAAATAAAGCAAACTTTGCGAAGTACGTCAAGAACCAGTACGGAACGGTTCTGAATGTTGATTCAATTTTCGACGTTCAGGTTAAAAGACTTCACGAATATAAGCGTCAGCACTTAAATGTTCTGAACATTTTAGCTGAGTACAACTATCTGCTTGAAAATCCTGACGCTGATTTTACACCAAAGACTTATATCTTTACAGCTAAGGCGGCTCCTGGATATTATCTTGCAAAGCAGATTATAAAGCTTATCTGGTCGCTGGGCGAGGAGCTTAAGAAAAATCCGAAGATTAACGAAAAGCTTTCAGTTGTATTCCTTGAGGATTACTGCGTATCGCTTTCTGAGATACTTATGCCTGCAAGTGAAATCTCCGAGCAGATTTCATTAGCTGGAACAGAAGCTTCCGGAACAGGTAATATGAAGCAGATGTTAAACGGCGCTATTACTTTAGGAACTATGGACGGCGCAAATGTTGAAATTCACGAGGTAGTAGGGGACGAGAACATTATCACATTCGGTATGACTGCCGAAGAGGTAGTTGCACGCAAGTCCAGCTATCACCCTGAAAAGTATTATAACGAAAACGGAATTATCCGTGCAGCAGTTGACAGAATGACTGGCGGAATTAACGGCAACACCTTTGAGGAGGTTGCAAATTCCTTGAAGTACAGCGACCCGTATATGGTTTTGGCTGACTTCGATTCTTACGCTCACGCTCAGTCCGTTTCAAGTGAATTGTACAGAGATCAGAAGAAGTGGCAGCAAATGTCGCTTGCTAATATTGCCGGTGCAGGAATTTTCTCAGCTGACCGTTCTGTTGAAGACTACGCAAGAGACATCTGGGGACTCAAAAAGTAATTTCATTGAATTTAAATTCTCAAAAGCGAGGTGAAAATTCCTCGCTTTTTTCTTTGCTATATTTAACGCAAATGTCAACAATTCCCACAAAAAGCGATTGACAGATTGAGCTTTATATGGTATTATTAAACAAATAGCTGATAATTTTCAGACTAATATATGGAGGTTTAATGATGAAAAAGAGATTTTTTCTTAAAAGGCTTGTCACAAGCGTTTTAGCAGCTGCTGTCACAGTTACAACAATCTGTACTGCACCTATCACAGTTTCTGCTGAAGATACGTTTGACGACCTGGATCAGTACGAAATTGTTGAAGCAATGTCACCTGCCTGGAACTTAGGAAATCAGCTTGAAGCTACAAGCAACGGTACTCCTAACGAAACTGTATGGGGAAATCCTACTATTACAATGGAAACTCTTCAGATGGTTAAGGACGCTGGCTTTAACGCAGTAAGAATTCCAGTTTCTTACCTTAACTATATCGGCGATGCAGATTCAAATTACGAAATCAAAGGAGATTGGCTTGACAGAGTTCAGGAAGTAGTTGACTACGCTTATGATATTGGTTTGTATGTTATTATCAATATGCACGGCGACGGATACTATTCTGTTCCAGGAAGCTGGTTGCTTTGTGCTGAAAGTGCAGAGGAGCAGGTTGAAATCAAGAAAAAGTACGCTGCAGTCTGGGAGCAGATTGCCAACAGGTTCAAGGACTACGATGAACACTTGATTTTCGAGTCGATGAACGAAGAACATGACGGCAACTACAATGGCCCATCCGACGAGTATTACGCTAACATCAACGACTACAATCAGATTTTCGTTGATACAGTTCGTCAGACAGGCTCAAATAACGCTAAGCGTTGGTTGCTTGTTCCTGGCTGGAACACCGACATCACCTACACAGCAGGTGATTACGGCTTTGAAATTCCAACAGATACATACAGAGATTCATCCATTCCAGAGGACGAGCAGAGAATTATGATTTCTGTTCACTACTATAATCCTTGGGATTTCTGCGGCGAAGAGTCGACAGACGTTACAACCTGGGGAACAGACGCTGAAATTCAGACTATTGAGGACTATTTCGTTAAGTGCTACAAGAAGTTTGTCCTCGAAGGCTATCCTGTAGTTATCGGCGAGTACGGCTCGATTGACAAGTCTAACACAGAAAGCAGAGCTTTGTTTGCAAGCGAGGTTTGTAAGGCAGCAAGAAGCATGAGCATGGTACCAGTTTACTGGGATAACGGCTGGAACGGAACTTACGGCTTTGCACTCTTTAACAGAACAACAAAGAAGGTAACTCAGCCTGAAATTATTGCAGCAATTATGGAAGCTTATGAAGGCGAAGCAGAGCCAGCTCCAGACATTGAAGACGCTATCACAAAGGACGAGGCGCTTGCAGTAATATACTACTCAAAGGCAGACGGAGCGGTAACACTTGATTCAGGAACAGTTGATTCTGAAATCGAAGGCGCAACAAGCATCAGAATTACATTCGACTGCGCATCAGACGTTACATTCAGCCAGTACACATCACTCAATGTTATTGAGACTTTAAACGATGTTACAACAAAGACAACCGTTACTGGCGAAAGCGAGCTTGAGGGCGCAACAGCACTTACAATTACTGTTGATTTAAGCTCGGAGCTTGTTTCAGGCGATACCTATTCAATAAGCGCTTACACGCAGTCATGGAAGGACGCTGACGACTATGTATTCCTTATTCGTTCGGTTGAATATTTAGATGCTAACGGAAATGTTCTGAAGACAGTTGTTAAGAGCGACAGACTACCAGGCGACGTAAACAACGACGGAAAGGTAACAACAGCAGATGTAGGTCTTGCAAACAGCCATGCTAAGGGCGTTACAACTCTCACAGGCGACGACTTTGATGCTGCTGATGTAAACGGCGACGGCTCAGTTACAACCGCAGACGTTGGACTTATCAACTCCCACGCAAAGGGCGTTAAGCTACTTTGGTAAAACGGCTAACATCAGAATACTGAAAACTAAAATAGCAGCAGGCACTTTTGTCTGCTGCTTTCTTTATTCGGATATAGCGGGAACTGAAATCTGACATTTTTATTTGCGAAGAATCTCGTACTGCCTGCTATTTAAGAATAAATCTTAACATTCTTTTTTCTCTTTCCGCTTGCTGTTCACCCTCCTCCCCCAAAATTCCTGTAAAATTCTTTATAGTTATAGTCCTTGCTAGGTCGGCAAAGCACAGCAAACTGAATAGAATCATACAGCTGACTGCTGTCTTTTCCGTTGAAGCTAAAGCTGTGTATGGCACGTTCAAATAAATCTGATACTTCGGATGCGTCGTTTCCGTATATGCCGCACCCGAAAGCACCCAGAATCAGATGACGATATCCACAAGAAGCCGCAACCAGAAGTATGCCGTTAATGCGATTAAGAAGCATAGCTTCATATTCCTGCTGTGACATACCCTCAAGTCCCAGCCGAATCATCGGAGCAGCACAGCTTATAATAGAAACAGGGAAGGGCGTATCAAGCGTTTCGGAAGTGTTTTTAATAACCTCTACGTTCGGTGACAATATAATGCCGTCTGATCCCATTCGTGTTTTTAACGCTTCGTTATATTGGTAATACTTTTTCGCAGCTTCACTCTCTAAAGACAACAGGAGCGAAGTCCTTCGGCAAAGATCCTCCTCCTGCGCGCTTGCACCTTGCCTTGTGTGACCGCCCGGGTGAGTAGCGCTCGCTAAATTGAGCAGAAGTATTTCAGGATTTTCCTCTCCGTTTTTCTTTAAAGCATTGTATTTTTTCTGCGCAAGAGCCAGAGCGTCGGCGTTTTCACAGCTAAAAGAGCATGGAGAAGCTTGTAGCTTGTTATCAACATTGCCAGCTTTTGCTGTATCATTTAAAGCTTTGATGTCGTCAGGCAAAAACACTTCTGCTATTTGCATTTGCTCTTTTGTATAGCGAAGCTTGATGCTTCTGTTGCCTTTTTTGTAGCATCCGCTATCAAGAATACTCAGCGTATCATTAAGCTCGTCAATGTTTTGCTTTTTCCTCATTTCCTTTTGCCGCTCTTTTTGCTGAATTTCTTCCTCGGAAAGTCCTGCGTATTCGGCGTTGCGCATTTTAGCCGCTAACTGCTTTAGCCTTTCCTCTTCGGAAAGATTTTCCTGCTTAGCCATTTTCTTCACGCCTTTCTTTCAGCTTTTTAAATACGTCGTCGCAATCCTCCCGAATGTTAAGCGCAGCCACGCTGTCAAAGCCTGTGCGACCGGGATTTATCTGTATAATTACAGCTCCTCTGTTTCGATAACCCCAATATACATCGCCGTAGTTTCCACGAGTTCCAATAGCAAGAATCAGATCTGCTTGTGAAATCCATTCTCTTGCTTTGCGGACATCTTCCTCCCATAATCCAATATGACTGTACAGCGGCCAGGGGAGTATTTCGCCTCCGCAGGATTTACAGCGTGGAAGCTCATCCTGCTTCCAGATTTCATAGCCGTCGTAATGCTGTCCGCAGTCGGCACAGCAGTTAACCTGAAGGCTTCCTTGAATTTCAGCAACATTTTTTGAACCAGCTATTGTGTGCATACAGTCCACATTTGTGGTGATAATTCCGAGAAGCTTTCCTTCATCCTCCAATTCCTTTAAAGCGTAATGACCGAAGCTCGGCTGATATGAAAACATATTATCAAGATATGTCGGCAGGAAGGAGCTGTAACTGTCGCCGCTTCTTCTCATTCTGCCAGCGCCACGATTGGAAAACAGCATTTGTCCATACGTTACACCTCCGCCTCCAACAGAAATTCCTGCGCCTGTAGTTGCAACGATATTGTGACTGCTGTCAATAAAAGCGGCCAGTTGGCCTATCTGGTCTGTTGTTTGACTGCTCTTGAAAAAACTCATACCTACACTCCTTTATCCATTCATTACCTTATCGAATACCTCGGCTGCGTCGGCACGAATATTCAGATTTGCAATTTTATCAAATTCAGTTGCAGACGGATTTATCTGAACCAGAGTAGTAGTATCTTTCATACGACTTAGATACTCGTCGCTGCGAAAGCCAGTAGTTCCAATTATAATAACCAAGTCCGATTCGGAAATCATATCAGTAGCTTTTTCCATATTTTCGTGTGAAGTGATAGCGCTGGCTCTGCTGTTTCGTAAAAAGCAGGTCGGCATTAAAGGAGCGCCGCATTTTTCACAGCAGGGCATATGTCCCTGATTCCATACTGTATAATCATAGCAGCGGCTTTCGCATTCAATACAGATGTTATCTCTGAAGCTGCCTTGAAATTCCACAACATTTTTTGACCCCGCAATAGTATGCAGACAGTCAAGGTTTTGTGTAACAATCCCATAGATTTTTCCTTGCCTTTCAAGCTCTGCAAGCTGCCTGTGAACGGCGCTGGGTCCCTTTACAAAGGTTGCGTCAAGAAATGCGTCCTTCATCGTAGCATAAAACTTTTCCGGGTTTTTGCGTATATACGAAGGGGAAAATATCCGACCCGCATTCATTATACCAACGCTCTGCTTTAGCCTTCTCATTCCGTAAAGATATGAAATTCCAGCTCCCGTTACAGCAACAGTCTTTTTGCTTCTCGCCATATATTCCTTTAACTGAATGTGTTCTTGTTCCATTTTAAGTAGCCTCCTGTCAACCAAATTACATACAGCAACACCCATCGGAGAGTAAATTCCCTTCGGTGGGTGCCAATTGTTTAAATGCTTAAATCTTTAGCGTGATCACATCCATGTGAAGTTGTCCGTACCAGCGCCAAGCTCAAAGTGGTATTTGACTATTCCAAGATCAGCGCCTGAAAATGAACCGTTGTTGCAGGATATGCTGACTTTATTCTCTTTGCCTTTTATCGAAAAAGCCTGCTTATTCATAGCCGTTGGAGCTAATAGAGCGGATGTAACGCCTTCATTGAACCATTGTGGCGCAGTGCCTTCATAGGATGACACTTCTGCTGCCGCTTTGGACTTGTGCGCAACGCCTTGCTCTTCGCCATAGCCTACTGCTACTACTCCGATGATTTTAGCGTCGTCACCGGCATTTGAGTTCTTCCTTGCGCCCTTGCGACTGAACATTCCTCCAATCCACCAGGTGTTCAAGCCGAGCGTTTGTGCGTACAGCATTAAATCTGCGCTGCTGTATCCCAGCTTTTCATCAACATCTGCTGAATCAGGACCCGCAAGTATGATATAGTTTCTGACGCCCTTTGACATAAGCAGTGCTATAATGCCAGGCATTGAATCCTTGTTGTTCGTAACAAGCTGCATATTCAAGCCGAATTTCTGATTCTGAGCTTCAATTCGCTCGTTAAGCTTAACTACCGAGTCCTTCGCCAACGGTTCGTTTTTATACTTGCGAACTGAGTGCCGTGCGCTCATTGCTTCCTTTAAATTCATAGCTAACCTCCATAACTATTGCCCTGATACGTCAAGCATTCTCTAAATATAGTTCGTTTCAATAGAAACAGATATATTTCTCGGCTGTGCTTCGCCACTCTTGCTGTAGCCCAGCGCAGCTGCAGAAACAGGTCTGAATCCTTCAGGAATACCCATTTTATCACACAGCTCTTTATTCTTAGACAGAGCCTGTACACCGCCCCAAAGATAAATGTTATCTACTCCTGCGTCTGTTGCGGCAAGTAGCATATTCTCAATAACGCAAGCGGCATTTGCGTACTCAATTCCCGGTGCCATTTGTTTTTCGCTTGCGCTTAGAAAAATGACAACTGGTGCGCTATAGAAGAAATCTCTCGGTTCCATTTTCATAGCAGCGGCGGTTGTCTGATTTATTTCGTCGAGAATTTCTCTGCTGCTGCATACAGTTAAATGAAGAGAGTCCTTTTTGCCAGCGCCAATTGGAGCCTGACAGCCTGCCTTTACGATTGTATCAACAATTTCATCTGCAACCGTTTTGTCAGGGTCAAAATCCCTTGTTGATTTTCTTCTTGCTATAGCTTCTGATGTTTGCATAGAAAACGCCTCCATAATGTAATCTTTATGGTTACATTATACAGCCTTTAAAATGTAATGTCAAGAGTTACATTTGATTTTTTCAGAAAAATCTGCTATACTGTTCTGTACAAACACTATACAGCGGAAAGAGGGCGATTATATGCGGATAAGCAAACGGTTTCCATTGGCGGTACATTCGTTGTTGTTCGTAGCGGTTTTATCTCCTGAAAGCGTGTAACAAGCGCTCTTGTTGCGGAAAGCACACGTTCTAATCCAGTCACAGTCAGAAATATTTTTCTCAATCTTTCAGATAGCGGACTGCTGATAGCCTCGGCAGGGAAAAACGGCGGCGTACACTTAGCAAGAGAACCAAAAGATATAACTCTGTGGGATATTTATGAATCTGTTGAGCTCAAAGACGTAAATAAGATTTTTAATATGTACGAGGGAAGCGACACCTGTCCGGTAGGTAAAAATTTCTATCAGATTCTGCACCCTCACATGGTAGCGGCTTCAAACGGTATGAAGGCGGAAATGGAAAAGGTAACCCTGGAAACGCTAATGTCTGAGCTAAAAGAGATGCTTAAAACTTCGCCGTTGGAAACCTGTCAGGCAAAATCTTTAAAGCAACAATAGAATACAGGAGAAAAATCTTAGGGGCGGCAGCAAACAGATCTGTGATTGTGGTACAAAAAGGAAGGTAATGCTATGCTACAAATCAAAGATATTCACAAACAATACAAAACCGGAGATATAATTCAAAACGCATTAGACGGAGTTTCGCTCAGCTTCAGAGAAAGCGAATTTGTCGCAATTCTTGGCTCAAGCGGTTCTGGAAAAACAACGCTTTTAAATATAATCGGTGGTTTGGACCGTTACGACAGCGGCGACCTTATCATCGACGGCGTTTCAACCAAAAAATACAAGGACAGAGACTGGGATACTTACCGAAACCATTCTATTGGATTTGTATTCCAAAGCTATAACCTTATCACACACCAATCGGTGCTTGCAAACGTTGAGCTTGCACTGACTCTTTCGGGAGTTTCAAGAGCAAAGCGAAAGGAACACGCCGCTCAGATGCTTGAAAAGGTAGGACTTGGCGATCAGCTTCACAAAAAGCCAAACCAGCTTTCAGGCGGTCAGATGCAGCGAGTAGCCATTGCAAGAGCATTGGCGAACAACCCTAAAATTTTGCTTGCTGATGAGCCGACTGGTGCGCTTGATACCAACACAGGCATTCAGGTGATGGAGCTGTTAAAAGAGGTTGCAAAAGACCGACTGGTTGTAATGGTAACTCACAATCCCGATCTGGCGCAGCAGTACGCTACCCGTATTGTAAGACTACAGGACGGTCAGCTGATTTCTGATTCAAATCCGCTTTCCGAACAGGAAGGAGGGGAATAGAGATGCCAAAAAATAAGAAAAAGCACTCCTCAATGTCCTTCCTGACAGCGCTTGGACTTTCAGCCAACAATCTGCGAACCAAAAAGGGAAGAACTATTATGACTTCCTTTGCGGGAAGCATTGGTATTATTGGTATTGCGCTGATTCTTGCGCTTTCAAGCGGCGTTAATGAATACATTCAGTCGATTGAAGAGGATACGCTTTCTGAGTACCCACTACAGATTACAAATTCTGAGTTTGACCTTACATCGCTGATGGCGGCAATGTCCTCAACTGTTGGAGATTCAGGTTCAGACGATGCTGAAATTTCAGTAACCGAAATCGTGTCTACACTATTTTCCGAGATGAATTCAAACGACCTTGCTTCCTTAAAAGAGTATATAGACAGCGGCGAAAGCGACCTTGAAAGCTATTCCACCGCCGTTGAGTATGTCTACGACCTGGAGCCTGAAATTTATCTTGCGTCAGACGATTCAGTTCGCAAGGTCAACCCCAACACAACTTTAAGCTCTGTCAGCGGAAATTCTATGCTGACAACTATGATGTCATCTTATGGTATCACTTCGTTTTACGCAATGCCAGACAGCGAAGCGCTTTATAAGAACAAATATGAGGTAAAGGCTGGACGCTGGCCGAAAAACTACAATGAGTGCGTGCTTGTGCTTACATCTGACGGAAGTATAAGCGACTATATGCTTTACGCTTTAGGTTTAAGAGATTATTCAGAGCTTGAAGCCATACTGAACAATTATTTAAACGAAGAAAGTACGACCTCGTACCAGAACAGCGACAGCTATTCTTATGAAGACGTTCTCGGCACAACCTACAAGGTAGTCTGCGCCGCAGATTATTACGCTTACGACAGTGAGTATGACGTCTGGGTTGATAAAACTGAAAACACAGATTATTTAAACGAGCTGGTTGAAAACGGCGAGGACCTGACGATTGTCGGCGTCGTTCAGCCGACAGAGGACTCTGCTTCAACGCTTTCGACTGGTATCAATTATTCCTCCTCGCTGATTACTCATATGGCGGAGCTTTCAGCAAAAAGCGATGTCGTAAAGGCACAGCTTGCAACGCCCGACGTAAATATTTTTACAGGAGAAGCGTTTGGCGAGAGCGACAACAGCTTTAGCCTGGATTCGCTGTTCTCGTTAGACGAAGAAGCGCTTGCAGAATTGTTCGACTTCGATTCGTTGAGCATAGATTCATCAGAGCTTGATATGTCCTCGCTTAGCATTGATACAGACTCTCTTCTTTCAGGGCTGGATACAGCAGACCTGTCGATTGACACCGACTTTTTAGAGGACTATCTGTCTGATTACGAGATAGATACAAGTTCGCTTGACCTTTCAGAAATGGATTCAATTTCAATAGACCTCTCCGAGCTTGATTTAAGCGGAGTTCTTGACAGTATCACCGCAGATATTTCCGAAGACGCAGTTTCCACACTGCTCAACAATCTGCTTGCTGGCTATCAATCCTATTCTGAAACCGTTGGCATTTCATACACCGATTTGAGCGAGGATTTTTCCAATTATTTACAAAGCGATGAAGCACAACAAATTATCGTCGATTTTCTGAGCAGTCATATTTCAGTCGGAGATTTTTCTGTTTCCCCTGAAGGGTTATCCGATGCGATAGCTTCGGTAATTCCCGAGGACGAGGAAATAACCTCAGCAGATATCGAAAAGGTTACTGCCGCTGTGACGGCATATATAAATGAGAATGCTGAAATTTCTGTCAATATAAGCGATGAAGATTTAGCGACCCTTTCATCTGCTCTCGTTTCTGGATATTCAGCATCTGCTACAATAGATTTAAACGCAATAAGCGAGAGCTTCAGCGATTATCTCAGCTCAGATGCCGCTATGCAAATTCTATCGGACGGTCTTGCTGAAATGCTTGACTGGGATTCATTGCAAAGCCAGCTTAATTCAGCGGTTGAAAGCTATTTGCAGGAAATGATGTCTTCGGTAGTTTCGTCTTATATTGATGCCGTTGAAGCACAGCTTTTAAGCCTTACGGAACAAATGCAAGCGGAGCTTACATCAGCTCTCACCACAGAAATTTCCACACAGATTGACAGCATTATGGAATCGTCGGTCGACGACCTGATGAGCCAGATTTCAGAGCAGCTGTCGACCGAAATGGAGTCTTTATTTGAAAGCTCAATAAGCAATTTGCTGACGGCTGACAGTAGCTCGATACTTGAAGCCTTCGGACTTGAGATGGACGCTGACGAGCTGTCCGAACTGCTTCTGTCTATGAGCAATTCATCAAGCACAGATTACGAAAGCAATCTTGAAACGCTGGGGTATATAGATTTTGACACGCCAACAGAGATTGACATTTATCCTATAGACTTTGAAGCTAAGGACAGGATAGTAGAAATATTGGACGACTACAACAATCAGATGGAGGAATCGGGAGAAACAGAAAAGGTTATCACCTATACCGATTTAGTTGGCACAATGATGTCGTCTGTAACAACTATTATCAATGTTGTCACTTATGTTCTTATTGCTTTTGTAGCGATTTCGCTTGTCGTTTCGTGCATTATGATTTCCATTATTACGCAAATTTCCGTAATGGAGCGAACCAAGGAGATTGGTATTCTGCGAGCAATTGGCGCTTCAAAGCGAAATATCTCAGAGGTGTTTAACGCTGAAACCTTTATTATCGGAATAAGCTCAGGACTTATCGGAGTTGTAATTTCAAAGCTTTTGATTATACCGATAAATGTGTTGATTCATTGGCTTGCTGGTTCGACAAACGTCAATGCAGTTTTACCCTGGAGCTACGCTTTTATTCTGGTAATTATCAGCGTTGTAATTACAGTTCTGAGCGGACTTCTCCCTGCGAGAAAGGCTGCAAAAATGAACCCTGTTACAGCATTGCGAACCGAGTAAAATTTCTTTAAAACCAACACCCCCGCAAACGCTTATCTCGTCTGCGGGGGTTAAATCTGCCTGTATTTTTACTTATCCGATTCAGTCTTACCTCTTTGCCACTTGACATATCCTTCAGCAAACGCTATATCGCTTTGGTAGGTAAGCTTTATGTTTGCCACGTCACCCAAAACTGTATAAACCTTTTCGCCAGCAAGCGTAAATAGTCGGGTGCAGTCTGTAGCAAGCTCCTTTTGCTCTTGCGTGAGGGAATTGTAAATCTCCTCAAATCTTAAAGCTTTAAAGGTCTGCGGAGTTTGTACCTGCTGCATTTTGCTTCTGTCAAAAATTTCTTCTACCTGAGCCCCACCCATAACAATAGTGTCTGTTGCTGGTATTGCCGTCGTGCAGGGGCCCAGAGATGCACAAACCTCAAGGTTTTCTTCGATTATTCTCTTTGTGACAAACGGCCGAACGCTGTCGTGTGTAAGAAGTATAGTCGATTCGTCAAGCTCTCCTTGCTCACGCAGAAAGTCTATGGCTTTTAAAATCGTGTCGTTGCGGGTCTTTCCGCCCGAAATTACCGTAGCGCCCGAAATTTTGTACTCTTTAAGCAACTCAGTTGTATATTTCACATAGTCAATTGGCGTCAGCACTAAAATCCTGTCGAACTCGCAAGCTGTAAACTGCCTTAGCGTGTGAATTATAATAGGCTCGCCGCCAATTTTTATATACTGCTTTGGAAGGCTAGCTCCCATTCTGCTGCCGCTTCCACCTGCGGCAATAACCGCCACTCTGTTGTTTTTCAAGAATATCACTTCCGTATTTAAGCTTTGTCGAAACTTCTGCCTTAATTATACAATAGCGACATTATCTTTGTCAAATACTACTCAAACTTTTTACAATATTTTTTGCAAGTAATAGTTGACAAAATTATTTTCAAGTGATATACTATTTTTGTGAGAATATCACAAAAATCTACGGGGAATTACCCCAATATACTACCAGGAGGGCATATTATGGAAAGATTTAAAAAGTACCTTGCCGAATTTATTGGTACCTGCGTTTTGGTAACATTTGGCTGCGGAACGGCAGTAGCAGTCGGCTGTTCAAGCGAGAATGGCAGTGGTTATATTTTAACTGCTCTTGCATTCGGACTTGTAATTGTTGCAATGGCTTATAGCATCGGAAACATTTCGGGCTGTCATATCAACCCTGCTGTTTCACTGGCAATGCTTATAAGAGGTAAGCTTTCAGTTACTGACTTTATCGGCTACATTATTGCACAATGTGCAGGCTCAGCACTCGGCTGTGTAATTTTAGGCATCGTTTTCGGCTTTGATTGCAGCTTTGGCGCAAATCAGGTTCAGACGGCGACATGGGAACGCGGAAATGCTGGTCTGGCATTGGTTGTTGAAATTGTGCTGACGTTTGTATTTGTAATTGCTGTTGTTGGCGTTACAAGCAAAACTGAAAACACAGCAGTAACCGGTATTGTAATCGGCTTGACATTAACGCTTGTACATATTCTTGGAATTGCCCTCACGGGAACTTCAGTTAACCCTGCAAGAAGCTTGATGCCTGCAATTTTTGCTGGTGGAGATGCTCTTTCACAGCTTTGGGTATTCATAGTTGGACCACTCGTTGGTGGAGCGCTTGCAGCTTTAGTTTATATGTTCCTTGAGCATAAAAAGGCTAAGTAATCAGCTAAATAGTCAAGAGTAAAAAAATAAACCGCTGGGATTATTCTCAGCGGTTTTTCTTATGCCCTGATTTTTTTCTTTGTCAGCTTATGGATATATCGCCTGAATAGCTGTCAAAGTACGTGTAAAGGCGTGTTACTATACCGTTTTGGTTTGCAGTAATGTGAATTTTGTGAATGCGTTTAAGTCTTATGAAATTGCTCCCGTCGACCTTCACGTTAAACTTATCAAACAGGTCCTCTCCGCTATAGCCGTAAACCTTAACTGCCTTGTAGCTTGTCGCCCTGTTTGTATTCACTGAGGCAAAACAGGTTTTCAGGTTCGCCTGATGTAAAACCTGACCCCGCAAGACAAGCTAAATCGTCCTGCTCGGACATAACAAGCCTGTACAGTCCTATTTTTGCGAGATCCAAAGCGCTCGTGCGAAGTATTCGCCGATTAGAAATTTTCATTTCTTTTCTCCTCCTGATTTTGTTCTACTGAAAAGTTTTCCGGAAATTACCTTTCACTAAAACACTGAAAGAGCGGGATTTTTGTACGTTTGCGTGCAACTGTAACAAAATCTCAAATACTTGTTTACAAATTATTAAAATTCAGTGTCCGAAATCACTCTTGTTGCAAAATTAAAACGAATGTGGTAAAATAGGTAAAATACTTCTGGAGATGACATTTAATGAACCATATAACCTCAAAGCTTCTGATTTTCGGAAACTTAGATAAGAACGAACCGCTTCTGAAGCTGTCTGAAATTTTCGCTGACCTTGAAGTGAAAAGTGTCAGCAAGGACGAAGCAATAAGCCGAATTTACGAGGAGATACGAGAGATTTTAAAAATCGCCACCGATTACGGCTTTGACAAAAATCTTTGGCAAAACTACCTCACATTTTTGCTTGTGACAAACGAAAACCCCTTCACTGTTACCTGTGAGAAAACAGGTGCGCAGGAGGGGAGTGTAAATCATTTTGCTATTAACGACTGCAAGCTTTTTATGCAGCTTTTCAATTACGACTTCAGCAAAATTGAAAACGAGCTGTCTATCGATTGTTTTTCAAGAATTACAAGCTACAAAGCTATCGAGAAAAAGGAGCTTATGTACAACAAAAACGTGAGCGAAAAGGTAAGAGCGCTAAGCGAGAAGCTTTCCGTTTCCGCCGACGAACAGGAATTTTTTATTCACCTTACCGATTTCTACAAGGATTACGGCGTTGGAATGTTCGGACTCAACAAGGCGTTCCGACTTAAAAATATTGGCGACTCAATAGAACTAATTCCTATAAATAATATGGACAGGGTAGTGCTTGACGACTTGGTAGGCTACGAGCTTCAGAAGCAGCAGCTAGTCGAAAACACGCTTGCATTTGTCGAAAACCGAAAGGCAAACAACGTTCTTCTTTACGGCGACAGCGGAACAGGCAAGTCAACCAGCATAAAGGCGATTGTAAACGAGTTTTATCCAAGGGGCCTGAGAATGATTGAAATTTACAAGCATCAGTTCAAGGACCTTTCAAACGTAATTGCAATGGTCAAGAACCGAAACTACAAGTTTATAATTTATATGGACGATCTCTCGTTCGAGGAGTTTGAAATAGAGTACAAGTTCTTAAAGGCGGTAATTGAAGGCGGCGTTGAAACGAAGCCTGATAACATACTGATCTACGCTACCTCAAACAGACGTCACCTTATTAAAGAAACCTGGAACGACAGAAATGATATGGAGTCATCAAACGGCATTCACCGCTCTGATACTATCGAGGAAAAGCTGTCGCTTGTAAACCGCTTCGGCGTAAAGATAAACTACTCGAAGCCGACAAGGCAGGAGTATTTAAACATCGTTCTCGAGCTTGCAAAGCGAAGCGGTATTTCACTTTCCGACGACGAGCTTGTCAAAGAAGCTAACAAGTGGGAAATAAGCCACGGCGGCATCAGCGGACGAACCGCCCAGCAGTTTATCTATAACCTCTTAAGCAAAGAATTTTCACGTGATATAGCTGCGGCGGACTGCTATTGTCTTTGATTAGAACCTCGTACTGCCTGCTATCTAAGAACTGATTCTGGCATTCTATACAACGAACGTGTAAAAAGTGTACATAAAAAAGAAAACCCCGAAAAATCGGGGTTTTCTTGCTATCTGGCGGAGAGGGTGGGCACCACGCCTGCTGCTGTTTGTTTGTCGGTGACACGCATTATGCTATCGCATAACGCTCTGCTGCTTCGCTGCTCCCACCCAATCCAAATAAAACGAACCTTAACCCAACCTAAGAAGATTCTTAACACATTTATTAAAATATCACAATTTTTGTTCATATCTCATATAATTTAAGTAACCGATTTGTTAATTCCGCTAATTGACAACCCCAGCCGTAAAAGTTATAATGAGTTTAGTTGAACCCAGTTGGAAAAGTAGTGCAGGCGCTTTTTCGACGTAAAGATAAGCCTGCTGGCATTTTTGGAGGGTTTAAAATGAGGATTAAAAAGCTTTTGTCCGTCGTTCTGGCGGCGGTTTTTGCGGTTTCTTGCGTAACGCTGTCAGCTTTTACGGCAGCTTCTGCTGAAACAGCTAGTGGAACTTGCGGCGATAACGCAACGTGGTCGCTTAGCGACGAGGGGGTTCTGACAATTTCGGGAACGGGTAGTGTTACGGATACTTCTGGTTATTCAGCTTATTCGTCGTCAGTTACAAGCGTCGTAGTTGAAGAGGGGGTTACTTCCCTTTGTGACAGCGCTTTCAGCGGATTTTCTGTGATGGAAAGCGCAAGCTTGCCAAGTACGCTTACTAGCTTAGGAGCCAAGGCGTTTTATAGCTGCTCAAAGCTTACAAGTATTGCGATTCCGGAGGGGATTACAGTCATTGATGCCTATACATTTTATATGTGTCTTTCTCTTACAAGCGTAAGTCTGCCTTCAACTTTAGTAACAATAGCAGACCGTGCGTTCCAATGCTGTAAAGCGCTCACAGCTGTAACAATTCCAGAAGGCGTAACAAGTCTGGGTGCATA
The DNA here is from genome assembly GCA_021199305.1 of Ruminococcus sp. Classification (GTDB taxonomy): domain Bacteria; phylum Bacillota; class Clostridia; order Oscillospirales; family Ruminococcaceae; genus UMGS1601. Next base: position 41,114 of record JAJQIH010000042.1, read on the forward strand.
TAGCTTTTATTATTGTATTTCGCTTGAGAGCGTGAGCTTACCGAGTACGCTTCTGACGATTGATACTTATGTGTTTTATAAATGCTCGTCGCTTGAAAGTATAACCTTGCCTGATTCGCTTACAACAATAGGTGCTTATGCTTTCAGAGAGTGTTCGGCTCTTACAAGTATTGTTATTCCGGAAAGCGTTACTGTTATCAATAAGTATGCATTTGCTGATTGTTCCGCTCTTGCAAGTGTAAGCTTGCCATCAACGCTTACCAGCATTGACATCGACGCATTTTACTGCTGTACATCTCTTACGAGTATAACGATTCCTGAGGGCGTTACAAGCGTTGGCAACTATGCCTTTTACGGATGTACTTCTCTTAAAACTGTAAGCTTGCCAAGTACGCTTACAACACTCGGAACTTACTGCTTCTCAGGCTGTACAGCACTCGCAAAAGTAAATGTTCCTGAAAATATTACTTCAATAGGAATCAAGACGTTTTATGATTGCACCAACGAGGATCTGGTAATTGATATTGAGTCGACTTCTGTGACAACCGTAAATTCTACAGCGTTCAGGAATGTAACAGGCACCATCTATGTACATTCTGAAGAAATGTATACGCTTATTTCCAAATACGCGACTACAGCAACGGTAATTTACGGCGAAGTAAGCAGCAGCGTTGACACAACAGATCTCGAAACCGCAATAGAAGATGCCGAGGCTATTGATACAAATGCCTATACCGATGAAAGCGTTGCGGCATTAACAGAAGCTATTACTTCCGCAAAGGCTGTTTTGGCTGATTCTGATGCAACGCAAGATGATATCGACGAAGCTCTTGCCGCAATCACAGCGGCAGTAGCAGACCTCACATATAAAAGCGCAGATTATTCAGCAGTCGAAGCGGCGCTCGCAAGCGTTCCAACCGACCTCAGCATTTATACTGATGAGAGCGTTGCAGCTTTAAATGAAGCGATAGCCGCAGTAGACGACAGCAAAAACATTACCGAGCAGGGAGATGTAAACGCTATGGCGGAAGCAATCATTGCTGCCATTGCAGCTCTTGAGGTCAAGGCTGTTGATACAACTGCACTTGAATCGGCGATCGCCGAAGCCAAAGCGATAGACACATCAAGCTACACAAGCGATAGCGCTCAGAATCTCGAAGCCGCAGTCGAAGCTGCAAAAGTTATTTTAGCTGACGAAAGCGCTACGCAAACTGATGTTGATAATGCGCTTGAAGCAATTAACAGCGCAATTTCTGCTCTTGTAGAAGCCTTTATAGTAACCTACAGCGTAGCAGGAACTATCTACGTTTCGGATTCTGATACAGAAACCACAATGACAGTTGTAGCGGTAGCGGTAGACGGAACTGAAACGAGCGTAACCGCAACAAGCATGGGTGAGTACACAATCGAAGGCTTAGAAGAAGGGACATATACGCTCACCATAAGCGGCGGCAAATATGCTCCAAGAAGCTACGAGGTAGAAGTTTCCGAAGCTCTGTCACAGGACGTTTACCTGAATCCTTACGGCGACATCAATGGCGACGGTAAGGTAACAACAGCAGACGTTGGCCTTGCAAACAGCCACGCCAAGGGCGTTACAACCCTCACTGACTATCAATATATTTGCGCCGACGTAAATCTTGACGGCAGCATTTCAACCGCAGATGTTGGTAAGATTAACTCCCACGCAAAGGGCGTAGTAACGCTCTGGTAACAAAAAGAGTTTTACTCCTTGATTTATTTGGATAAATTGTAAGAAGCAGCAGGCACCACGCCTGCTGCTTTCTTTGTATAGGTGGCACGCATTAAGTTTCGCAAAACGCTAGGAGTCATAGCCGACCACATATTCTTTTTAAAATTCGTGCAGGGCAGAATAGAACAAATAAAAGTTAATAAAAACTATATTTTTATATCCCCGCATTACCGCTTTATGTTTTTCTCATTCCACATTTTTTAATCTCAAGCCTTGTATTCCCAGCGACCCATTCGCTGGGAATTTTAAATCTTCAAAACGCCACTGTAAGTGGTGTTTTGAAACCTTTTCACAAAAGGGTGGGCTGGGTG
>JAJQIH010000043.1:0-38214 GCA_021199305.1 Ruminococcus sp.
AATTTTCAAAAAAGAAATCCTGCAAAATTTATTGCCAAATTCGGTTATTTATGGTATCATAAAAATGCTGTATGAAATGTGATCAAGGTTATTGTCGCATTTTTACAAAAAATTTTAAAATGGGAGGGCTTAAACAATGGCGTTTAAGAACGAATACCTTGCAAAGGTATATGACAAGGTTTGCGCAAGAAATCCTGGCGAAACAGAGTTTTTGCAGGCGGTAGAGGAAGTTCTGGAGAGCTTGGAGCCGGTTGTAGAAAAGGACAAGTCGTATGAAACCAACGGCATCATCGACCGTATCGTTGAGCCGGAGAGATTCATTCAGTTTCGAGTTTCTTGGGTAGACGACAATGGAAATGTACAGGTAAACAGAGGTTTCAGATGTCAGTTTAATTCTGCTATCGGACCTTACAAGGGAGGACTTCGTCTTCACCCATCTGTATGCGCATCAGTAATTAAATTTTTAGGCTTCGAGCAGATTTTCAAGAACAGCCTGACAGGACTGCCAATGGGCGGCGGTAAGGGCGGCTCAGACTTTGATCCTAAGGGCAAGAGCGACGGAGAGGTTATGAGATTCTGCCAGAGCTTTATGACAGAGCTTTCAAAGCACATCGGCGCTGACACAGACGTTCCAGCAGGAGATATTGGAACAGGTGCTAGAGAAATCGGATATATGTTTGGTCAATACAAGAGACTCAGAAATGAGTTTACAGGCGTTCTGACTGGTAAGGGATTAAGCTACGGAGGTTCTCTTGCAAGAACAGAAGCAACAGGCTACGGCGTTTGCTACTTCACAGAAGAAATGATGAAGTGTATGAAGAACGAGAGCTTTGAGGGTAAGACAGTTGTTATCTCAGGTTCTGGTAACGTAGCTATTTACGCTACACAGAAGGCAACTGAGCTTGGTGGTAAGGTTGTTGCTCTTTCCGATTCAAACGGATATGTTTACGACAAGAATGGAATTAACCTTGATGTTGTTAAGCAAATCAAGGAGGTTGAAAGAGGAAGAATCAAGGAATACTGCGACAGAGTTGAGGGTGCTGAATACCACGAAGGCTGCTCAGGTATCTGGACAATTCCTTGTGATATCGCTCTTCCATGTGCGACACAAAACGAGCTTGACGGCGATGCAGCAGCTACACTTATCAAGAATGGCGTAATCGCTGTTGCAGAGGGCGCAAATATGCCTTCAACTCCTGATGCTATTGAGAAGTTCTTAGAGGCAGGCGTTATGTTTGGACCAGCTAAGGCTGCAAACGCTGGCGGAGTTGCTACATCAGGTCTTGAAATGAGCCAGAATTCTGAAAGACTTTCATGGACATTTGAAGAGGTTGACGCTAAGCTTAAGGACATTATGGTAAACATTTTCCATAATTCTTACAACGCTTCCAAGGATTACGACCACGAGGGTAACCTTGTTGTTGGAGCTAACATCGCAGGCTTCCTGAAGGTTGCTGACGCTATGAAGTGGCAGGGCGTTTCTTACTAAACAAAATTGCAAAAATAGCAAATCCCATCGTCTTAGACAGACGGTGGGATTTTTTGTTTTCTGGATTTTAACTTCTTGAAGTAAACTCGCTGACATTTACAGGCGTTAAACAGCTCTCGTAAATTTTTTCCATACTTTTAGCAAATGTCGAGATTGAAAATTTTTCAGCTGATTTCAAGGCGTTTTCTCTGTATGCCAGTACCTTATCGCTGTTTAAGAATCTTTCAAGCAGCTCTAGCAGCTCATCCTCTGTGTCGTACATCTCGCCGTTTTCGCCTTCCTCAATTACATCCTTCAGGCAGGCGTCCCGTCGGCACAAAAGCGGCAATCCTGAAGCTAACGCTTCCATATAGGTAAGTCCTTGAGTTTCGCTTGTAGAAGCGTTTAAAAACAGGTCGCCGATAGAGTAGTAGATTTTTGTTCTGCTTGGTTGAACCATTCCGGTAAAAATTACCTTGTCCTGAAGTTCTAGCTTTTCAACAAGCTGCTCTAAGTCGCTTCTTATCGGACCTCCGCCGACAACCAGAAGGGTAATCGGCTTGTCACGAAGTTTTGCGGCAGCGTTTATAAGCTCCTCGCAGTTTTTCTCCTTTGCAAGTCTGCCGAGATATAATAGAACCTTGTTAGAAAGCGGCACGCCAAGCTTTTCCTTGACGGCGTTTGCATCGTGAACGACGGAGTCAGGCGAAAACTTTGACAGGTCAATACCAGTAGGCACGACAAATATCGGCTTTACAACGCCGTAGCTTCTCAAAAGATCTGCTACCTTTGCGCTCGGAACTATCAGGCAGTCGGTTTTGTTTGATATTATTCGTGAGAAGGTAGAAACTGCTGATTTTCCGAGCTTTTTGCTGGGGCAAAAGTAGTGAGTGTAGTTTTCGTAAACTGTATGATAGGTGTGAACGATAGGAACATTCAGCTTTTTTGCAATGCTTCTCGCTGACAAAAACGTGCTGAATTCGCAGTTTGAATGAATTATATCAGGCTTCCATTCACGAAGCTCAGCCATATACTGCTTTGCCTTGACGATTCGTATTCTGGCGTTCGGGTAAATAAATCCTGCTGGCGCTGAACCGATATAGGTAACGCCGTCCTTTGAATAGGACTTGCGGTTTCCGGAGAGAGTGAGAATGCGAACCTCGTGGCCTCGCTCTTCAAGTCCCTGCCGCAGATTTAAAATAGACGTTACCACTCCGTTGATTACGGGAGCATACCAGTCTGATGTTATTAGAATTTTCATAGCTTACCTCTATATCTGATGTGAACTTTAATTTTCATCAGTCATAATCCTTATGATTTCACGATCGGTTTCAGCCATTCCGTAGCGAGCGGCACGTCCGACATTGTGAATCGTATTTTCAACGCCCTTTGCAGCAATACCCTTTTTACCACCTGTGTTTGGAACTACAACGCTCTTTACATTTTTGACAATGTTTGCGCTCGCCTTTATTTTAACGCTTGCGGGAATACATCCCAGCGCTTTCCTTGCGAGAGCTGCCGCATAAGCGATAGCAATAGGCTCAGTGCACCCCATAGCAGGTACAAGCTCCTCGTGCAGAGTTTTCAGATATATGTCATACATTTTGTCAGTCATAAAGCACTCCCCATTAAATGTGCTTCCCTTAGTGAAAAGGGAACATCTCAATTTAATTATACACGTATCACAAAAAAAGTCAACAAATGAAGCAATCCACAAATGAAAAAAGAAAGTAAAAATTAACGACAGAATCTGTGCTTGTATGCGGGATTTCGACAGACATCCTCAAATACAGTCGTCAGCTCAAAAAATACTTGCAAAACAAGGCCTTGTGTGGTAAAATATATATTTAGTATGGGGTTTGTATACCCTTGTAAGTAAAAGATGAAAGGTGAAACTGCTATGGATCTTGAAATGGTAAAGTATCTTGCGGAGCTTGGAAAGCTTAAGTTTACCGACGAGGAGCTTGAAAAGGTCGGCGAGGATATGACAAGCATTATTGAGCTTATGGACAAGGTTAAGGAAATTGATGTGGTTTACGACCCATATCTCGATAACAAGAATATATTCTTAAACGATTTGCGTGAGGACAAGAATGCAAAGAGCCTTGATACGCAAAAGCTTCTTTCTAACGCTAAGAATCAACAAAACTGCTTTGTTGTTCCGAAGGTAGTAGAATAGGAGGGGCGTTTATGGATATGAAAAATATAAGTCTTGCAAAGCTCCGTGAAGCGCTTGACCAGCGAAAGCTTTCAGCAAGAGAAGCTACGGAGTTTTATTTAAAGAGAATAAAAGAGTACGACGCAGATCTTGAGTGCTATATTACAGTAACCGAAGAAAAGGCGCTTGAGCAGGCGGATAAAGCGCAAAAGAGAATTGACGAGGGAAAGGCAAGCGCACTTACAGGCATTCCGATGGCAATAAAGGACAACATTTGTACTGAGGGTGTTCTGACAACCTGTTCGTCTGAAATGCTTGAGGATTTTGTTCCGCCGTATAACGCAACCGTTATGCAAAAGCTTGAGGATGAAAATATCGTAATGCTCGGTAAGGTATCGCTCGATGAATTTGCTATGGGTGGTTCAACTCAGACGTCAGCCTTTAAAAAGACAAAAAATCCTTATGATAAATCAAGAGTTCCGGGCGGCTCGTCAGGCGGTTCGGCAAGTGCCGTTGGCGCAGATTTGTGTGCGGCGGCATTAGGCTCAGATACAGGCGGCTCGATAAGACAGCCTTCAAGCTTTTGCGGAGTTGTCGGTTTAAAGCCTACCTATTCGAGAGTTTCGAGATATGGACTTGTAGCGTTCGCTTCAAGCCTCGACCAGATAGGACCGCTTGCAAGAAGCAGCCGTGACTGCGCCGTTATTTTAAATTCAATCTGCGGCTTTGATATGCACGACGGTACAAGCTCAAGACGAGAGGTTCCTGATTTTACAGCAAAAATCGGACAGGATATAAAGGGACTTAAAATCGCCCTTCCGAAGGAATTTTACGAGGAGGGAATTGACGACGAGGTAAGAAAGTGTGTTCTTAAAGCGGCTGACGATTTAAAGGCAATGGGTGCGACAATTGTCAACTGCTCGATGCCGTCGCTTAAATTTGCGATTCCTGCTTACTATCTGATTTCTTCCGCTGAAGCTTGTTCAAACCTTTCAAGATACGATGGAATCAAGTACGGCCACCGCTCTGCTGTTGGCGAAAGCTACGAGGACCTTATCAAGAACTCAAGAAGCGAGGGCTTTGGCGACGAGGTCAAGAGAAGAATACTTTTAGGTAACTACGCTCTTTCAAGCGGATATTACGACGCTTATTACGGAAAGGCAATGGCGCTGAAGCAGCTTATCAGAAAAGAATACAACGATATATTCGAGCAGTGCGACGTTGTTTTGACTCCTACCGCACCGACAACAGCATATAAGGTTCACGAAAATATAAGCGACCCTGTAAAGATGTATCAGGCGGATTTCTGCACGGTAACTGTAAATATCGCAGGACTTCCAGCAGTTTCAACTCCTTGCGGATACGACAAGCAGGGATTGCCGATTGGAATGTCGATAATCGGAAAGCAATTTGACGAGCAGACGGTAATTCAGGTCGCAGACGCTTATGAAGCAAGCTTTGAACGAGTTTTGCCAAAGCTTTGATTTAAGTCGGAAAGGTATGATGATATATGAAAAATTCCAAATATATAACCGTCGTCGGACTTGAAATACACTCGGAGCTTTTGACAAATTCAAAGGTTTTCTGTACCTGTAACGCTGAGTTTGGCGGTGATCAGAATACAAGATGCTGTCCTGTTTGTTCGGGAATGCCTGGAACACTCCCTGTAATAAATCAGACGGCGATTGAATATGCAGTTAAAGCAGGCTACGCTTTAAACTGCGAGATAAATAAGTTTTCGGTTTTTGACAGAAAGAATTACTTCTATCCGGACCTTCCGAAGGCTTATCAGATTTCTCAGCTTTATTATCCTCTTGTCGGACCTGGAAAGGTACCGATTGAGGTAAACGGCAACAAGAAGGAAATAAGAATAAACCATATACACGTCGAGGAGGACGCTGGAAAGCTTGTCCACGACGACTATAACGGAGTTTCGCTCGCAGACTATAACCGTTGCGGCATTCCGCTTATTGAAATTGTAACCGAGCCTGATATGAACTCCGCTGAGGAGGCTATGGCTTTTGTCGAGCAGGTTTCCTTGCTTTTGCGTTATGCTGGAGTCAGCGACTGTAAAATGGAGCAAGGCTCATTAAGATGTGACGTAAACATTTCAATTATGAAGCCTGACGACAAGGAGTTTGGAACCCGTGCGGAGATTAAAAACTTAAACTCTATAAAGAGCGTCGGCAGAGCTATTGAATACGAGGAGCGCAGACAGGCGTTGTTGCTGGAAGCTGGCAAGAAGGTTATTCAGGAAACAAGGCGATACGATGCAAACAGAGATACGACAAAGTCGATGAGAACCAAGGAAAACGCTCACGATTACCGCTATTTCCCAGAGCCTGACATTCTGCAGGTAAACCTTACAGACGAGCAGTTGGCTGAAATCAAGGCAAAGCTTCCTGAAATGCCACAGCAGCGTTTTAAGAGATACACCGAGCAGTACGGCTTGTCGGCGGTCGATTCGCAGATTTTAATTAACACAAAGGCGATTTCCGACTTCTTTGATGAAGCGTTAAAAACTCACAACAATCCGAAATCTGTGTCAGCGTTTATTCTGACAGAGTTTATGCGTAGAGTTAATTTAGGCGAAATTGATATTGACAACATAAAGTTCTCACCATCTGACCTTGCTAAAATTGTAAAGCTTTCAGATGAGGAGAAAATCTCTAAAAACGACGCCAAGGCTGTGTTCAGAGAGCTTGCCGAAAATGGCGGCGACCCTGAAAAAATTGCTGCCGACAAGGGCTTTATCATAACGATTGATTTGGATAAGGTCGATGCTGAAATCGATGCCGTACTTGCGGCAAATAACGCTCAGGCCAAGCAGTACGCAAACGGCGAAAAGAAGGTTTTCGGCTTTCTTATGGGTCAATGTACAAAAGCACTAAAGGGTGTTGCAACGCCAAAAATCATAAAAGAGCATTTAGAGAGCAAGCTCGATTCTTTAACTCCTCAGCAGGAAAGCGCTGACAGCGAGCAGCAGGGCACTCAGGAGTTTACAACCGACAGCCTGACAAAGTACGAAAATGCTGACGCTTACAAGCCAAAGGCGAGCGATGAGTTTTTCTCACTTGTCGGCGGTGAAAATGTTCTTTCAGAATTCAAGCTGACAGACGCTACCGAGCATATCGGCGAGCAGATAAGTCTCAGAGCTTGCGTTCATAAGATAAGAAATATGGGTAAGGTATCGTTTATATACCTCAGAACCGGAGAATATGTTATTCAGGCGGTATATAGCGATAAGTGCAATGATTCTATAAAGGGACTTCGTGAAGGACATTTCGTTAGCGTAGAGGGAACTGTAAATGAAAATCCAAAGGACCCGATTGGAGTAGAGATTGTTTTAAGCGGCTTGAAGCTTATAAGCGAGCCGAAGGAGGAGTATCCTCTTAAAATCTCTCAGAAGAAGCTCGATTGCTCGATTGAGGTAAACCTCGACAACAGAAGCGTATCGCTCAGAAATCCTTATGAGCGAGCGATATTCAAGCTTCAGGAGGGACTCGTTCACGGAATGCACGAATTTATGCGTGCGAACGGCTTTACTGAGATTCACACTCCGAAGATAGTAGCTCAGGGAGCTGAGGGCGGAGCCAATATATTTAAGATTGACTACTTCCAGAAGCCGGCGTTCTTGAATCAGTCGCCTCAGTTTTACAAGCAGACGGCAGTTGCGTTTTTCGACAGAGTTTACGAGATAGCGCCTGTTTACCGCGCGGAAAAGCACGCTACAAGCCGTCATATAAACGAGTATATAGGACTTGACTTTGAAATGGGATATATTGACAGTATGTACGATGTAATGAACATGGAAATTGCAATGCTTCGTCATATTATGTCATATCTCAAGGAAAACTATCAATACGAGCTTGAGCTTTTGAATGCGGATGTTCCTGAAATCGGAGAGGTTCCGACAATTAAGTTCAAGGATGCGCTTACACTTTTAAGAGGAAAGAGCGTTAATACAAAGTTTGACCTCGACCCAGAGGACGAGGTAAAGCTCGGCGAATACGCAAAGGAAAAATACAATTCAGACTTTATTTTCATAACTCATTTTCCAAGCTCCAAGCCGCCGTTTTACGCAATGGACAGCAGAGAGGATCCAAGAGATGCATATAAATTTGACCTGTTGTTCAGAGGACTTGAAATAACGTCGGGAGGACAGAGAATACACGATTACGATGAGCAGATAGCAAAGCTCAAGCGTCAGGGACTTGATCCTGCTGACTTTGCAAGCTACCTTGAAGCTCATAAGTATGGACTTCCTCCGCACGGCGGACTGGGAATCGGACTTGAACGTCTTCTGATGAAGCTTCTGAAGCTTTCCAACATTCGTTCGACATCTATGTTCCCGAGAGATATAAACAGATTGCTTCCATAAAAGAAAGGACCAGAAAATGATTAAGAAAATACTTGCTTTATTGCTGTCGGTTATGCTGACATTCACGCTGTTTACCGCTTGCACGGACGACGAGGATTCGTCAAGCGAAAGCTCCTCATCCTCTTCCGAAGCTGATAGCGATTCATCGGACGATGAGGATACTGACGAAGAGGAAGAAACAACGGAAATAGTTGAAGCCAGTCTTACAATAGACGGCGAGGAGATTGATACCACAGACCTCGTTATGTTTACGATTGGCGACAACTACGAAGTAACCTTCGACGAGTTCAGATATAACTATTACTACTTTATGTCACAATACGGTTCCAGCTACGGAGTTACCGAAGATGATATGGCTGATCTTACCGAAGAGGAGCAGGACGAAAAGTTCACAGTCTTTAAAAACTACCTCGTTCAGTTTATAATGAGCACCTATACCTATCTGCAATATGCAGAGGATAATGGTATAGAGCTTACAGAGGACGAGCTTCAGGAGTGCGAGGACGAAATTGCCGACCTTCAGGAGGAGCAGGGCGACGATTATGAGGATTACCTCAAGAGCGCCTATCTGACGGAGGATTATCTCAGAAAGCTTGTAAATCAGTCGCAGATTGCCGACAAGGTAAGAAGCTCCTTCGAGCTTACTGACGACGAGTTTATCGAGATTGCAAAGACGGACCTTTATCAGGTTAAAACCCTTCTTGTTCCTTACGGCTACGACCTGACGCCAAGTGATGAGGATCTTGAAGAAATGGGAGTTGACGACTTCGATTCGCTTACAAATTCTGTAAAGATGACACTTTTGGTTTCCACCTATACTGACCTGTCTGACGATGAGCAGGAGGAGCAAAGCGAAAAGGCTCTGGAGCATATAACAAATCTCGTTGACAGAGCAAACGACGGCGAGGACTTTGACGACCTTATCGAGGAGTATGGCTTTGACGGCGGAATGACAACCTACAGCGGCGGATATGTAGTTGGAGATTTCTATACCTCTTACGGAGATACCTTTGTAGATACGCTGTTTGACCTTGATATTGATGAAATCAGCGAGCCTTATGAATTCACTTATGGCTATATGGCGCTTAAGAGAGTAGAAATTGACGAGGATTATATCAGAGATAACCTTGAAAACGATACTGACGACGACGATTCGTTCAAGGAAGAATACGAGGACGAATACGAATACAAAACTCTCCAGGAAGTTATGGACACAATGAGCATTGAGGAAACTGATATTCTCACCAATTTAAGCTACGGCGATTTAACCTAAAAAATTAAAAACTTAAAGCGAAATCCCCTGAGGGCGAATGCCTTCAGGGGATTTGTTATGTACATATTTTAAGCGCCGTTACTCGTCGTCATCATCTTCGAGAGCCTTGTACTTTTCTTTAATAGCTGAAACCTTTTTCTTGCTTCTGCTGTGAACGTATATCAGGAATATACAGGTGTAAACTATAATTATAACAGAGATAACGATAATAGCAATCCGAAATTGTGTTGACGAGAAGAAATTAGCAGCAACTGTTGCCTTTGCCTTTACGACCGCCTTGTCAACATCAGTTGTTGCGACAAGATTGCTTTCAACAATAAGCTGCCCGTCGTAGTAAAATTGTATAGTTCCGAGCGTGTCGCCAGCGTAAATCGGGGCGACAATATTGTCGTAAATGGTAATCTTCTTTTCAAGCTCGTCAATTGACACATCGTTTAACCAGATAGCTGAAATCTCGTCCTGAGCTTTAAGATTTACATATCCGTCGCCGTCAGCATAAGCTACCTCTGTGCTTGTTATCTCTTCGTTTTCGGCAACAAAGGTCTGATAGGAAAGATTTTCATACGCCCACATATATAAAGCTTTATGGTCGGCGCAGTTATAATAAACTGCATTTCCGTCGTCGTCATATCCTTCGGCTCCCATTGTTATACAAAGGTACTGATAGCCGTTTTTCTCAGCTACGCTTGCAAGGCATCTTCCTGCGGAATCCAGATATCCTGTTTTGATTCCGTCAACATAGCCGTAATAGTATTCGCTGCTTGAATCCAAAAGCTTGTTGGTTGTAGTAATAGTTGTGTCGTTGCTCATAGTGTAGCTATACATAGATGTTATCTGAGTAAATACAGGGTATGTGTTGATAGCGTATCTGCAAAGAATTGCAAGGTCGGTACAGGTTGTAATGTTAGACTCCTGACCGTCAAGGTCAAGTCCGTGAGCGTTGTAGTATGTAGTGTTTGTCATACCAAGCTCTTTTGCCTTGCTGTTCATAAGCGTTACAAAGTCATCAATGCTTCCTGAAACGTCAATAGCTAAAATGTTAGCCGCTTCGCAGGCAGACGGAATCATAAGCGCACAGAGCAGGTCGTAATATGTAAGCTCATCTCCGGCTTCAATTCCAGCGTTTGAATAGCCTGTATCGTAAAGCTCGGTAAAAGCTGCTTCGGTAGCCGTTACCTTCGTTGTCGTCAGGTCTTCGAGATTTTCTTTGAATTGGTCGAGAACCAGAACGCAGGTCATAATTTTTGTAAGAGAAGCGGGGACTCTCTTTTCATCAGCTTTTTTGGAGTAGATAACCTCGCCCGTTTCCATATTTTCAAGGTACGCCGCTTCGCTGTAAATAGTGACGTCCTCAGGCTCAAAGCTATAAGCGTCCGCTTCAACTGAAAACAGCGGAAGCGCAAACGCTGCTATAACGCAAAATAGTGTGATAATGCTAATTTTTCTCATAATTTCACCTGTATGTATTTATTGTATTCCTTATCCGGAAATCTCATCCACTTCGTTGACTTTATAAATGTACTTTTTTCCTTGCTTTCCAATTTTTTCCACAAGTCCTAAATAGTTTAAAATGTTAAGGCAAAGTCTTGAACATTCAAGACTTACCCTCGCACTCCTTGCAAAATCGTCCGAGCAAAACTCGCTTTTCAGTCCGCCTGGAATAAAAACTCTGTAATCGTTCGGACAGGAGAGAATAAGCTCCTCCTCAATATCAAACGGAATCTTGTCGCCCTTTGTGTATTTTGATCTTCTACGCTTGCTGATGCTTAAAATTCTGTAATCTCTTACCTTTATAACTGGAATGATAATACGAAGGTTCGGATTGTCAAGCGTGTACTTAATGCTGTAAAGCTCAAAAATTGCATCGTATATGTTGCCCTTGTAAGGGGATTTTCGTGTTCTTATCGCTTTGCCTTTTTCATCGAGCCAGGTAATTACCGTTTCACAGGCAATCGGATGAACTACCGTCACAGGGGAGTAGTCCAAAAAAATGTCAAGCTTTTTCTGTAGCTTGAAAAGCTGGTGCGACTGAATTTCAATAATACCGTCCTTGCCGACAATATCGGCGTAAAAGCTACCAACCTTTATTTCCTTGTTTATGTCGCTTGGTTCATAATATTCCTTTAAAACGGCGTGAATGCTTTTTTCGCTTAAAGTACCTATTGAATTTCGCTCGCGGCTTGCACTTAAAATATGCTCGCACGCCAAAAGAAAACGCTCTCTATCCATAATTTCTGCTCTCTGTAAATGAACTCAAATATATTCTAGCATATGCGTGTGATTTTTTCAAGATGTTTTTCTCTTTTTTACTTTTCACACAGAGAGTGGCAAAATATCGCTCGTGGGAAGTGAATTTTGTGGCTTTTGTAAATTATTTTGACGAAAATTTCGTGAAATTGCACAAATTTAGTGGCTTTTGATTGTGCAAATGGCTGAAAATGAAGGCAAATGCTCAAAAAAGTCCAAAAATGATTGACAATGACTATTCTAAGTGATAGAATGTGATTGAAGTTAAACGGGCGCAGATTGGAGGTAATACCATGCTGGCACAGGAAAGATACGCAAGAATACTGGACATATTAAAAACAAAAAGTCCTGTAACCGTTACTGAATTAACCAGAGCTTTGGATACTAGCGAATCTACCATCAGAAGAGATCTGATAAGTCTTGATGAAATGGGAAAACTAAAGAAAGTACACGGCGGAGCGCTGGCGATTGAATCGGCGTTTAATATATCAGAGGATGACGTTTTAACCCGAAGCAAGCTTAATGTTGAAGAAAAAATGGCGATAGGCGAGTATGCGGCGACGCTTATTAAAAACGACGACTTTGTTTTTATTGACGCCGGAACTACTACCGAGTGCCTGATTGATTATATCGCTTCAAATTCAAGAGCAACCTTTGTCACAAACGGAATTGTTCACGCAAGGAAGCTTGTTCAGAAGGGACTTAAAGCTTATGTTGTTGCAGGACAGCTAAAGCTTGCGACAGAAGCTATTGTCGGCGCAGAGGGCGTTCTGAGTATGGAAAAGTACAACTTCTCCAAATGCTTTATGGGTTCAAACGGAGTTTCAATCAAGGAAGGCTATTCCACTCCTGACGCTGAGGAAGCTCTTATCAAGCGGCAGGCAATGAACAGAAGCTATATGCGCTATATTTTAGCCGACAACTCGAAGTTCGGAAAAATTCACCCTGTGACCTTTGCGGCGATTGAAGCGGCTTGCATTATTACAGACAGGTGTGACGACGACAGATACAAGGATGTAACTGTGGTTAAGGAGGTTTTAATTTAATGATTTATACAGTAAGCTTTAATCCTGCGTGGGACTATGTTATGGTTGTTGATGATTTTACGCTCGGCAAGACGAACAGGTCGTCGTTTGAAAGCGTAATGTTTGGCGGAAAGGGAATTAACGTATCCGCAGTTTTAAAGGAGCTTGATCTGACAAGCACAGCTTTAGGCTTCATAGCAGGATTTACAGGCGATGCTCTGGAAAAGGAAATTCAGCAAAAGGGAATAAAGACTGATTTTATAAAGCTTTCCGAAGGAATGACGAGAATAAATGTCAAGCTGAAAACCGGAAAGGAAACTGAAATCAACGGCAGAGGTCCGAAAATTGACGAAGCGGCAATCAAGCTTCTTTTTGAAAAGCTTCAGGCGCTTTCAAGCGGAGATACGCTTGTCTTAGCAGGAAGCATACCAGCGGGAATGCCCGATGACATTTATGAAAATATAATGAAAGACTTAATGGGCAAGGGAATAACCGTTGTGGTTGATGCAACAAAGGACCTGCTATTGAACGTGCTGAAATATAAGCCGTTTCTGATAAAGCCTAACGTCCACGAGCTTGAAGATATTTTTAAAGTCGAGCTGAAAACGGATGAGGAGATAATTCAGAAGGCTAAGGTTTTACAGGACAGAGGCGCTGAGAATGTGCTTATCTCTATGGGCGGAGATGGAGCAATTCTGGTGGACGAAAACGCAAGTGTTCACAAAATAGGCGTCGCAGAGGGAAAGGTAATAAATTCTGTCGGAGCTGGCGACTCGATGGTAGCGGGCTTTGTGGCAGGATATGAAAAGTATCATGATTACTCTGAAGCTTTAAAGCTTGGAACAGCGGCAGGAAACGCAACTGCGTTTTCCGAAGGCTTGGCTAAAAGAGATAAGATTGATGCAATATTAAAAACTTTGAATTAGGAGGGACTCTTATGAAAATCACCGATTTGCTTTCAAAGAAAGCAATCAAGCTCGGCGCTTCACCAAAAGACAAAAACGAAGCGATTGATATTCTGGTATCATTGCATGAAGCTGCCGAAAACATCAGCGACAAGGAAACCTATAAGAAAGGAATCCTTGCAAGAGAAGCGTCTGGTTCAACAGCGGTAGGAGAAGGAATTGCTATTCCGCACGCTAAAAATGCGGCGGTAGTAAAGGCTTCGCTGTCAGCAATGACAGTGCCAGATGGAGTTGACTACGAGGCGCTTGACGGAAAGCCGTCAAATCTGTTCTTTATGATAGCGGCCCCTGAAAAGGGCGGAGACGTTCATCTTGAAATGCTCTCTCGATTGACAGTTATGTTAATGGACGCAGAATTCAGAAACAAGCTTTTGTCAGCTTCAGACGCAGATGAGTTTCTGAAGATTATCGACGAAAAGGAAATTGAAAAATACGGAAAGGAAGAGGAATCAGTGGAAGCAAAGGGCGAAAAGTTTATAGTTGCCGTTACAGCTTGCCCAACTGGTATTGCTCATACTTTTATGGCTGCTGAGGCACTTGAGCAGGCAGGGGAGAAGCTTGGTATTAAGGTAAAGGTAGAAACAAATGGCTCAGGCGGAGCTAAGAATGTAATTACAGCTGCAGAAATTGCAGAGGCTGACGGAGTTATCATTGCTGCAGACAAGAATGTCGATATGCCGAGATTCAGCGGCAAGAAGGTTCTGATAACAAAGGTTTCAGACGGAATACACAAGCCAGAGGAGCTTATAAACACAGTATTGACAGGAGATGTTCCTGTATACAAGGCTGACGAAGCGGCTGTTAAGGCAGCATCGTCGAGCGGCGAAAAAGAAGGTATAGGCAGACAGATTTACAAGCACCTTATGAACGGAGTTTCAAATATGCTTCCGTTCGTTGTTGGCGGCGGAATTTTAATAGCTCTTGCGTTCCTGATTGATACAATCGCAGGAAACGCTGAAGCGGGCGATTCGTTTGGTACTGTAAACGGTGTTGCTGCATGGTTTAAGGGAATAGGAAACTATGCGTTTAACTTTATGCTTCCGGTTTTAGCAGGCTTTATCGCTAAGAGCATAGCTGACAGACCTGGTATGATGATAGGCTTTGCAGGTGGTTATATAGCTTCAGTTGGCGCAACATTTAACTTCCACGACACAGATTCGTGGGTAAGCGCAGGATTTTTAGGCGCATTGCTCGCAGGCTTTATCGGCGGTTACTTAACTTTAGGTCTTGAGAAGCTTGCAGACAAAGTCCTTCCAAAGTCATTGGACGGAATCAAACCAGTTTTGGTTTATCCTCTGATTGGACTGCTGCTGGTAGCTATTGTAATGTGTGCTATTGACCCGGTTGTCGGTATTATAAATTCAGGACTTAATACATTCCTTGACAGTATCGGAACAGGCTCGAAGATATTCTTAGGCTGCGTACTCGGCGGAATGATGTCGATAGATATGGGCGGACCTTTCAACAAGGCTGCTTACACCTTCGCAACCGTCGGACTTGCGGCGCAAACTGACGCCAGCTTTGAAATTATGGCGGCAGTTATGGTTGGCGGTATGGTACCACCTATCGCTTGCGCAATCGGCACAACCTTCTTTAAGAGCAAGTACACAGAGGGCGAAAGAAAGTCGACCGTTGTAAACTACATCTTAGGACTTTGCTTTATCTCAGAGGGCGCAATTCCATTTGCAGCAGCTGACCCATTAAGAGTAATACCTTCTTGTATAGTAGGCTCTGCAATCGCAGGCGGTATGTCAATGGGCTTTGGCTGTATGCTGAGAGCTCCTCACGGAGGATTGTTCGTACTCCCTGTTATTGATAACGCTTTAGGCTACTTAGCTGCTTTGATAGTAGGCTCGGTAGTAGCGGGAGTTATGATGTCGCTTCTTAAAAGAAAGAAAACAGCATAATATAGACTTTCCTTGATATGCCCGTCAGGTGCGAATAACTCGCACCTGACTCGGGTATTTTAAAACAACCAAACAACCAAAAGGAGTAGAGAATAATGATAACCAAATCGTATAAAATTGTAAATGAGCAGGGACTTCATATGCGTCCTGCAGGACTTGTTGCGGCGGAGCTTGGAAAATTTCAAAGCGAGGTAACAATTAAGTTTAATGGAAATGATGTAAACGCCAAGAGCATAATGAATCTTATGGCAGCTTGTATCAAATGCGGCTCTGAGATTGAGATTATTTTTAACGGAAGCGACGAGCAGCAGGCAAGCGAGAAGTTCGAGGAGCTTTATGCTAACAACTTCGGCGACTAAGAGATAAAACAGGAGGAGTGGGCGCATGAACAAGTTTAGCGGAATTGGAGCGTCAGGTGGAATTGCTATAGGAAATGCGGCGATTGTTAAGGAAGCTGTAGTTTCTTATGAGAAAAAGGTAATTGACAATCCTGAGCAGGAAATAAAAAGGCTTGAAGCTGCTTTTGAAAGATTCAAGGAAAAGACTGAAAAAATGGCTTTGAGCATTGAAGAAAAGGTAGGCGAGAAGGAAGCCGAAATTTTGAGAGGACATATTGCCATCGCTTTTGATCCTGCGCTTTCCGACGAAATAAACAAGCTTATAAAAAGTGGAAAATGCGCAGAGGAAGCTGTTGACAGCGTTTGCGAGCAGTTTATTGCAATGTTTGCTTCAATCCCTGATGAAATGATGCGCCAGAGAGCAACTGATATTTCTGATGTAAAGACAAGGCTTTTACAGATACTCACAGACAACGAGCCGACAGATATTTCGGGACTTGCGCCAGATACTATTTTGGTAGCCGACGACTTGACTCCGTCGATGACAGCGGGAATTGACAAGGAAAACGTACTGGGAATTTTAACAAAAACAGGCGGAAAAACCTCCCACTCGGCAATTTTAGCGAGAGCGCTTGAAATCCCAGCGGTTTTGTCAGCACCTGATGCTGTAGATGCTTTAACCGACGGTGTGGTAGTAATTGTCGATGGTGAAAAGGGAGAGGTAATAATAGACCCCGACGAACAGACAGTTGAAAAGTACAAAAAGCTTCGTGAGGAATATATTCAAGCGAAAAAGGAGCTTTCAAAGTTTATTGGCAGGAAGACTCAGACAGCAGACGGCGAGAGCGTTATGCTTTTTGGAAATATCGGAAATCCTGAGGAAGCGAAAACTGTTAAGAGCTTCGACGGCGAGGGAGTAGGACTTTTCAGAACGGAATTTCTGTTTATGGAAAATTCCTCTGCGCCTACAGAGGAGGAACAGTTCGAAGCCTACAAAGCGGCGGTTGAAGCACTCGACGGCGGTAGCGTTATAATCAGAACGCTTGACGTTGGCGGAGATAAGGAGATTCCATACCTCGGACTTGAAAAGGAAGAGAATCCATTTTTGGGTTATCGTGCAGTAAGATTCTGTCTTAACCGTGATGATATTTACAATACTCAGCTTCGTGCGCTGCTTCGGGCATCAGCTTACGGAGATATTAAGATAATGATACCGTTAGTTACTTGCGTTGACGAGCTATTAGCTGTAAAGGAAAAACTCTTTACACTAAAATCCGAGCTTGACAGCGAAGGAATACCCTACAACAAGGACATAGAGGTAGGCGTAATGATTGAAACTCCTGCCGCTTGCGTGTCAGCGGATATATTAGCTAAGGAAGCGGACTTTTTCAGCATTGGCACCAACGACCTGACGCAGTATACAATGGCGGTAGACAGGGGAAACGCAAAGGTAGCGTATTTGTATTCTGAATATAATATCGCAGTTTTGCGTTCTATCAAGAGAATCATAGAATGTGCGAAAAAAGAGGGAATTGTCTGCGGAATGTGCGGTGAAGCTGCTGCTGACCCGAACCTCATTCCACTTCTGATCTCCTTTGGACTTGACGAATTTTCAGTAAGCGCAACCAGCATTCTTAAGACGAGAAAAATTATTTCACTCTGGTCGAAGGATGATGCTGACGAGCTTGCAAATAAGGCTTTGAGCCTGACTCGTGAGAGCGAAATCTCAGCACTTTTAAAGGCAAATGCAAGAAAGTAAATTTTCTCCGCCGCAGATATTATTCTGCGGCGGATTTTTTTATGTAAAGTCAAAAGGCTTTACAGGCGTCTTTGAAATTGCCCCAAATGACGAAAACTTTATCAATTTAGCGCTTTATCACGTGATTTGGGCAATTTCAATAAATTCAGGGCAGCGAATTTGTGCAAAATGTAAAAAATCATTTTTTGACGTTTTAAAGGTTGAACTTTAAAGCGTTTTGTGCTATTATTACTGTATAGATATTGTGAGTTATTGTCGGTAGTTGTAACCCGATAATACTATAGTAATACTATAATGGTGGGGAAGTTTTCCTACAAAAAAACAGCACAACTATACATTTTAGGAGGTAGATCTAATGAAAAAGAAATGGTACGAGAGATTAGGCACATTTCTTGTTTCACTCATCGTAGCAGTAACGACGCTTTCAATGAGCTTCAGCTCGGTAGCGGTTGCTGAAGAGACGACCGACTTAACGCCGTACATTACTGACGTTACGTTGATTGTTGATGGAACGGAATATGATGCCAGCACCTCTAGCGGTATCAAGCCGACCTCGTCGCTGAAATTCGTAGTGGATTTCGCGGAGATCAACACTCAGGAGCAAAGCTTGCAATTCCCGTCTAACGGTGTTATGACATATCAGCTGCCTAATGACGGAACTCTCGTGTACGAAGCAGAATCAGGAGTAATTTACAATACTCAGGATGACATTTGGGGCGATACAGTTGGTACATATACAATTACCGCCGATGGATTGGTTACCCTTTACTTTAAGGAAGGCTATACCGATTATTATCCTAATATTGATGCAAGCTTCTATTTCTACGCAACGCTGAGCGAGAGCTCTTACAACAGCGGCGAAGAAACAACCATCAAGTTTACAGACGAGGTAAGCGTTACTGTAGAATTTGACCACAACTCAAATCTCGACGTTACCAAGAAGATTGTAAGCTATGATGAAACGACTCATACTATTACTTATGAGATTGTTGCTTCAAACACAGGAAGCGGTAGTGTAAAGGATATTACCATTACAGATAAGCTTGGCGCTAATTTGTCACTCGTTGGAGCAAGTGATTTAAGCACAGCCTTCACATCTGTTGCAAGTGGAACTGTTGGAACTATCACTTATGATACAAGTGAGAACGCTTACAACACAGAATACCCGACAAACTACTTGATCAACATTTCAGAGCTTGGTGCTGACTCAAGTGTTACATTTACATATCAGGCAGTAGTTACTGACGAAGCGTTCTTAAACGCTGACGCTTACGGAAATCTCCAGTATGTAAATAATAAGGTTTCTGCAACGGCTACTGACACCAATAAGGAAGAGGGAAGTCAGGATGTCGAGGTTAAGGAAAAGACAGTTGAGTTCAACGAGGAAACATACATCTGGAAGAGCAAGGACGCAACAGCTGTTGACGACGATACCATTTCATGGTCGTTTATGGTCAACAATTCCGCAGGTTTTGACGTATCAGGCAGCACAGCAAAGGACACATTGAAGTCTGACGCTTTAAGCTATGATACTTCAACTCCGCTTACATTAAACTGGTATGATGCAGAGGGTAACCTTGTAGGAACTACTACTCTTGCGTGGGACGACGTTCTGGCAGCTGACGGAAGAAGCTTCTCTTACACATTCCCGTCAGGTAGCGGAACTTACGCTTACGAGTTCGTTTACCAGACAAACGTTGACACTTCCCTGATCGTTGGATCTGGATATGTTTCAAACAGCGGTACTTATGACGGCGGCGGAAGCGGAACAACATCTGAGTCTGTTGGCGTTGAAGGAGATACAGATTCCGAACTTAAAAAGGAAACAACCGACAGCGGCGACCAGTGGAATACTTTGGGCTGGAAGATTACAGCTACGGTTACAACTGACGGCGAAAATGATCTTGCCTTCTACATTACAGATACAATAGAAAGCAGTTATACAACTTATAGAGTTTTCAATACATTGGACGAAAGCTCATTTAAGGTAACAATCAACGACGTTGAAGCTACAAACGGCACAGATTATACATTAGTATATGATCAGGCGTCAGGAACTTTTGCAGTATACTTCAACTCAACTACTCAGGCAGGCTCGTACCTGAAGGCTTCATCAGATCCTTACGTTATTGTTATTGAATACAATACTATCGTAAATTCTGAGCTTCAGGAAAACGGATGGCAGTTCCAAAACACCGCATACTCATATACTGGCGGCGTTAAGGAGCTTACAGCTTCTGCTAAGCAGCTGCTGGTTGATAAAACTATAACTGTCGAAAAGAAAAATGTATCCAAGAGCAGCGACGGAACTTCGGCAGACTATAGAATTTGCATCAACGATTATATCGACTACCAGAACCAAGGCGGTAAGGATTTAGGAACCGACCCGATTGTGGTTTACGACTATTTTGATACAGATTTGTTGGAGCTTGTTGACGGAAGCGTTGCAATCTATCACGGTACATCCTGGGATTATGCTTATTGGAATGACGATGGCACAATGACTGTAACCGTAGAAACTCTCTACGATGATAATAACAACCCAGTAGGACTTAAGTTTACAACAAGCGATATTCCTTCAACAAACACAACAGATAAGATTTATATCTGCTACACATTAAAGCTCAAGGACGAATATATCAGCGAGGGCGGAAGCTATACGCTGACAAACACTGCTACAGTTACTCAGAACAGCACAGAGCTTGGTTCTGACGATGTATCAGTAACATACTCGCCTGATCTTCTCGATAAGAGCTATTCAAGCAAGGCTACAAGCAGCAACAACTACACAGGAACATTTACAATTGATGTAAATGCAGCAGAAGCAGATCTTTCAAGCGGCGATACAATTACAGTTTGCGACCAGCTTGACGATATGATGACGCTTGACCTTGATTCAATCGTTGTAAGAAAAGACAGCGCTTGGGGCGAGATTCTTACAACAGGCGTTACAGAAACTTACGACGCAGATACAAAGCTTCTGTCAATCACAGTTCCTGATGAAACACACGTTGTAATTACTTATAACGTAACATTCAGAGGCGATGCTGGAACAACCGGAACATTTACCAATAAAGCTTGGATTGAAGGCAAGACTTCAATTTCAGAAGAGGTAGAAGGCAATGTAACGTTCGATGATCAGGATAGCGGCGCACACGCAGGCGGTTCAACTCCGTTCTTCTACATTGTAAAGTTTGACGAAGCTGACCTTACAAACAGACTTGCAGACGCAGTATTCGGTCTGTATTATCTGGACGGAACACTGATTGATACAGCAACAACCAACTCAAACGGTGTTGCAGAATTCCAGGGCAATTACGCAGACGGTGATTACTACGTTCAGGAAATTACCGCTCCTTCGGGATATGCGCTTGATCCTACAAAGCACTACTTCTCACTTGCAACCGATAGCTCAAACGGCTACCACAAGCTATACTACGGCGATTCTATAAACATCACAAACCGCAAGACTCAGTTTACAGTAAACAAGGTTGACGAGAACGGAACTGGCGTAGCAGGAGCTACTCTTGAAATTGTTGATAGCTCAACTGGTGATGTTATCTATACTTACGTTACAACAGGCGATTCGATTACAGTAGGTCACATTGTTGACGGAACTTATATTCTGAGGGAAACTAACGCTCCTGCAGGATATGAGCTGGCTGATTCGATTGAATTTACTATCGAAGACGGACACCTCAAGGGCGATAGCACAAGCATCGACCTGACAAATTCCATCATCACAATGGTTGATAAGGAAGAGGTAACTACAACAGAAGCTACCACAGAAGAGGAAACTACAACTGAGGTTACAACTACAGAAGTAACAACAACTGAAGCAACTACTACAGAAGTAACTACTACTGAAGCTACTACAACAGAAGCTACTACAACTGAGGTTACAACCACAGAAGTAACTACAACTGAAGCAACCACGGATGAAACTACCGAGGCAACCACCGAAGTAACATACAATCCGTCACTGAAGAAGGTAGTAAGCGGAAGCACAACAGATGCAGAGTTTACATTTAACATTGCACCGTCAGGCAATAAGCTTGATACAGTAGCAACAATAACTCTCAAGGACGGAGAGACAAAGGAAATCACAGGCCTTACAAGCGGACAGGAATATGTAATTTATGAGGTTGGCGCAAACGGCTACGATGTAGCATTTGACGACGGCAGCAGCGAATATGTATTCACATATGATTCAAGCGTAGAAGGACTTGTATTCACAGCAACAAACACAGAATACTCTGGAATCAAGCTGAAGAAGACAGTAGTTGAGAACGACATTGTTCAGATTGCAGATCCAAGCGTAACATTCGACTTTGAGATTCAGGATGAACAGGGTAACGTAATCAAGACTGTAACAGTAGCACAGGGTGACGAGATAAGCATAGACGGTAAGGACTTTACAAACGGAGCTAAGTACATACTTGTAGAAAAGACGCAGAGCAAGTACGAGCTTACAGTAAAGGTAGACGGAACCGTTTCAGCAGATAACAGCTTCACCTACACAAAGGATACAGTAGTAGAAATCGAAGCAGTAAACGCTTACACAGAGATAATTACAACTACTGAAACAGATGTTACTACAACCGATGAAACGACAGATGTAACCACAGACGTAACTACAGACGCTACGACTGAGGAAGAAACAACCACAGAAGTAACGACAGATGCTACAACTGAGGAAGAAACAACCACAGAAGTAACGACTGATGCTACAACTGAGGAAGAAACAACCACAGAAGTAACAACTGAAGCTACTACTGAGGAAGAAACAACCACTGAGGTTACAACAGAAGAAGAAACCACTACTGAAGTAACCACGACCGAAGCTACAACTACCGAAGCTACTACGACAGAGGTAACCACAACTGAAGCAACTACAACAACTACTACAACTACAGCAGAAGTTACAACCACTACAGCTGAAGTTACAACTACAACGACAACCACCGCAGAAGCTACTACAACAACCACCACAACTGCGGCTGAGGAAACTACAACCACAACCATTACAACAACCGAAGCTACAACTGAGGTTACTACAACCACCACAGCAGAGGAAACTACCGAAACCACGACTGAATCTGACAGGGATAAGCTTATCAGATACATCGAGGAGGACTTAAACGAGGGTGATTACACACCTGAGAGCTGGGAGGTTTACCAGGAGGTTCTGGAAAGAGCTAAGCTTGTATTGGCAGCTGGCGACGAAAACGAGATATCAGCAATTCTTGAAGAGCTTGAAGAAGCAAGAAATAAGCTTGTTCTCGGCGCAAGCGTAAATACCGGTGTAGCGTCAGAGGTATCTGTTGGAATATTCGTACTCGCCGGATTGATCGGTGTAGCGGCGATAACCAAGAGAAAACGCGACGATGATGAATAAAGTCTGATGACTTAAATAACAAAAAGCTGTCCTTCGGGGCAGCTTTTGTTGTTTACATATCTTAAAAATTGTGGTATACTTATTTTTAGAAATTTAAATGTGTGTTTTAAGAATCTGGAGGAGCAAATGCAAGTTATAAACCATTTTCTGACAATAACAAGACACCGCCACGAGGTTATAAAAAATTGCTTTCGTGCGGGAATACCGATTCAGGGATTGCTTCACGATTTGTCAAAATATACGCCGTCAGAATTTATAGTCGGCGCTAAGTATTATCAGGGAAACAGAAGTCCGAACGAGGGCGAGCGTGAAGAATACGGTTATTCAAAGGCATGGATTCACCACAAGGGCGTGAACAAGCACCACTTTGAGCATTGGACGGACTACAATCCAAAAACCAAAAAGCTCGAAGGGGTTGAAATGCCGACAAGGTATGTGATTGAAATGTTTTGCGATAGAGTTGCCGCAAGTAAAATTTACAACGGCGATAACTACACCGACGCCACAGCCTACAACTATTTCGACAAGGGCAGAAAGACAAGACTTATCAACAAGCGTACAAGCGATATGATAGAATATCTTTTGCTGATGCTGAAGGAAAAGGGCGAGAGCTATACGTTTGCGTATATAAGGCGGCTTGACAAAAGCCTGCCGCCGAAGTGCTTTAAATATATGTCTGATTTTGTTGACAAGCGTCACGCAAAGTGTTAAAATATATATGTGAGCGGAAGAACCAGCTTTGACCGCAAGCGTTTAACAAATGGTAATTTGCCGAAGGGAAGGGTTTCCGACCTCAAGGGGATTGTAAATATTACAGCTTAACAAGCTGTATTTGTTTGAGTACATTTCCTTCGGATATTTCCGAAGGATTATTTTTTGGAGGTAATATGGAGAGCAGAGTAGCTGTAATTGCAATTATTGTCGAAGATATGACAAAGGCGGAAAAAATCAATACCATTCTTCACGACTACGGAGAATACATAGTAGGAAGAATGGGAATACCCTATCACAAAAAGAATGTGAGCGTTATATCGGTTGTTATCGATGCGGGAACCGATGTTATCGGCGCTCTTTCGGGAAAGCTTGGAATGCTTGACGGAGTAAGCGCAAAAACCGTATATTCAAAAATTTAGGAAATTAAAAAAGGAGATAGATCACTATGAAGTACGATCCAAAATCGCTTAAAGCGGAAGAATTTATTAACCATCAGGAAATACTCGACACAATCGAGTATGCAGAGAAGCACAAGGACGACTACGAGCTTTGTATGTCGCTTGCAAAGAGAGCTATCGACTGTAAGGGTTTAACCCACAGGGAAGCTGCAGTTTTGCTCGAATGTGAAATCCCGGAGGTTCTGGAGGAAATCAAAAAGAGCGCAATCGCCGTCAAGGAACGCCTTTACGGAGACAGAATTGTTATGTTTGCGCCGCTCTACCTCTCTAACTATTGCGTAAACGGCTGTACATACTGTCCGTACCACCATTGCAACAAGCACATTGCAAGAAAGAAGCTTACTCAGGAGGAGATTAAAGCTGAGGTAATAGCTTTGCAGGATATGGGACATAAAAGACTTGCTATCGAAGCAGGCGAGGACCCGGTAAACAATCCTATCGAGTATATTCTGGAAAGCATCAAAACAATTTACAGCATCAAGCATAAAAACGGAGCTATAAGACGTGTAAACGTAAATATCGCTGCAACTACTGTTGAGAACTACAGAAAGCTTAAAGAAGCAGGAATTGGTACTTATATACTCTTTCAGGAAACCTACCACAAGGAGGACTACGAGAAGCTTCATCCAACAGGACCAAAGCACAATTACGCTTATCATACAGAAGCTATGGACAGAGCTATGGAGGGCGGAATTGACGACGTTGGTATAGGAGTTTTGTTCGGACTTGAGCGTTACAGATACGACTTTGTAGGACTTCTCATGCACGCAGAGCACTTGGAAGCCGCACACGGAGTAGGCCCTCACACAATTTCCGTTCCTAGAATCTGCTCGGCAGACGATATCGACAAGAGCAATTTTGAAAACGCAGTAAGCGACGAAATGTTTGAGAAAATTGTTTCGGTAATCAGAATTGCCGTACCTTATACGGGAATGATTATCTCCACAAGAGAATCCAAAAAGGCAAGAGAAAAGGTTTTGAAGCTTGGAATTTCTCAAATTTCAGGCGGTTCAAGAACGAGCGTCGGCGGCTATGTAGAGCCTGAAACTGAGGAGGATAACTCAGCGCAGTTTGATGTTTCGGATACAAGATCATTAGACGAGGTTGTAGGCTGGCTCTTGGAACTCGGATATATACCGAGCTTCTGTACAGCATGCTACAGAGAGGGAAGAACAGGAGACAGGTTTATGTCGCTTTGCAAGAGCGGTCAGATTGCTAACTGCTGTCAGCCTAATGCGCTGATGACGCTGAAGGAATATCTTATGGACTATGCAAGCGAAAATACACGCCGTTTGGGCGAAGCTTTGATTGCAAGTCAGCTTGAAAAAATTCCTAATCCGAAAACCCGTGAAATTGCAAGACAAAACATCGAGAAGATTGAAAAGGGCGAGCGTGATTTCAGATTTTAACCTGACAAGGGGGCTTTGATATGTCGGGACTTAACGAAACACCAAGAGCGAACAGACTTCATATAGGCTTTTTTGGAAAGCGAAACAGCGGTAAATCAAGCCTTATCAATGCATTTGCAAAGCAGGATATTTCTATCGTTTCGGATGTTGCGGGAACGACAACCGACCCCGTGTACAAGTCTATGGAAATTCTGCCTTTAGGACCTTGCGTTTTGATTGATACAGCAGGCTTTGACGATATAGGCGAGCTGGGAGAAACGAGAGTAGAAAAAACCAAGCTTGCCGCAGAAAAGACCGATATAGCGGTAGTGCTTGTGTCAGGCGATGAGCTTTCAAAGGAAAAGGAGTGGTTTGACTACTTCGTTGACAGGAAAATCCCTGTTATGCTTTGTATCTCTAAAGCTGATACGCTTGAAAACCCAGAGGAGTATAAAAGCTTCGTCGAAAAGGAATTTAAAGCAGCGCCTATTGTTTTAAGCTCGAAAACAAAGGAAGGATTACCTGAATTTAAGGAGCAGCTTTTAAGAAGCCTTCCTGAGGATTTTGAAATGCCGTCAATAACAGGCGACCTCTGCGGTGAAAACGACCTTGTAATGCTTGTTATGCCGCAGGATATTCAGGCACCAAAGGGAAGACTTATTCTCCCTCAGGTTCAGACAATAAGAGAGCTATTGGATAAAAAGTGCGTTGTAATAAGCTGTACGACCGATAAAATCGATCAGACGCTTTCAACTCTTAAAAATTCCCCGAAGCTTATAATCTGCGATTCTCAGGTATTTAAGACTGTCTGGGAGAAAAAGCCTGACGAGAGCCGTATAACCTCTTTCTCGACCTTGTTTGCAGGCTATAAGGGTGATATTGAGTATTATATCGAAGGAGCTGAGAGCATAGATAAGCTTGACGAAAGCTCGAAGATTTTAATTGCTGAATGCTGTACTCATGCACCGCTCAGCGAGGATATAGGAAGAGAAAAGCTCCCACGGCTTTTAAGAAAACGTTTAGGAGAGGGATTACAGGTTGACTTCGTGAGCGGAAGCGACTTTCCTGAGGACCTGACAAAGTACGATCTGGTAATTCAATGCGGAGCGTGTATGTTTAACAGGCGTTATGTAATGAGCCGGATTGAACGAGCAAAGGAGCAGGGAGTTATGATGTCAAATTACGGTGTCGTAATCGCAAAGCTCAATAAAATCCTGGATAAGATAAGCTACTAGAAAGCTTTTAGAAAAAACAAAAGCGGCGGAATTTAAATGTTCCGTCGCTTGATTTTTATGTTTGTGTTATGCCTTTTGCGCCCAGCTTTTAAGCTCGTCTTTGCTGACGTCTGCGCTGAAACGCCTGCCGCTTAATAAATTTGCACCCCTGCAGGAGGGTAAAAGCTCATCATTTGTTCTGCCCATACCGCTGCTTCCTGATGTTGCGAATGGAATGATAGTCTTTCCGCTTAAATCGTACTGCTCCAAAAATGTGTTGATAATTGTCGGTGCGACGTACCACCATATAGGAAAGCCTAAATATATTTTATCGTATTCCGCCATATTTTCGACAGCTTTGGCAACTGGCGGGCGAAACGACTTGTCGTTCATCTCGACGCTGCTGCGGCTTTTCTTGTTTGTCCAGTCCAAATCCGCTTTGGTGTAAGGCGTTTTCGGCTCAATTTCAAAAATATCAGCGCCGATTGAATCAGCTAAACGCTTTGCAACAGCGGCAGTAACGCCGCTTGCGGAAAAATATGCTACTAATGCTTTTGCCATAATGTATACTCCCTTCAAAATCAATTAAACCAGGTAGGTGTTAAAGAATGTCGCTATCTTGTCAAACGGAATAATGTCCATTTTATCGTACAAATCCGTGTGAACGGCGTTTGGAATAATCATAAGCTCTTTGTTGTCGCCAACGAGCTTTTTGAAAGCGTCACGGCTGAAATAGCAGGAGTGCGCCTTTTCTCCATGAATAATCAAAACAGCATTTCGGATTTCATCGCTGTATTGCAAAATAGGCATATTCATAAACGACTGACAGCCTGTAACATTCCAGCCGTTGTTTGAATTTAACGAACGTGGGTGGTAGCCACGACTGGTTTTGTAGTAGTCGTAGTAGTCCTTTACGAAAAACGGAGCGTCGTCAGGCAATGGGTCTACGACTCCGCCGCCAGAAGCATAGCTGCCGTTTTTGTAGTCCTCAATTCTTTGAGCGCAGAGAGCCTTTCTCTTTTCGTATCTTGCCTCTTCGCTGTCCTCGCTGTCAAAATATCCGTTTGCGTTGACTCGGGTCATATCGTACATAGTTGATGCAACAGTAGCTTTAACTCTTGTGTCGAGCGCCGCTGTGTTAAGAGCCATTCCGCCCCAGCCGCAAATTCCGAGTATTCCGATTCGCTCAGGATCGACGTTTTCCTGAACTGAGAGAAAATCTACCGCAGCCATAAAGTCCTCTGTGTTTATATCAGGGGAAGCCATATAGCGTGGTTCACCGCCGCTTTCTCCGGTATAGGACGGGTCAAAGGCGATAGTTAAAAAGCCTTTCTCCGCAAGCGTTTGAGCGTATAGACCGGAGGACTGCTCTTTAACTGCGCCAAACGGTCCACAAACGGCAATTGCAGAAAGCTTACCCTTTGCATTTTTTGGTGTGTATAAATCCGCCGCAAGAGTAATTCCGTAGCGGTTGTGAAAGGTTACCTTCGAGTGATTGATCTTTTCACTTTTCGGGAAAACCTTATCCCACTCTGTTGTCAGATTAAGTTTTTCTTTCATAATAAATAACCTCGCTTTCTTGTTACTTCAAGCCGCAATATTGACTGTCGTCTACTGGTTCAAGCCACTCATTAGAGCTGTTTTCTCCTGGAACTTCGACCGCCAGATGCGAAAACCACTCGTTTGGTGCGGCGCCGTGCCAATGCTTTACGCCGACTGGAATGTTGATGCAATCTCCCGGCTTCATCTCGACTGCGTCCTTGCCCCACTCCTGATAGTAGCCTCGTCCTGCTACGCAAACAAGAATCTGACCGCCGCCATTGTCAGCGTGATGAATGTGCCAGTTGTTGCGGCAGCCAGGCTCGAAGGTTACATTGAAAATACCGACCTGATCGGTTGAAATGGGGGCCAAGTAGCTTTGACCGATGAAATATTCTGCAAATGCGTCGTTAGGTTCGCCGACAGGGAACACCATCTGTGCAGCGTGTGCGCTTTTAGCGTCGCTGACAGGCGCTTCTTCGGACCAGACCTCCTTCGCCATATTAAATACCGCCCAGCCCTTTGGCCAGCCGACATAAAAGGCGGTGTGGGTTACAATCGCTGCGATTTCCTTTCTTGTAACGCCCGCATTTTTGGCGTTCTCTAAATGATATTTCAAAGAAGAGTCGGTAATTCCCGACGACATAAGAGCGACAACTGTGATGATACATCTTGTTTTGTGGTCAATATCCTGATTGTTCCAGTTTTCGCCGAAAAGCACATCGTCATTAAAATGTGCAAAGTCGGGTGCAAATTCACCAAGAGAATTGCGCCCTGCTGTTTGTACAATTTTTTCCATACAAAAACCTCCTGCTGAAAATTTCAAAAACAGTTGACAATTTGTGTCATCTTGTGTTATCATTGTAATACCTAAAGCTGACTTTATGTCAAGATATATTTTGTGAATTTTTTATGAATGGGAGACGGATGCTATGATGTATACAATAGGACAGGTATCGAAGATGTTTAACCTGCCGATTTCGACGCTCAGATACTACGATAAAGAGGGGCTTTTCCCTGATATGGAGAGAGCGTCAGGAATAAGAAAATTCAGCGACAAGGAGCTTGAAGCGATCAGAATAATTGAATGTCTGAAAAAGTCGGGACTTGAAATCAAGGATATCAAGCAGTTTATGGATTGGTGTGGCGAGGGGAGTAAAACCTACCCGCAGCGCAAGGAGCTGTTTGAGAAGCAGATTGAAACTGTCAGCGCAGAGCTTGAACGGCTGAATAAAGTTTTAAAGCTGCTTCAGTATAAACGCTGGTACTATGAGCAGGCAATCAAGGACGGAAACGAGCAAAGACTAAAAAAACTAAAACCAGAGTACGTACCAGAAGGGATAAGAGAAGCGTATATAGAGCTGAAGGAGTGAGGGGGATTCAACAAAGCAACAGAAAATTTGTAAAATGGCTGAGAGCAATCCCAGCCATTTTTTGAGTTTACAGAAGCGATACCTTGCTGGCTTTTTGCATCACGATTTACAAGGAAGGGAGAAGAAACCCCTCTTGTCGATTTTCCACACACCTCTGTTTACAACCAATTTCAAATATGATATTATTTAATGTGAAAATATAGTGCCAGATTACAGCCTTTAAAATCGGAAATTCTGAAAATATCGGCAAGTGTCCAATTAAATGTACGAGAAATCGGAACTTCCTGTTGACTTTGTTTCCATATACTGGTAAAATATAGTTAGCGAGAAAGTTAAATTCAATCAGAAAGGGTTGACAGGAATATATGGAAATATCATATGCTGGTTCTATTGCTCATATTGCTAAAATAAACGGAGAATCAAGAGTTCAACCTGTATCTGTGCATTGCCGTAATACTGCGAACTATGCAAGGCAATCCGCTCAATGCATCGGGCTTGGCGAAACAGCGTATTTGGCTGGACTTCTTCATGATATGGGTAAGTGTAAGAGCGAATTCCGAGAGTACATAATAAACTCGTCTGGCGGCGAGAGCGTCAGGCGAGGAACGGTAAATCATACATTCGCAGGAGTTATTTTTCTGTTTGAAAGATACCATTCTGGCGATGTTCTCAGGCAGCTTACTTGCGAGATTCTTTCGTTTGCCATTGCTTCGCATCATGGTTTGATTGACGGAGTAAGCCCAGAGTTTGATAATGGCTTTCTTCATCGCCTTGAAAAGGATCGCTCAGAAATTCATTATGAGGAATCACGGGACAATTTTTTGAAAGAGTGCGCTGAATCAGACGAGCTTGATAATCTTTTTGACAAGGCTTGTAATGAGGTTACTTTATTATACAACGCTGCTACTTCGTATATAGCAAATAGCTCAGATATTGGTAAAAGCTTCAAGGGTAAAACACGGTGCTTCTTTGTGGGGATGATGGCAAGGCTTGTCCTTTCGTCGGTAATTGACGGAGACAGACGCGATACTGCAGAATTTGATGAGGGTAAGCTACACAAGTTTATTGTAGCTGACAAGCAGTTCTGGCAGGAACGATTTGACCACTTTGAAAATAAATATAAAAACGATGTGCTTGAAACGGCACCTGATACGCTGATCAATCGTGTGAGAAGCTATATCTCGGATACAGCGGTAAAGTTCGCTGAAAAATCTGGCAGTAGCGGAATTTATAGGCTTACTGTCGGTACAGGCTCTGGTAAAACGCTTTCTTCGTTGAGATTTTCTTTAAAGTGCGCACAAACACACAATAAGAAGCGAATAATTTTTGTTATTCCGTTGCTTTCAATTCTTGAACAAAACGCTGCAGAAATAAAAAGGTTTATCGACCGTAGTGATATTGTTCTGGAGCATCACTCTAATGTCATAAAGGAAGGCTTTGCCGATGATGCTGAGCAGTTGAACTCTTATGAGCTTCTTGCTGAAAGCTGGGACAGCCCAATCATTATTACAACACTTGTTCAGCTTCTTAATGCACTCTTTTCAGGGAAAACTACTGCGGTAAGACGGTTGCAGGCGCTTTGCAATAGCGTAATCGTAATAGATGAGGTACAATCGGTTCCGAGAAAGCTGATGTATATTTTCAACCTTGCGGTTGATTATCTTGCGAAGTTTTGCGGCTGTACAATCCTTTTATCTTCAGCAACTCAACCTTGCTTTGAAAAAATGGAATATCCAATAATATTATCTGAGAACGAGAGCATCGTTGAAGAAACTGAGGAGATGAGAAAGGCTTTTAAACGCACTGAAATTATTGATAAAGTGGACAAATATGGTATGAGTATAGAAGAGCTTGTGGATTTTGCAAGAGATGTGATTTCTGATTGCTCAAGCTTGCTCGTTATATGCAACAAAAAGTCTACGGCACAGGAACTTTTCAGTCAGCTTTCTTTTGCGAAAAATGATAACTTTAATCTTTATCATTTATCAACAAGTATGTGTATGCAGCACAGGCGAGATACACTGGACAACATTAAAAGCGACCTTGCAGCTAAAGACGGTCGAAAAACGCTATGCGT
Source organism: Ruminococcus sp. (assembly GCA_021199305.1). Taxonomy (GTDB): domain Bacteria; phylum Bacillota; class Clostridia; order Oscillospirales; family Ruminococcaceae; genus UMGS1601. The sequence continues at coordinate 31,683 of JAJQIH010000043.1, forward strand.
TTCCACACAGCTTGTAGAAGCAGGGGTAGACTTTTCTTTTGAAAGCTGTATAAGACTGGAAGCGGGACTTGATAATATAGCACAGGCAGCAGGACGCTGCAACCGAAATGGTGAGTTTGGTAAGATATGTAATGTATATGTTGTCAGACTGAAGAGTGAGAGCCTTAAAAGACTTCCCGATATATCACAATCACAAACAGCATATAATGCTTTTTCTCAAGTTTATGTTAACAACAGAGAGGAGTATGGCGATATTCTTTCTGAAAAGAGCGTTGAATTATTTTATAAAAAGCTTATGGATGATGATAATGTGAAGAAGATTTGCGTATATCCCATCAAAAACTATAAAACCAATATGCTAGAGTTGCTTTCCGATAATTATACATATTCGAAAGGTGAGAGCAAAACCTATCTGAATCAAGCCTTTAAGACGGCAGGAAAAGAATTCAGTGTGTTTGAAGACGATACTACCGACGTTGTCGTTCCGTACAACGAAGAAGGGAAGCATATAATCGAAGAGCTTTTTTCAAGCAGGGCGAAGAACGATTCGGAGTATTTTAAAAAGCTTATCACACAGGCCAAGCAATATACAATTTCGTTGTTTGACTATCAGCTTAAAAACAAGGATATGTTCTATACGGACGAGGATAATCGCTTTGTCGCTTTAAAGAAGCAATACTATGATAAAAATACAGGCTTTGACGCTAACGGTTCAGCAGATGAGTCTATATATTAAAAATTATATTGACGGGGCTTTGCCCTGTTAAAGGAGGTGCATATAATGCATGAAAATTCAGTTGAGTTTGAGGTGTCTGGAAATTATGCTTTGTTTTCAGATCCGATAACTCGAGTAGGAGGAGAAAAGTTTTCCTATCAGGTACCAACTTACGAAGCGCTGAAGGGAATACTTCAATCGGTTTATTGGAAGCCAACCTTCATCTGGGTGATTGACAAGGTGAGGGTTATGAATTCAATACAAACTGAAACCAGAGGAACCAGACCGTTAAAGTTCAAGGGTAAAAACGGCGATAATGATCTTGCATATTATACTTATCTTAAAAATGTAAGGTATCAGGTTAAAGCTCATTTTATCTGGAATGAAAATCGCCCTGAGCTTGAGTGTGACAGAAACGAAAACAAGCATCACAACATTGCTAAGCGAACGATTGAGCGGGGCGGCAGACGTGATATTTTTCTGGGAACACGAGAGTGTCAGGGATATGTAGAGCCTTGCATTTACGGTGAGGGGAAAGGCAGCTATGATGAAATAGCAGAGCTTTCATTTGGTACAATGCTACATGGAATTACTTATCCCGACGAGGCTTATTCAGAGGAAACGAAAAATATGCTCACGGTAAGGCTACATACTCCTGTTATGAGGTATGGAGAGATTGAATTTTGTAATCAGACGGATTTCTCTTTGCCAATGAAGAATGTGCTGAGAGAGGTTTATGGTAGCTGTATTCAAAAGCCGATAAGGCATATGGAAATGAAAATTTTTGACAAAAAGCAGAATAATTTCAGCGGACTTGACGAATTTGAAGGAGGCGATGCTTGTGTCATGGATTAGTATGCTTTGCAAAACGTATGATAATAACGCAAGCAAGGCCGGCAGGGCAGAAGTTGGTGAAAAACCGCTTTCACGAATAGCTCATATGCTTGCTAATGCACAAGTTGAAATTACAATTGACGAAAATGGCAATTTTCAGCGTGCAACAGAAGTTGACAAGGAAGACAGGCAAACGCTTATTCCCATTACTGAAAAGTCAGGCGGACGATCTTCTGGTATTGCTGCCCATGCATTGTCTGATATGCTTTCTTATGTGGCGGGAGATTTCAAAGACTATGTGTCAGCACCAAAGGAAGCAGAAAAGGCAGAGAAGAAATTCAACGATTATGAGCAGGGACTTTCTGAGTGGTGCGAGTCCGATTATGCTCACCCCAAAGCATGCGCTGTTTTAAAATACACGCAAAAGCATCAGACAATTTCAGACCTTGTAAAATCAGGACTTGTAAAGCTTGATGAGGATGGAAAGTTCGCAAAGGCTAAAATTCAGGGCACCGCTTATGACAAGTGTATGGTGCGGTATAGAGTCATAACGTCAAAGGCAGATGACGTTTCGTCGGCAACATGGGAGGACGAAACTCTTGCAAACGCTTTTGCGCAATACTATCTTTCCGAGCAGCCGGGTAAAAAGGATATATGCTTCGTGAGCGGCAAAAATTCAGTAGTGTGTGTATGCCACCCAAAAGGAATTTTAAGCTCAAGTTATAATTCAAAGCTCATATCGGCGAATGATGATAAAGCGTTTACCTATTTAGGACGCTTTGAATTGGCGGACGGTACACCCAACCAGGCGTGTACTGTAAGCTATGAAGCGTCGCAAAAGGCACATAATGCACTGTCGTGGCTGGTTGCAAATCAAGGAGTAAGCTACGGAGGCAGAACGTATATCTGTTGGAATCCAGTTGGCAAGAAATACCCAAATCCTATTGCAGATTTTGGAGCAGAGATTGAAGGCGATACAGCCGTTCATTTTAAAGAGGAACTCAGACGAGCTTTTTCAGGTGAAGAAAATCAGCTTGAGGATAACGACGATATTGTTATTATGGCGCTTGACGCAGCGACACAAGGAAGATTATCTATAGCTCTTTATAATGAGTTAAAAGCAGATGAGTTTCTTGAAAACTACAGGACGTGGTGTGAAACTGTTAAGTGGCGCATTCCTGATTTTACACCAGAGGGGAAATACAAGGAAACTGTGAGAACATTAAGAACCCGTAGAATTATCGAGTATGCTTTTGGTGCGGAGCAGGGATCAATAATTACTCTTAATGACAAGATTTTAAAGGACCAGTCACAGAGAATTGTAAATTGTATGATAAGTAAGCAGCGCTTTCCGCAGGATATAGCTCACGCTCTTGCAGTAAAAGCGTCAAACCCTGATGCTTATTCAAAAACTATAAACGCCAACCGCGTTTTAGCGTATGCTTGCGGAGCAATAGCAAAATATTATAATGAAAGATATAGCAAAGAAGGAGTGGAGTATTCAATGGAACTTGATAACAAGAACAGCAACAGAAGTTATCTTTTTGGCAGATTGCTTGCGATTGGAGAAAAGGTTGAAAATTTAGCTATGTTCCTTTCGGGAAGCAGTGAGGACAGATCTACAAATGCTGAAAGATTGCGTAGCGCATTTGTTAATCATCCGTTCAGGACGTGGTCGGCAATTGACGATGCACTTGTTCCGTATTTTGGAAAGTTGTCCTCAGGCACAAGGAATTATTACAAGGAGCTGATATGCGAGCTGTTAGGCAGAATCAGCGAAGTTTGTACGATTGACGGCAAGCTAAACGAGGGACTGCTGAACAAACGGCTTGAGGATGTTTATCTTATTGGTTACAGCAACCAATTTAATGAGCTGAACAAAAAGACTGATAAATCTAATGATTAAAAACAGGAGGAAAAATTCTATGAGTACGTTAAAAAACAAAATTGACTTTGTTGCACTTGTAACAACCGAAAACGCAAATCCAAACGGCGACCCACTTAATGGTAATCGTCCGAGAATTACATCAGAAGGCTTAGGAGTAATTTCTGACGTTTGCGTAAAGAGAAAGCTTCGCAACAGATTGCAGGATATTGGCGAGGAAATTTTCGTTCAATCAACCGAGCGTGGATACGACGATTATAAGAGCCTTAGCGATCGTGCAAGCGGCGAAATTATTGATTTCGAGAACGAGGAAGAGTATGCTGCCAAGGCCTGCGAAAGATGGTTTGATGTAAGAGCGTTTGGACAGGTTTTTGCTTTTAAAGCGAAAGGAAAGGATAAAGATAAGGGCAAAGGCGTATCTGTTCCGGTAAGAGGCCCTGTGACAATTCATCAGGCTACAAGTGTAAATCCGATTGACATAACAAGCTTGCAAATCACTAAAAGCGTAAACTCGGAAACAACCGAAAATGGTGCTAAGTCGTCTGATACAATGGGCTTAAAGCATATGGTTAAGTTTGGACTTTACAAAATCAAAGGGTCTATAAATGTTCAGCTTGCACAGAAAACTGGCTTTTCGGAAGAAGACGCTGAGAAGATAAAGGAATGTCTCAGGACATTATTTATCAACGATTGTTCAGCGGCACGTCCAGACGGAAGTATGGAGGTTGTGCGGGTATATTGGTGGAAGCACAACTGTGAAATAGGACAGTATTCATCCAGGAAGGTTCATGAATCTCTGAAGGTTGAGCTCAAGGAAGGAGCTATATATCCTACCAGCATTGACGACTTTGATATTACGCTTAATAAGCTTGAAGGACTGGAGCCTGAGGTGTACAGCGGAATATAATGTATAACGAAGACGATTTTCTCCAGCTTTCTGGAATACAGCATTTTGAGTTTTGCCGCAGGCAGTGGGCGCTGATACATATTGAAATGCTGTGGGAGGAAAATATCCGAACAGTCGAAGGAGAAAGGCTGCATGAAATTTGTCACGACAGTCTTATTTCCGAAAGCAGAGGCAATATTATCACTTCAAAGGGAATGCCTGTATTTTCAAGAACTTTAGGTGCTTCTGGTGAGTGTGATGTTGTTGAATTCAGAAAGAGTAAAAGCGGTATAACTTTGTCAGGACATGAAGGAAACTATATAGTTTATCCGATTGAGTATAAGCGTGGTGAGCCTAAGGACGATGACTGCGACTTGATGCAGCTGGCAGCACAAGCTATATGTCTTGAGGAAATGTTTGTTTGCGAAGTAAACAAGGGTGCAATTTTTTATGGCAAAATAAGGCGCAGAACTGAGATTGAAATAACGTCTGAGGTCAAAAACAAGGTGAGGATAAGCTTTGAACAAATGCACAGATATTTCAGGGAGGGGTACATTCCTAAAGTGAAAACATCACAGAAATGTAGTGCTTGCTCTCTCAAGGAGCTTTGCATTCCGAAACTTCAAAGGATTACCAGTGTAAAGAAGTACCTGGACGAAAATCTCGGAACAGGTGGTGGTGAGATGTGAAAAAGCTTCTTAATACGCTGTATGTAACAACAGAAAATGCCTATCTGTCGCTTGACGGTGAGAATGTAGTTGTCCAGGTTGACGGTAAACCAATCGGCAGACTACCAATTCATACAATAGATGGAATTTTCACTTTTGGTTATGTCGGCGCAAGTCCTGCGCTTATGGGCAAATGCTCTGAGCTTAATAAATCGCTTGTCTTTTTGAAGCCGAGCGGAAAATTCCTTGCAAAGGTAACAGGAAAGTCGTACGGAAATATTTTGCTTCGACGAGAGCAGTACAGAATATGTGACGATGAAGAAAAAGCGTTCAGCATTTCCAAAAATATTATTTCAGCGAAAGTTTTAAATTCAAGAGCTGTAGTAAGTCGTGCGCTACGTGACCATTCTATGCGGCTTGACCAAGAAAGATTTGAAGCTGTATCGGAGCAGTTAAAGAAAGGTTCTATGCTTGCATATAACAGCTCAAATGCGGAAGAGCTAAGAGGTATTGAAGGTGAATGCGCAAACGGATATTTTGGTGTATTTGATGATATGATTTTGCAGCAAAAGGAAGATTTTTGCTACAAGACCCGATCTCGCCGTCCGCCAATGGACAATGTCAATGCTATGCTATCATTTTCGTATAGCCTGTTGACTTCGATGTGCACAAGTGCGCTCGAGTCGGTAGGTCTTGATCCGTATGCTGGATTTTTTCACACACAACGACCGGGAAGATGTTCGCTTGCGTTGGATTTAGTTGAAGAATTCCGCGCGGCATTTGCAGATAGGTTTGTCTTAACGATGATAAACCGTAGGCTTGTTTCGCAAAGCGATTTTACCGAAAAAGAAAATGGCGGGATCATTTTTAAGCCCGAAAGCCGTAAAAACTTTTTGTCAGCGTGGCAGTCTCGCAAACGTGAAACCCTTACACATCCTTTTTTGAAAGAAAAGGTGGAATGGGGATTGCTCCCTTACGTGCAGGCAATGTTGCTTGCAAGATATATCAGAGGGGATATAGACGAGTACCCTCCGTTTGTTTGGAAGTAGGTGAATACTGATGCTTGTGCTTATAACTTATGATGTTAATACAGAGAACAAAGCGGGTAAGGCACGCTTGAGAAAAGTCGCTAAAATTTGTGTTAACTACGGTCAACGAGTGCAAAACTCGGTATTTGAATGTTCACTTGATCCTGTACAGCTATTTTCTGTCAAAGATGCCTTGCTTAAAGTAATTGATGAAAGTTGTGACAGCTTGAGATTTTATAATTTAGGCAAGAATTATAAAAATCGGATAGAACATTACGGAGCCAAGCAAACTTATTTGCCTGATGACCCGATGATTTTCTAGTATGCGAATGTTAAGCATACATAAAAAAGCCGCATTATTCGCAGAGCGGAAATGTGCAAATCAGTGTATTTTGTTGTTGCTTTTTGTAGAACCATAGACTCCTCATCAACAAAATGCACAAAAATACGAAGACAACATCTTAAAAAGTTGTTGCTTTCGTAGTCGCCCCTCACACGAGGGGCGTGGATTGAAAT
>JAJQIH010000043.1:38314-43078 GCA_021199305.1 Ruminococcus sp.
GTCGCCCCTCACACGAGGGGCGTGGATTGAAATGGCGTTGGAAGAAATGGACATAATCTATCACAGGAGTCGCCCCTCACACGAGGGGCGTGGATTGAAATATCTCGCATCACTTTTGACGGGGAGTTGATACCGTCGCCCCTCACACGAGGGGCGTGGATTGAAATATCACAAAAGCACTCGCAAAGAGTGTAGCAAAAGGTCGCCCCTCACACGAGGGGCGTGGATTGAAATGCCGTCTCTGCTTTGATACGCTCTTGCTCGTCTACGTCGCCCCTCACACGAGGGGCGTGGATTGAAATAAATCGTAGTTAGTGCTGTTAATCGTTATAGTCATGTCGCCCCTCACACGAGGGGCGTGGATTGAAATTTACTTGACGACAACGACTTTCTGACAGAGGACTGTCGCCCCTCACACGAGGGGCGTGGATTGAAATTAACGTCGCCGTGGAGCGTAGCTACGTGCGGCAGGGTCGCCCCTCACACGAGGGGCGTGGATTGAAATGGAGCTTGGAAAAAGCCTCCTCGGCATCGAGATGTCGCCCCTCACACGAGGGGCGTGGATTGAAATATTAGACCCCGCAGGTCAAATACACAAACCCCTGTCGCCCCTCACACGAGGGGCGTGGATTGAAATTCTGTGACAGCATAGTCGTCGGCATTTTCTGTCGGTCGCCCCTCACACGAGGGGCGTGGATTGAAATTTTACGAGGACAGCGCACATAGTACTACTATCACGGTCGCCCCTCACACGAGGGGCGTGGATTGAAATATCTTATCCTCTCTATAGTAAGTCTGGCAAAAAAGGTCGCCCCTCACACGAGGGGCGTGGATTGAAATATCAAAAAAGTTATGGCGGTGGAACGCAAGGGGCAGGTCGCCCCTCACACGAGGGGCGTGGATTGAAATTTTGGTCCTTGTAAAAGTCTAGTATCGTGTCTACGTCGCCCCTCACACGAGGGGCGTGGATTGAAATGCATCCTTGAGATTATCAAAAGCCGCTGTGCTTGCGTCGCCCCTCACACGAGGGGCGTGGATTGAAATAGCTCGTATATCTCCGTGTACTTTGCGCCGCTGGTCGCCCCTCACACGAGGGGCGTGGATTGAAATTGCAGAGCATAAGGACGAGTATATGTGCGACAAGTCGCCCCTCACACGAGGGGCGTGGATTGAAATTGTACTCGTACCGAGTTCAACGATGTCTCCCGCCGTCGCCCCTCACACGAGGGGCGTGGATTGAAATAGGATTGGGTAAACAACTATCCTCGAAAATTGTGTCGCCCCTCACATGTGGGGTGATAAGTATGGATTCGTTAACAATTTCAAAGAAAACGTCAATATAATTTTATCAAAAAGGCTGCGTAAAATCAATATAGAATTTGATTTTGGTGTGATTCTTGTTGCTTTTTTGCACAATTAATAGCAAAATTAAAAATTCCTTTCGTTTAATCTTGACAGTAAAATAGGAATGCTGTAAAATTAAAATAGAAATCTTGAGGAGATGGTCTCTATGAAAAAACGAATTTTATCAATTCTCACTACATTTGTTATGGTGCTAGGCTTACTGTTTGCTTATCGGCAACGACTGTAAGTGTAGAAGACACTACATGTGAGTTAGAAAATATCTAATCAGTATCAGAGCTTCGTAAGAACGGCATTGACCTTAAGGCTAATGAAGTTTATTCAACAGCTAAGGAACTTCCAACACAGCCAACAGTAGGTATTTCTGTTCAGATGGGTGCTACCTATTCTTACAGAAATGGATTCTCTGTACCAATGTCTGAAACCAAAGAGCCAGCTTATGTATTAGTTGACGGCGAAGGAACAACAGGAAACGGTACGGATAAGTACGAGATTGTTTATTCATCGTCTATGTGGTCACACTTCTTTGTACACGGTGCTGCTATCGCTTATACTGAGGACGGCGTACAGCTTTACAACAAGAAGGGTAAAGCTACAATGACAGTAGGCGTTGCACAGCCAGGCGGAAGCAACGTATACTATGATGAAAACGGCAACGAGGTTGAGGTAACTGATACTGACAACATCCCAGATGGAGTTACACAGTACTTCAAGGAAGCGGAGCTTGTAGACGCTACAATCACAGGCGCTGGAACATACAAGGCTGCAATCGTTGGATACAACTTCCAGGATACAGACGATGCACAGGGCTTTAACTGGTTGTATCTGACTTCTAACATTGGTTACTTCAATGGTGAGGTTTCAAATGTTGCATACACAGTAGACGGTGCAACTCTTAAGACCACTATCACAGAAGCTAAGGAGTTTTTGGATACTCTTTATGAGGATCTTGCTGAACTCGAAGCATTAGCAGCTGAGGAAGAAGAAACTACAGACGCTGAAGAAGAAACAACTGACACAGAAGATGCAACTGAAGCAACAGAAGAATCTACAGAAGCAGCTACAGAAGAAACAACTGAAGAAGACGATCTTCAGGCTGAGATTGAAGAATTAGAAGCTAACATCGCAGCTCTTGAAGAAGCAATCGCTGCTGGCGAAGCTGCTGCTGAGTACGACGGTACAGCTCTTGAAAGCGATTATCATCTGAAGATTTCATCTATGACAGTTTACGGCTATGACAGTGCAGAAGCTTACGAAGCTGGAGAGCCTGATGAAACATATGCAGTACCAGGATTTGTAACTTCAACAAGTGGAGATCCTTCAGAATTTGATTTCTGTGATTACAATATCGTAAACGTATATTCTTCTGATAAGGGATTTGCTGATTTAACATCAACTCCTACAGAGGATGAAGACGGCGAGATGTCAGGCTACACAACAGGAACAATGAACTTTAACACAACAGACGGCACATTCGACGCAATCGGAGATTCAGTTTGTGCATCATCAAGCGGAGCAACATCAACACTTCCGACTTATGCTCTTGAAATCGAGTTCACAGTTGCAGAAGGCGATGCAGACGTATTTGGTTACCAGGGTGACATCGATGCAGCAACAGAAGCAATTCTTGCAGTAATCGCTAGTCTTTCAGATGAAGATATAGTTGAAGAACCTACAGAATGCTATTTTGGTTGGTCACCAACAAAGGGACAATATAATGCAACGCTATACATAGCAAATGGTGATTGGTCTACTAGTTCAATGGCACCACAAAGTGTTAGAAGTGAATATAATGAAGATGGAAGAGCGACAGGCGTATATGTACAAGATGCTATTGTAACAGGTGATGGTACATATACGGTTAAGCTTGAATATCCACCTGAAGGAGACACAAAAGGTGGCGATGAATATGTCACAGGCAAAATTACCAATGGCATTTGTGAAAACCTTAGTTGTAATTCATGGAGTAGTCAAAATGGTGGTCGGTTTTACGCAGTAACGGTCTTTTGCGTTGACATCATTGGACTTCTTGACGGAACAGAAATGTTTAATGACTATAAAACAGGTTATGTATCTAATACTGCAACAGTAGAGAGCCTTTTTGGAGAAACCGCTGGTCCATATAAGGCTTCACTGATTACAACCACGGTTGATAGTATCAAGCAGGATGGTGTTTTGGTTCCGTGTAATGCTGATGAGATTATATGCGGAAACATTGACAACACAAATTACAGTTATAGAATTGAGATTTTCAATGCATACGGCGATACTGTTGATGGAAGAGTTATGCCTGATGATAATATTGATTTTACAGATAGTCTTGAAGTTACATTCACAATCTCAGGCCTTGATGCCCAACTACCTTCTCTAGGTGACATAAACATCGATAGTAAAATCACCACCGCAGATGTAGGTCTTGCTAACAGTCACGCAAAGGGAGTAAAACTCTTATCTGACGGGCTGATAGAAATTGCAGATATGAATAGCGACGGCAGGGTGACGACAGCCGACGTCGGAATAATTAACGCTTATGCCAAAGGGATAAGATGAATTTGTTTTCGGTTAACCGTACAATAGTGGCAGACGATTTGCCTGTCGCTGTTCTTGTGTGCGAATCTTACTCACCTCAACCCCAATCTAACCCTATCCGCAATCAGCGCAATAAACTCGCTGTTGGTCGGCTTGCCTTTTGAAACATCAATTGTGTAGCCGAAAAACGAGTTCAGCGTGTCAATGTCGCCGCGATCCCAAGCAATTTCAATGGCGTGCCTGATCGCTCGTTCAACTCGTGATGATGTTGTGTTGAACTTCTTCGCAACGGCGGGATACAAGATTTTTGTCACGCTTTCCAGCATTTGAGTGTCATTGATTGAGAGCAAAATCGCTTCACGCAAGTAGTGATAACCCTTGATATGCGCTGGCACACCGATTTGATGAATCATATCGGTAATTTTAATTTCAAGTCGAAGCTGGGAGTTTGTTGAATGTAGAGAAACTTCACCAAGAGCTTTTTCAAGCAACGAATTTATCCGTTCAGTTAAAACCTTTGGGTCAATTGGCTTGCGCATATAGTACGAAGCACCGAGCTCCATTACTGAGCGTTCTGCGAATTGATTATCAAAAGAGCTTACAACAATAATTTTCGGTTTTTTGCAGTTCGTGGAGTTCAATTTCTTAAGCAGTTCAATTGCATCCAGATTCGGCATAACTGCATCGATTACCGCAACGTCCGGCTGCTCGCTTTTTATTGCTTCAAAAAGTGTCTCGCCATTCTTCGCCCGAGCAATAACATAAAACCCCATTCCTCGCAAACTGCTCGCTAAATTTACCCCGAATTCGGCGCTGTCGTCACCAATTAAAACCTTAATTTTCTGGCTCATAAAACCATTCCTTTCGTCAATA
>JAJQIH010000034.1 GCA_021199305.1 Ruminococcus sp.
ATATTTGGAGTTGTTTTTCTTCTTTTTCTGTCAACTATCTATTGTAACATAACATAAAATTGTGCACTTTGAGAGTGGCGGCGGCGGGAGATTTTTTTGATTGAGCGGCAGCTTCGTCTTAACAATTTGTTATCAATTAGCGGGCAGTTATTTTACCCAAAGTACATGATTTGTTCACAATTTCGCCCGAAATTCAAAAAAGAACAGTAATTTTTTGATAACAAGTGCAAAATCTCAAGTTTTAAACAAAATCTGTTGAAAACTTTGTTTAAAACCCCGAACGAGGGTAATTTTTGTTTAAAACTCTGTTGAAACCTTTGAAAAAAGCCTGTATTTTTCGGCGTTTTTCAATTTCAAAATTTTAAACGTACAAAAAATCGTTCTTGTTTTTCGTGAAATTTCGTCAGTTTTTATGAACAAATTATTAACGAAATCGACCTGTACCAAATTGTAACCGCCAAAAGCGAGTTTTCAATCGGTTTTCAAAAAGGTGCTTTCGATTTAACAAAAAAATCTGTCGAAAAAAGGACTCAAAAATTGCAATTTGGTTACACCGCAAAAAAGCTGTCAAATTATGGCTTTTTTACACGGTTTACGTACCAAAAATTCCCCTTGAGCTTATCTCGTCGTCAGAAATCTGATTGCACGCTCGATGGAATCCCTTGAGTTTCCCCAGTCTGCATCCTTGCCCGTATTTCTGTAGTCGTACATATTGCAGTAGTGTGAAACGTCCTCGATCAGACCCGTCAGACCCTTTTTGACAAGACGTTCGCACTCGGTTACAAACTGCTTGCGGTACTTTTTGTCCAGCTCCGTTTCGCTTACCGACACCAGCATATCATAATGATTTACGCAGATAAACTCCTGCCGCTCAAACATATCCCTGAACTCCTTGCTTTGAGCGTACATATCAAAAACCGTCTGCATAAGCCTTGACATTCCCCACTCAATCTTCGAGCAGACAAAGCAGTCGTTGTTGACGGCGGTCACCTTTTTCTGCTTGGCATTCAGGCCCTCAAAAATACTCCTCTTTGAGAAAATACTCTTGTCAAGCTCCATCAGGTGAGACTGAAGCATCAAAGCGAGCGACAGCCTGTTTTTCTGCGCAAGCATTTTATCAAAGTGAGTTTTGCAAAAGCCCTGCTTATTGGTTTCAATTCTTACATCAGGCTCCATCATAGCCGAACCCATTATGTATTCAACAGCTCGGTCCTCAAGCATATCTCTCATCCGACATATCGGACAGCCTTCCTCCGGTTCAAAAATATCGGTTATTGGTATTGTAAGTATACTTTCTCTCATAGCTTTTTTCTCCTGAATGGTTTTGGTATATTCTTTAAAACATTGTACCACAAAACATATATTTTCGCAACAAAAAAGGCGGTGTCGTTTCACCGCCCGAGTTTAAAATACCAGACCCTTATCATTTTCAAACGCTTTTTCCGGTGGCTCGTCTACGGCGACGCAGCCGACAAAAAAGCTTTCCCGAACAAGTCTGATGAGCAAAACGCCTGAGCTTAAACACAAAAGCAAAGCCGAGAGCGCCGATGCCCATTCTATTCCCTCTTTGAACAAGAACATAAACAGCTGCTCACTTTCAAGCGACAGCATATTCTGGTAGCTTCCAGCATTGTAATTGTACCTGACGACCGCAAGCGACAGAATAAGCATTATGAGCGATAGCGAAAAGACAAGCGACAGTTCCACTCCGCCGAGCCGCTTTACCTTGTACGAGCTTATTTGCGCTATCAGGAAAAGTATTGCCAGAACAAGCAATAAAATCGCCTTGCTATAGCTTTCAAAAAAGTCGTAAGCGCTGTCGGTTACAACAAAGCCTGTATTTTTTGAAAACAGCAAGGAATAGGTATACCGCCCGATATATTCGCTTGCAACGGCGGCGGCTGAGATCAGCAATGCCGCAACGCACAGAGTTATAGGAGCGCCCGACGAATGAGTTAGCTTCTTTTTCATAAAAATACCCCCTTGAAAACAGAAAAACAGAGGAACGAAATTGTCCTCTGTTTTAATGATAGAAAATTGTTTTCAGCTTGTCAACGGTGAAAAATAAGTCTATTTGTCACCTTTTAGCTTTTTATGAATTTTGTTATACAGCACTCCGTCCTTGTACTGAAGTATAAATATCACGACGCAAATCAGCACTCCGAGAATTGACACAAGAATCGAGAAGATATAGTAGCTTGGCATAAAGGTCATAGTTATTGTATGCTCGCCCTCCGACAGCTTTATAGCTATCAGAGAATCGTCAACTGCCTTCTGAGCGGTTACCTTTTCGCCGTCCACCTCGATGTTCCAGCCCTCCTCGTAAGGAATGGTTGTCAGGAGCACCTGACCCTCCTTGGCGGTAACAGTTCCGCTAAGGCTTCGGGCGGTATAATCTGTAATTTCAAGCGAGTTTTCGCTGAGCGTTTGCGCCGCCTGCTCAAATGCGTCCTTGTCTAACGTGTAAAAACAGGGCGCCTTCCAATAGGCTTCGGTAATAACGGTAATTCTAACTCTTATCTGATCGCCGCTTTCAAACTCGCCAATGGTAAGTATTCCGTAATCGTCGCCTTCAAAGTATGAACCCGCAAAGTTCATCGAAGGCTCGCCGCCGGTTTCTTCTATTGCGGCATTATATTCGTCCTCGTCGTAATACCAGATGTTGCACTTTCTCTCATAGCCTGTAGGCAGGTACATATAAAGCGGTCCGTCCTCAGACATTGTAACAACATAATCTATATGGCACTCAGCTGAATCCTCCGACGCATAGTAATATCTTGACGTTCCGTCAGACATACCTTCAACGGCGAGGTTTACAGATCCTGCCTCCTCGTAAGCGAGCGGCGTGAGGTATTCCTCGTCCTCGCCGACTACTGCTGAAAGCAGATTGTTCTGATTTTCAAAAACATTGTCGTTTGAAAGGCTGAGAGTCAATACCGATTCGTCCGCCATATATGCGTAGCTTGAAGCGTAAGGATTTTCGTAAACTGAAACTGTGCCCTCTGTCGTTGTATCTGACGATGCGTCAACGACATTATATTCCTCGACCTTTTGATAAAGGGACGGGATAGTATCTATTCTTGTAGGAGCAGATGAGAAAATGCCATCGCTTTTTGCCATAAGATATTTTATATCAAACAGCATATCATTTACATAAGTTGAACCGTTATAAACGGTATAATTTCCGCCGTAACCATATCCCAGCGAGTGAAGCATTAAAAGTGCCGGGGTATTCATAGTTGACGATGAATGTGAAATGCCAGCATAGCCCATACCGATAGGGTCGCAGACCGTTCTGAAGAAGGTCTTTTCCATTCGGTAAAGTCCGTCGTCGCTCTCCTGAATCTGATCAACTACGCTTCTCATTTCGGTCATATAATCCTCATAAGAGGTGTAGTCGCTGTACGCTACGTCGTCGTCAATCTTTTCAAGCGTATCGTACGAAACAAATCCCATTTCAAAGCAAACAACAGCGCAGAGTCCTATCTTGAGCAGGCTTTTAAGCTTCTCTGTTCCAGCCTTTTTAATTCCCGCAACGATAGCAAAATACGCCGCTATCATCACAAAGGAAAATAAAATTCCGCCCACTACATTTGCAGGCTCGCCATATTCGTCGGTGCCTGTCGAATAGGTTGTAAAAAAGCTTAAATCTCTCGATTCGGCATACACCAGAAAGGCGAATATTCCAACCATCGAGCCGCCGAGAGCTTTAAACGAAAAGCCTTCAAGGTCGTTAAAGGTTCTCGCCGCCATATAAATCAGCATAAATGACAGGACAAACGAGTAACGGTAGTTTAACCAGTTAGGCGCCTGCATTCCGTGCCAGAAAAGGTCGATTGGCGCAATATACATACTGGCGATTACAGCGGCGCAAACGATGCTTGTAAGAGCCTTTTCCTTCCAGCCGATTTTCTTGTTAAGATAATAAACGGGCAGCAGCAAAATTGTAAGCGTTCCCGAGAAAATCATCGGAAGTCCTTCGACATTTACAGTATCGTAAGTCATCGGGAAGAGCTTTGCGAAAAACTCTATAAGCTCAAACTGCGTTCTGAACGAAAAGTCCGCTTCGGAAAACTCAAACTTTCCAAGCGAAAGGCTTTTTACCACTGGCAAAAGCACAAACATAGCGCACATTATCGCTATGACGGTTGCGAGCGCAAATTTCAGAACCGAAAGAATTGTATCCCACAGATGAATCTTTTTGTTTCGTAAAAACAGGTAGGCAAAGAAGTATATACCTGTGAAAATTCCGACCATATAGCCGATATAAAAATGTGCTATAAACATCAGCGACAGAGGGATTATAAAGTTTAAAAGCTTTCCTTCGTCGACAAGCTTTGACACACCGTAAATTATGAGCGGAAGATATATAAGTCCGTCTAACCACATCGGGTCCATAAGCTCGACTATCATATAGCTCATAAGAGCATAGCAAACCGAAAAGACCACAGTCGTTGAATTTTTTGCGCCAAAGGTTTTTCTCATGAAAAACGCCATAGTGACAGCAGCCGTTCCTATTTTCAAAAGCTGCATAATCTCTATTGCGCCGCACATCATCGTTCTTGGCAGCAGACAGACAATCAGCATAAACGGACTCGCCAGATAGTAGGCGAAGATTCCGAACATCTCGCCCGAAAGGTTTCGGTTAAAGCTGTATATAAAGCTTCCGTCGCCCCAGAAAGCATCTCTGAAGGCTTCGTAGTAGTAAACGTACTGTCCGTTTAAATCAAGCACCAAAACGGAGTTGTCGCCGTAAGGGTGAACCTTGAAAAATGCGTACACCAGATACATTATCAGAAACGGAATTGCAAAACAGAGAAAGTAAATTCTCTTGTCGTAAATCCATTTTGACAATTTTTTGTGCTTTCTTGCGCCGAGCGAATTTTTCGGCGGAATAAGCTCTTTATTTATTTCGTCTAATTTAAGTGCAGAAGAATCCATTTTTAATCTCCGTTTTTCTTGCTTGAGAGCCTGTCCCTTACTATGTATCTCGGTCGCTGTTTTATTTCCTCATATATCTTTGCAAGATAATGTCCTATTATTCCAAGGCTTATCATAATCATACTTCCAATAAACAAAAGCAGCAATATTACCGTTGTAAAGCCTGTTGCGGAATGTCCCATAAATTTCATCACGAGAGTTTGTATTCCTAGCACTACAGCGCAGATAAACATCAGGGCGCCTATTATCGTTACGAGCTGCAAGGGAGCTGATGTAAAGGCGGTAATTGAATTTATAGCGTACTTTATAAGGCTCTTTACACTCCACTTGGACTCTCCGTCAAAACGCTCCTGAACCTCAAAATAAACGGTTGCCGTGTTGTAGCCTACCCAGTTTGACATGGCTCTGAAAAAGGTAAGGCGCTCAGGCATTTCATTGAGCTGGTCTACTACCCTTCTGTCCAGAAGCTTAAAATCGGAAGCGTCCTTCATTTCAAGTCCCGACGCTTTTCTTATAAGCTTATAGAAGAGAAGCGAAAAGCACTTGTATATCGGGTTTTCCTTTCCCCTGTCAGCCTTTTTAGCTTCGACAATATCAATATCAGGATTGTTTTTCCAGATGTTATACATTTCAACAATGGTTTTCGGAGGATGCTGTAAATCGCAGTCCATTAAAACGCAGGCGTCGCCCTTCGCTTCCTTCAGTCCTGCAAAAATTGCGCTCTCCTTTCCGAAGTTTCTCGAAAAGTTTATAGCGACTATATTGTCCATACTCCGGGTAAGCTGAGTCAGCTTTTCCCACGTTTTGTCCTTTGAGCCGTCGTTTACAAACACAAGCTCGTAGTCTATTTTATTTTCCATCATAATCTCGCTTACAACATTTGCGGTATTCTCAACATTACCCTCTTCGTTGTAGCTTGGAATTATAATCGACAGCATTTTTTAGTCCTCCGTAAAATCACTTCAAATCGACGCTCTTCTGAGCCTTTCTTAAAAATATCAAAAACAGTACCTGTACAAACAAAAGCGTTATAACGATAACCTGCGTAATGGAAAGTCCTGCGCTTTCAGGCAGTATCGGAATTATAAATGCAGCTAACAGCAGATACAAAACCTCGAGTGCCAGAAGCGCAAGCCAGCATTTTTTTGCGGCGTTATAATACGCCTTTTCCTTCATCCGCTCAGCAAGGCTTGTAAAGCAGTAAAGCGCAAATGTAAGGCAAACAAGCTTTAAGAGCGAATAGGAATATGAAATTATATCCCCTGCTGTTTCTCCAAAAAACGCCCTTACCTCATAAAATACGCTGAAAACAAGCATTGCCGCTTCTGTAAGCTTTAAATAGCGAGCGTTTCTTATATACCCTGAAAGCTTGACGGTCGCTATCAGCAACAGCACCCAGCCTAGCAGGTCTGGCAGAATGTCAATTTCATAAGAAGTGGCATTTAAGTCAAATAGTAAAAATATCAAAGAAGCAAACATCGGTCCCATTATATCACCACTTTACTTAAATTCTTAAAGCTACTGCTTGTCCTTGCTGTTTTTGTTGCTTACTATTTTGTCGGAAAACTCAAACTCGTCTGTATCAAGTCCCAGCTTCTGAGCCTTCAGCTTCTTTTTAAGCTGCTTTCTCGCAAGCTTCTCATTCCTTTTAGCTTCCTCCTGTAGCTTCTTTTCCTCTTCCGCCTGAAGCTTTTTCTCCTCAGGAGTCAAAACAATATCGTAAACTACCTTTTTGTTTTTCATTCTCCTTCGGTTAAGGAAAATTATAGCTATAAATGCCGCTAAGCAGATAATGCTTATAATAACTCCTGGAACAAATCCCTGCGGCGAATATTTAAGCTCGATTGTATGAGTTCCCTTTTCAAGCTCAATACCGAGCATACTTCCGCTTTGCTCCTTCTCGCCATCGTCATTTGTCGATGTATTGTTGCAAACAGGTACTGCCTCCTGCTCCTCGCCGTCAACATACACGCTCCAGCCCTCCTCGTAAGGAATTGAGGTATACATAATTCCGTCGATGTTTGCTGTTATTGTTCCTGTTATTTCAGTATCGCTCACGCTTTCAACATCAAGCGTTCCGTTTGACCGAAGCGTTTCGATTCCTGCGTCAAAAATGTCGCTGTCAAGCCTGTAAACACAGCTCATAAACGTACTTTGTGAAACAAGCTTTCCGTCGGTGGTTCCTGTAATTGTAACAGTATCTCCGGCGTTTAAATATCCAATCTGGCAGGCATAAGGCATAGTAGATTTAAGCGTCAGCGTCTGCGACGCATTGTCAGGGTTAGTAGAGGTAATTGTTATCGAGTCGATTTCGTTAAACTTAAACGAACCGTAATACTCTCCGTCCTGAGTTACTGTATACTGAAGCGATATAGTAGAGCTGTCGCTGGTCGCTTCCGTATTGCTTACAAGCGCTACGTTTGTAAGTCTTACTCCAAAGCCTTCAATCACAAGTCCTGAGTTTAATATATCGTCGGTCATATCAATAGTAAACTGAACAGACTTTCCCTCTTCAAACTCAAAGTTTGTGATAGTTCTTCGAGAGGTGGTGTTGTTCTGACTGTAATACTCGATGTTAGCGCCATCCGCCCAGGTCGCCTTGTCGTCCATATATTCAAAGGTTACCTGAATGCTCTTGTCCGCCGCATCGCTGAGCTCATCAGCTGAAAGCTCAAAAATTGTTCCTGCGGCTACGCCGTCAACCTCCTTGTCGCTGTCGTTGAGAATTATATCCTCGCTGATAAGAGATACGCCCGTGCTTCCGCTTGTAGGCGCAAAGGTATGAAAGCCTGTGTTTTTCTCCTCGCTTGTAACCTCGCAATTTATACAGCCGTCGGTTCCTGTCATCGGCACATAGTAGAATATTGAGTTCTCGCTTCCTGTCATAGCCTTAAAGAGCTGATTCTGATAGTAAAACGGAATTGTCGATGTAACATCCATATCGGCAATATCGTCGTTACACATAAAGCCAAGCGGCAGATAAGCGTTATTTTCGTAAATTGTTACGCCGTCTGCGCTGTCAACAAGCGTATTATACTGCGTGTCCAGAAGAGTACCGCTCTTACAGATAGTGTACTTCAGGTTCAGAATAGCGTTTGTAAACGGTGTCGTTGCGGCATAGTAGTATCTGTTTCCTGCCTGCGAAGCTAAAATTCCCAGATTGTGCAAATATTGAGAGGTATCGCAGTTTATCATTGACGAGAACATTGATATTCCTCTGTATTGATAAAGTGCAGGGTCGTTTATAGTATAAGACTTGGACATTTCTATTCTATAGAAATCGTCGTCGCCAGACTCGTATTCGTCAAGAAGCTCCTCAACACCTTCGCCGCTTGAATAGTAGGTTGAATAGGTCGATGTGCCTACTGCTGTCGTTCCAGCGGTTACGTTTGCGTTAAGCTCAAACATCAGCGGGAAAATCATAATAAACGCTGCTGCCTTTGTATTGATAAAACGCAAAGCGATAAGAAGTATGCACGCCATATAGCATATTCCTAAAATCAGGTTCTTGTTGAAGGTTTCGTCGTCAACGTCCGCTTGCTTTGCAACAATCAAAACAGCTGCAAGTACGACGGCAGACCCCAGAACCATTATCCAATGCGCTCTATCCAGCTGTGTAAACGCCCGATAGGCTATCGTTAAAACTGCAAATGCAAAGAGGAAGGAAAATCTGAACGGAATCATATTTGTAAAGTGAAAACCGTTCCAGATATAATCGAGCACGTTAAAGTTTACGCTCAGAATCAGAAATCCGATTATTACAGCGTCCACTATCTTTTCTCTTATTGAAATCTTGTTGCAGAGAATCGTTGCGCCAAGAACAACGATAGACAAAAATCCGCAATAAAGATTCGGCAGTCCTTCTTTATGAGATGGGGTCTGGAAAGCCAAAGTATTTGAAATCACGTTTGCAAACGTATCGTAAAGCTTGTAGGTTGTCGGGAAGGTTGAGTTTGCGGAATATGCGTGCTGCAGGGCGATATACGCCGGCAAAACCAAGATCGCCGTCATTCCAAGAGCAATGGCCGTAAACAGAGCGATCTGACCGAAGCGCTTGAAAAACATTTTAAAGCCTGGTCGCAAAATAATATTTGTCGCAATAAATACAAATATTACAAATACGCAAACGAAAAATCCGATGTAGAAATTTGAAAAGAAGGCTACTGCCAGGGAAATAACGTACATCTTGTATCTTCCCTCGCGGACAAGCGAATAGGTTCCTAAGAATACAAGCGGTGCAAGCGCTACCGTATCAAGCCACATTACGTTCCAGTAATAACCCATAAAATATGCGCTGAGTGCATAAGGAATCGCAAACAAAACAATCGTAAAATCGTTTCGCTTGAAAACTCCACGCAGGAAAATTGACATAAACATTCCGGCGCAGCCTATTTTTATACAAACAAAGAGCGCTAAAAATTCACGCAGATGCTCGCTCGGCAGGAAAATTGTCAGGAAATTAAGAGGACTTGCGGTATAGTATGACATTGTAGCCAGGAAGTTGCTTCCCATTCCGCTTCTCCATGTATAAAGAAGCGAGCCGCCGTTTTGAAGCTTGTCCTGCATTTCCTGCAGGAACGGGAAATACTGGTGCCAGCAGTCGATAACTAAAATCTGCTTATCGCCGTCCGACGAAAAGCCTACTATTCCCTGCGCCGCAAAAGCTAACGCCATCATAACAAACGGGATTACAAACGACAGCACTACAAAAAAGTAGTTACCAGCTATTCTTACTCCCTTTTTGTTCAGGATGTTCCTCGCCTTCTTCGGCATTTTTAAATCTGCTTCGCCGTCTGCGTGGCGTTTAAAAAAGCCGTTGCTTTTATTTTTAACGTTTTCCAAAACCTCATCGCCCTTCGCTGAATCAATCTATAGTAATACATAATAGCATTTTACCACAAAAGTTCAAAAAAGTAAAGAAAAACCGCCTGAAGGCAAAAAACTCCCTCCACAAGGGAGGGAGAGAGAATATTTCCTACTTCACCTTATCCACCACAGCGAAGATAAATACAGGTGTGACAGAAAAGATTATGCTTATTACAATTTGCGTAGCGTTTAAAGAACAGGTGCTGAACACGCCCATTAAAAACGGAACGGTTATACACATTATCAGCGCTACAAACGAAATAATTGCTGAGAAAATCAGAAACGGATTGTCCCAAAGCTTTAATCTGAATACCGACCTCGTTTCCGACTTGCATTCAAACGAATGTACAAGCTGCGACAGCACGAGCGTAAAGAGTGCGGCAGTTCTGGCTATATCTACGCTTGCTGAAAGCTTCAGCACAGACGTAAACGCACCTATTGTACAAAGTCCGATAAACAAGCCTCTGAATATTATTTTGCTTAAAAGTCCGTCTGAAAAAAAGTTCTTTTCGTTTCTTGGCTTTAGCTTCATAACCTCGTCGTCTGTAGGCTCAAGACCTAAAGCAATTGCAGGCAAGCCGTCTGTAACTAAATTCACAAGCAGTATTTGTGTTGGAAGCAGCACAGGCGGCAGACCTATTAAAATTCCGAAAAGCATAGTTACAATCTCGCCGATGTTGCAGGAAATCAGGTAGCGCACAAATTTTCTGATGTTCAGGTATATTCCTCTGCCCTCCCTGACGGCGTCTACTATCGTTGAAAAATTGTCGTCAAGTAGTATAAGGTCGGCCGCTTCCTTCGTTACGTCGGTTCCGTTTTCGCCCATAGCGATTCCAATAGTCGCTTCCTTGACAGCGGGCGCATCGTTTACGCCATCGCCCGTCATCGCAACGCATTCACCCAAACCCTTCAGAGCTTTTACAATCCGAAGCTTATGCTCAGGAGTAACACGAGCAAAAACGGTCTTCTGAGCTAAAGCGGCGGCAAGCTCTTCATCGCTCAGCTTGTCAATTTCATCTCCTGTTATGGCTTCACTCTCGTCCTTTAAAATCCCTGCCTTTTTTGCGACCTCGCAGGCAGTAAGCCTGTGGTCGCCTGTAAGCATTAAAACCCTGATTCCGCCCCGCTTGCAAAGCGAAACCGCAGACGGAATGTTTTCTCTTAAATTGTCAATCATTCCCACCATACCGAGAAATACTATCTCCTTGCCCTGAGCCTTTGAAAGCCCTAAAACTCTAAGCCCTGAAGCTGCCATTTTCTCGCTTTTTGAAAGGATTTCCTTTTTTGTTTTCAGGTCAAGCGGCGCGAGGCCGTTTTTGTCGTAAATACTTGTGCAAAGCGACAAAACAATTTCCACTGAGCCTTTGGTAAAGGCGAACTGCCCCTCGTCGTTCTGAACAAATACCGTCATCATTCTGCTACTTGCGTCAAAGGGAATTTCGTTTATGCGCTTGTAGTCAAGCTGTTCTTTGTATACTCCAGCCTTTGCCGCCATTATCAAAAGAGCTGACTCTGCGCTATCGCCGCTTACATTCCACATCATTGCGCTTTTATCACGGTTTCTCTCCGCAGAAGCTGTAGCCCGGACAATAGACGCATTGTTACACATTGCGGCACAGTCCAAAAGAGAAGCTAAGTCGGGGGACTTTTCAAGTCTTACCCTTTTGCCGTCCTTTGTTATTTCGCCCGCCTGAGAATAGCCGCTGCCTGTTACCTTATAGTCGCTTGCGGGGGTTGAAATTTCGGTAACAGTCATTTTGTTTTCAGTAAGCGTTCCTGTTTTATCGGTGCAAATAACCGTCGCTGAGCCTAACGTTTCGACCGAGTGAAGCTTATTTACTATCGCTCCCTTTTTAAGTATTCTTCTTACAGCGAGCGCCAGTGCGATAGTAACGGTTGCGGGAAGTCCTTCGGGAATAGCGGCAATCGCTACAGTAAGACCTGTCATCAGCATAGCAAACGGATCCTCGCCTCTTATAATTCCTGCGGCGGCAACCAGAACGCAAGCTATCAAACAAATGATCGCAAGCACCTTTCCTAAGCTCTGAAGCCGCTTCTGAAGCGGAGTTTTCTCCTCCTCGATATTTTCAATCATTTTGCTGAGCTTGCCCGTTTGTGTTTGCTTTCCGATTGCTGTAGTTTTGCAAACGGCGTTACCTCTTGTTACGACACAGCCCATATACACCATATAGCTTAAATTCAGGCTGTCTGTATTTTGCTCGCCCTCGTATTCGCTTTTAAGGACAGACATCGATTCGCCAGTTAAAATCGACTCGTCGCAAAAGAGAGAATTTGCCGATAATACAACGGCATCAGCAGGAATTTTATCCCCCTCCTCAATTACAAACACGTCCTCCTTTACGACCTCGCTCGCGTCAATTGTTCTTAAAACTCCGTCACGGAAAACTCTCGCTTTAGGCGCAGTCATTTTACTGAGCGCCGCAAGCGTTCGCTCGGTTCTGAACTCCTGAACAAAGCCTAAAACAGCGTCAAGCAGCACTATAATTATAATTGTAAG
Source organism: Ruminococcus sp. (assembly GCA_021199305.1). Taxonomy (GTDB): domain Bacteria; phylum Bacillota; class Clostridia; order Oscillospirales; family Ruminococcaceae; genus UMGS1601. The sequence continues at coordinate 12,326 of JAJQIH010000034.1, forward strand.
CGCATCGTAAACCTCGCCCAGAACTATGGCTATAAGAGTAGCACCAAGCAAAATCAGAACCAGCACGTCCTTGAACTGATTTGAGAAAATTTTCAGCGCTGAATTCTTTTTCTTTGATGCTATGACGTTTTTACCCTCCTTTTGTCTGACCTTAGCTTCCTCTTCGGAAAGTCCTATATAATCGCTGCCGCTGTCGGCTTGCTTATTTAAAATTTCAAGCATAATTTCTGTCCTCCGTTTTGTTTACTTTGTCCTTTAATGAATATTCAAAAACGGCGGCTTGTATTCTGCTTTGAAAACAAAAAAGGACGAAGCCGTAGCCTCGTCCTTTGTATGTATTTGTATTTTCTTTAGTTTTTGCTGATAAGCTCAAGTGTATCTCTTGCGATGAGCAGCTCCTCATTTGTAGGAATTACCCAAACCTCAACTTTGGAATCCTCAGTTGAAATCTTTACAAGCTTACCCTTGCAGTCGTTGACACTCTCGTCAATCTTAATTCCAAAAACATCCATATCAGCGCAAACGTCAGCTCTTACGTCAGGAGCGTTTTCGCCAATTCCTCCTGTGAAGATGACAACGTCAAGTCCGTTCATAACTGCAGCATAAGAGCCGATATACTTCTTGATGTCGTATACGAGCTTTTCCTTTGCAAGCTGCGCTCTTTCGTTTCCGTGGTCAGCAGCGTCAGAAATATCTCTGTTGTCGCTTGAAACGCCTGAAATTCCTAAGAAGCCGGACTTCTTGTTCATATAGTCGCTCATTTCAGCTGCTGTAAAGCCGTGCTTTTCAGCTACAAAAGTAACAGCGGACGGGTCGATCGCTCCAGTTCTTGTGCCCATTAAAAGTCCGTCAAGCGGCGTAAAGCCCATTGATGTATCAATGCTCTTGCCGTCCTTGACAGCGGTTACTGACGAACCGTTGCCCAGGTGGCAGGTTACAATGTTAAGTCCTTCAAGGCTCTTTCCTGTTTCCTTGGCGTATTTTGCAGTTACAAAGCGGTGGCTTGTACCGTGGAAGCCGTACTTTCTGACTCCGTAATTTTCGTAATCCTCATATGGAAGGCCGTACATAAAAGCCTTCTTCGGCATTGTCTGATGAAAAGCCGTATCAAAAACCGCTACCTGCGGTGTCGTTTCTGGAATTACCTTTGTGCAGGCTCTGAGCGCAAGCGCATGAGCGTGGTTATGAACAGGCGCTAAATCCCTGAGCTCGTCAATCTTATCAATTATTTCCTCAGTTACTAAACAAGGCTTGTCAAAAACCTCTGCGCCCTGAACGATTCTATGACCTACTGCGGAAATCTCACTCATTGATGAAATAACTGCCGCATCGCCTGTTGTCAGAACCTCAACAAGCTTTTCAAACGCCTCAGTATGCGTTGGAAAATCGCAATCAGCAGCATAGCTTCTTCCGTCAAAGGTTTTGTGCGAAATGTGACCGTCTATTCCTATTCTGTCACAGTTTCCCTTTGCAATAACGCTTTCGTCCTCCATGTCAAGAAGCTGATACTTAAGCGATGAGCTTCCTGCATTTACAACCAAAATCTTCATTATCGACATACTCCTTTTCAATTTCTCTTGACTTTTACTTTGTATTTTTATATTATATCATTAGGGGAAAAATTTCAAGGGGTTTTCGGAAAAAAATCAAAAATGCTGGTTATTTTGTTGGTTTTTTCATACAAGGGAGGAAGGAAAATGAAAATCGCTGGAATAGTTGCGGAATTCAATCCATTTCACACAGGGCATAAATATTTGCTCGACAAGGCTCGTGAAATGGGATTTTCTCACATTGTAGTCTGCCTTTCCTCCGACCTTACTCAGCGTGGCGATTTAGCTGTTTTTGACAAGCGAGCAAGAGCTGTCAGCGCTATTCAGAACGGCGCAGATTTAGTGCTTGAGTTGCCATTTCCATTTTCTATGTCATGCGCTGAGGTATATGCAAAAAAATCGGTTGAAATTTTAAAATCTGTCGGTATCGACGCACTCATTTTCGGGTGTGAAACGGTTGACAAGCAGCTTCTTTTGCAGGCGGCAAAGGAAAGCGTATTACTAAAAGAGGACAGTGAGGTTTCAAGCCTTGTAAAAAGTGGCGAGAGCTATCCTGCTGCCGCTTATAGCGTTTTGGAGCGTAAAGCTGGAAAGCAAATAGCTCAGATTTTTAAAAATCCGAACGCTACCCTTGCGATAGAATATATTAAATCACTCGGTGACACGCCCTTTTTCCCGGTTTTAAGAACCTCCCCTCACAACAGCGATAAGCTTTGCGAGTTTGCAAGCGCTTCAAAATTAAGAACGGAGCTTCGGCAAGGAAACAGCGAAGTTTTAAAATATCTTCCCTATAAAATACCCGACAGCATTTCTGATATTACAAAAATCGAGCGGGCGATAATTCTTTCACTTTGCCAGATTGACAAGGCTTCTCTGCTTGAAATTTCTGACGTTAATGAGGATATAGCAAACAGACTTATAAACGCTTCAAAAAAGGCGACTACTCTTGACGAGCTTTTAAACCTTTCAAAAACCAAGGCATATACTATGTCGAGAATAAAACGGTGCGTGATGAATACGTACCTAGGTGTCAGAAAAGAGGACTTATCGCTCCCTGTTTACGTTCGACCTATTGCTGCTAACGACAGAGGAATTGAAATTCTCTCTCGCTCGCCGGTAAAGGCGGAAGCTTCGCTGAAGGCAATAGAAAAGACGCACCCACGGCTTGCAAGGCTCTCCTGTCTTGTTGACAGGCTGTATGATATGTGCCTTGAAAAACCGTGCGGCTCAAACGAATACACAAAACCGTTTATCAAGCTTTAAGCTGTGAGGAGATTATGAGTGATTTAACGCTTGACTGCCTGAGCGTTTCGCAGGCGAAGGAAATATACAAAAAGTATATGAAGAGCGACTTTCCAAAAAACGAGCTGAAGCCGTTTTCAATGATCAAGGTTCATACTGAGCGGGGCGTTTATCTGCCGATTGGAATTTACGATAATAACGCTCTTGCAGGCTATGCGTATTGTCTTCTGGATAAGGAATCATCAGGCGTGCTGCTTGATTACTTTGCGATATTAAAGCCGCTTCGAGGGAAAGGAATCGGCTCGCGGGCACTTAAAAGCGTTTGCAGCTATTTTACCAATGAGCTTGGCTTTAAGGCACTTGTTCTGGAAAGCGAAAGCGCAGATTTTGCAAAAAACGATGAGGACAAAGCTACAAGGCTTAAAAGAATGGCTTTTTACCAAAGAAACGGTATGTTTCTTCAAAGCTTTTCTACCAACCTTTTTGGCGTACATTACAAGATTTTTTCCTACCCTGAGGTTGATGCAAGAGGGTTAATACTTTCAATTTATCAAAAAATACTTCCCGCCAGACTTTTAAAAAGCAGGCTTAAAATAATTGAGGAGGAATAGAATATGAGATTTCGTCCTTGTATAGACATTCACAACGGCAAGGTAAAGCAAATTGTCGGCGGAACGCTTAAAGACAGCGGCGCCAAAGAAAATTTTATAAGTGAAAAGGGCGCTGAATATTTTGCTTCTCTTTATAAAAGCCGCTCGCTTTACGGCGGTCATATAATACTTTTAAACAAGCGTGGAACCGACGAATATGAAGCGGATAAACTTGAAGCTTCGGCTGCGCTTTCAGCCTTTAAGGGCGGTCTTCAGATTGGCGGCGGAATCACAAACACAAACGCCGAAGAATTTTTGTCGCTCGGAGCTTCGCACGTTATAGTTACAAGCTTTGCGTTTGAGGGCGGCGATATAAACACAAAAAACCTCGAAGCCTTAAAAAGCGAAGTTGGAAAAGATCATATCGTTCTAGACCTTTCCTGTCGAAGGAAGGACAACGATTATTATATAGTTTGCGACCGCTGGCAAAGGTTCACGCAGGTTAAGCTTGACAAAGAATCTGTCACGGAGCTTAGCGCATATTGCGACGAGCTTTTAGTTCACGCAGTAGACGCAGAGGGCAAGCAAAGAGGAATTGAAAACGGAGTTTTGAAAATTCTCTCAGATGTAAACATTCCAGCAACTTATGCGGGCGGAATTTCATCCTTTGAGGACATTGACACAATTTCGGCTGTCGGCAAGGGTAAGGTTGACTTTACTATCGGCTCAGCTCTCGATTTGTTCGGCGGAAGGATTCCGTTTGAAGAGGTAGCAAAATACAACCGTTGATTTTTAAAGTGATAAGGAGCTTATATGAAAAAATTATTGTTTGTGTTTAACCCTAACGCAGGTAAAGGCTTGTTAAAGAAAAACCTCTGCGATATTATTGACACATTTACCAAAAACGGATATATTGTAACGGCGTACCCTACTCAGGCTAAAGGCGACGGCGCAGAGAGAATTTCTCAGATTGCCGCAAATTACGACGTGCTTGTATGCTCTGGCGGCGACGGAACGCTTTCAGAAACAATATCTGCGCTTTTAGGAATGGACGAGGCTGATCTTCCGATTCTCGGCTACATACCGTCCGGTTCGACAAACGACTTTGCAAATTCGCTCGATATTCCTAAAAAGTTTATAGAAGCGGCGCAAAGCGCAACCGAAGGAGTACCCTTTCAGATTGACGTCGGAACGCTCGGCGGGAATTATTTTTGCTATGTTGCGGCGTTCGGAGCTTTTGTCGACGTTACATATCAAACCGATCAGGCGCTTAAAAACAGGCTCGGTCACGCAGCCTATATAATTGAGGGAGCTAAAAGCTTAGGCAGAATAAAAAGCCACCACCTGAAAGTAGAGATAAACGACGAGCAATCCTTTGAGGGGGATTATATTTTAGGAATGGTTACAAATTCGGTTTCTGTCGGCGGAATTGTAAGGCTCGACAGGCTCAGCAAGAACGAGGTTGTATACGACGACGGAAAGTTCGAGGTTTTGCTTGTAAAATCCACCGACAATATTCTTGAAACAGCGGAGCTTTTAAGCAACTTCTTTAACACGAATATGCTGAACATTTCGGCGCTTAACGAAAAGTATTTTCAAACCTTTAAGGCGAGTCACGTTAAAATAACCTCAGACGAGCCTGTTACCTGGACTATCGATGGCGAGAACGGCGGAAGTCATACTGTCGCTGATATTGTAAATCACCCCAGAGCTATTAAAATCACTATTGGAAAATTTTCACCGACACCATACTCGCTGATTTCAAACAGCGATGAAAATCCTGAAGCAGACAGCTCTGAAAACAGCAAAAAAGATGTGTAAAAATTGCTTGACCCCCCTTGTAAAAGGCATTCGGTTATGTTAAAATAGGTTAAGCTCGGCAATGCTGCGCTGACATTTAAATTTATAAAAATTAAGGAGAGATTTATTTATGAAGTATGGTTACTTTGACCTCGATAACAAGGAATATGTTATCACTAAGCCTGACACGCCTGCTCCTTGGGTAAACTATCTCGGTTCTCCCGCTTACGGAGCGATTATTTCAAACAACGCCGGCGGTTACAGCTTTGTACAAAGCGGAGCAAACGGAAGAATTGCAAGATACCGTTTTAACTCAAATATGGCGTTGCCTGGAAGATATATTTATCTGAGAGATAACGAAACGGCTGATTATTGGTCTGGCTCATGGCAGCCTGTTGGCAAGCCGCTTGACGAATATAAGAATGTTTGTCGTCACGGAACAGCCTACACTACAATTACATCCGACTACAAGGACATAAACACAGAAACTACCTACTACGTTCCAAAGGACAAGACCTATGAGGTCTGGAGATGCAAGGTAACCAATACCGGCGGCAAAGCCAGAAAGCTTTCCTCCTTCGGATTTATAGAGTTTACAAACGATAACAATTACGAGCAGGATCAGGTAAACCTTCAATATACTCTCTTTATTACAAACACAACCTTTGAGGGTAATAAAATTCTTCAGCACATTAACGAAAACAGCGGCAAGGACGAAACAGGCTCTAACCATAGAGAAAGATTTTTCGGTCTTGTAGGCGCACCAGTTTCCGCTTACAACGGAAACCTCGACAGCTTTATCGGACCTTACAGAACATACTCAAATCCTATCGCTGTTGAAAACGGAAGGTGCGACGGCACGCTTAACTTCAACACAAACGCTTGCGGCGCACTTCAAAGCGATTTTGAGCTTGAACCAGGCGAAACAAAAGAGCTTATTTACATTCTCGGTCAAAGGGATAACGCTGCTGCTAATGAAATCATGGCGAAATACGAAAAGCCAGGTAAGGTTGACGAGGAGCTTGACGAGCTGATTTCATACTGGCACGGAATTTTAAACAACTTCCAGGTTAAAACGCCAAGCGACGAGTTTAACAATATGATAAATGTATGGAACGCTTACCAGTGCTTTATTACATTTATCTGGTCAAGAGCCGCTTCGTTTATTTATTGCGGCTTAAGAAACGGCTACGGATACAGGGATACCGTTCAGGACATCCAGGGAATCATTCACCTTGAACCTGAGGTTGCGCTTGATAAAATCAGATTTATGCTATCAGCTCAGGTTGACAACGGCGGCGGACTTCCACTTGTTAAGTTCAACCACAACGCAGGCCACGAAACCTGTCCTGATGAAAATGATGAAAATTCAGTTTACGCTAAGGAAACAGGCCACCCGTCCTATCGTGCTGACGACGCTCTCTGGCTTTTCCCGACAGTTTACAAGTACATCGGCGAAAGCGGAAACAAGGGATTCCTTGACGAGGTTATCGTTTACGCTAACGGCGGCGAGGACACAGTTTACGATCATATGAAGAACGCTATTCGCTTCTCAATGGAGCGTTTGGGCGACCACAATATGCCAGCAGGACTTCACGCTGACTGGAACGACTGCTTAAGACTTGGTAAGAAGGGCGAGTCAACCTTCGTAGCTTTCCAGCTTTATTACGCTATGAGCATTATTAAAGAATGGGCGGAGGAAAGAAACGACACAGAATACGTTGAGTACATCGAGCGTGTTCAGGCACAGCTTGGCAAGTCGTTAGACGAATGCTGGGACGACGACAGATTCATAAGAGGTATTCGTGAGGACGGCGTTGTAGTCGGCGCAAAGAAGGATCCGGAAGCTAATATGTGGCTGAATCCTCAGAGCTGGTCGGTAATTTCAGGCTTCGCTTCAAAGGAGCAGAGCGAAAAGGCGCTCGAAAGCGTTCACAGCATTTTAAATACAAAGTACGGCGTCAAGCTTTTAGAGCCGCCTTATGTTGATCATTACTTTGACGGCGCTATAATGCATATCTTCAATCCTGATACCAAGGAAAACGGCGGAATCTTCTCGCAGTCACAGGGCTGGATAATTCTCGCTGAAAGCCTTATGGGTCACGGAAACAGAGCTTTTGAATACTTTATGGAGTCATCTCCTGCCGCTATGAACGATCAGGCTGAAATCAGAGTTTTAGAGCCTTACGTTCACGGACAGTTTGTTGAATCAACCCGTTCGCCTTTCGAGGGCAGAGCTCACGTTCATTGGCTTACAGGAACAGGCTCAACCGTAATGGTAGGCTGCGTTGAAGGTATTTTAGGTATGCGTCCTAATGCAGACGGACTTGTAATCGACCCTTCAATTCCTTCCGACTGGGATCACTTTGAAATCGAAAAGAATTTCAGAGGCTGTCATCTGTCAATGAAGTTTGAAAATCCGAACGGCGTTGAAAGCGGAATCAAGTCTATGACACTAAACGGCGAGGAGCTTGAAAGCAACTTCGTTCCTGCCGACAAGCTAAAGGAAGGCGTAAACGAAATAGTTGCAATTATGGGCTAAATACATAAAGATTTTTGCTTAAGAAGAATAATTTCTTTTGACTTGATATATCCTGCTATCGGAGGTGTAGAGTATGAAATATGTTTGCAATGTATGCGGTTATGTATACGACGAAGAGGCCGAGGGCGTAAAGTTTGAGGACCTGCCTGAAGATTGGGTATGCCCGCTTTGCGGCGTTGGCAAGGAGGATTTCTCAGTCGAGGAATAACCCTTCTTTAAATTAGAACTAAAAGCTCCCCTTGTTGCCCTAAACGGGTTTCAAGGGGAGCTTTCTTCTTGTGTGTTAATTTATTTATTACCTGTAAGTAATGCGTCAATCGGCTTGCTTATAAACCTTGTAAAGAACTTTACTACCACTCCTGTAAAGACAGCAGCAATTACAGTTCCCTCTCTTGTGCCGACAAGCTTAAATCCAAAGAACAAAAAGGAAAGTAAAATTGCCGCCACAACGCAGCTTATATCAAAGCAGATTTTTACGTTTCCGAAGTTTTTGTGTATTGTGTCTGAAATTGCCTTGACGAACGCTTCGCCAGAGTTCATTACAACGTTTGCAATTACTGAAAGCGAAATTCCGAAGCCTAAAATGATAACTCCCAGCACTACCATTACCAGCTGCATAGCGTAGCTTTCGACAGGAATAAAGCTTGCAAGCCACGAACCGAAGTCGGTAAAATATCCAAACAGAAAGGAAATTGGTATCTGCAAAAGCTGAATAAGCTTAAAGCTTTTTCTCAGAATGATAATCTGTCCGACAATCAGAATGCAGTTCCAGATGATAAGCCAGTTACCTAAAGAAATTGCAGTAAACTTACAGCTTAAAACATTTGCAACCGACGATATTGGCGACACGCCAAGCTCTCCGTGCTTTGTTACGGCAACTCCGAGTCCTGAGAAAAATAAGCTGATTATCAGCAGTACATACCTTTTTGCAATTTCTGTTTTTGACATTTACTATTCCTCCATATTCTTCCATACAGTCTTTTACAGCAAAATGCACCCCCACCGACATATAGTCAATGGGGACGCAAAATTTCATTTTTTAATTTACACTACGCCTTTTGCGATTTTGTTAATCAAGCCGACATCGGCAGTTGAAATCTTGCCGTCGCCGTTCATATCACCTCTCAGCAGATAAAAATCGCTCGATTCCTTTACTCCCTTAGCTATTGAGTTTGCAATTCCAACGTCTGCGGTTGTTACCTTGCCGTCGTCGTTCATATCTCCCATCAGGAAATCAGGCTCTTCTGTAGTAGCTTCGGTCGGATCTTCGGTTGCTTCCGATGAATCCTCCGTTGCTTCCGAAGAATCATCTGAGGTATCTGACGAATCATCTGTTGTTTCAGATGAATCTGTCGTTTCTGAAGAATCTGTAGCAGGATCTTCTACAGGATTTGTAAAGCCCTTGATACAAGCGTTAGTAGCGTAGAAGCCGTTTTCTAAGCTTCCCGCTAAGTCTTCCCATGCCCAGTCACGACCGTTATCGGTTGTATAGATATAGCTTTCGCCACCGTTACCTAAATAGGCAGGCACATCGTTATCGGCTGACATTCGATACCATTCAATAGCAAGAGGAGCTGTAAAGCTCGGATTTGTAATTTCAACAACTATGCTGAAGTTCTCGCCCTCGCTTAGCTCAACCGCTTCGTCAAGCTCAATCGTGTGGTATCCGGCATATGCTTCTGAACCCGCCTGTCCGGAAAGCGCCAGCGTTCCTGACTGCGGCTCGCCTTCGGTTACGCCTGTGTAAACATAAATCTTATAAGAAGCGTTCGATTCGGTTGTATAGAATGAAACTGCTTCCAAAAGCTCGTCGCCTTCAGCTGTAAATATATTAGCAGCTGTTGCGGTCAGAGAATCGTTTTCTTCTGTATTTGACCAGTTTGCAACTGTGTACGTTGAGAACGACCAGCCTGTAGTATCGTATTGATAGTTGGTTGTGTAATTATCTCCGCTTTCTAATACGAATGCGTTGCCGTACTCTATGCTTGTGTCCTCATAAGAAAGCCAGAAGTAGCCGTCGTCGCCCCAGTCGGTTCCCCAGCTGTTCTGAACAAGCCATGCTCCGTTGCTTGAAGGACGATGAGAGGACTTGAAATTTGTCCTTGAGTAATTATCATCCCAGCCGACAATTATAACGTCGTGGTCAGCTACCGCAGTAGATGAATAATTGTACCAGGCGTAAGTGCTGCTGTTATAGGTGTTATCCTCATCTGTTGCACAGTAGCTTAAAGTAACAGCACCTGTGTTCATAACAATTTCCTTGATTACATCTTCTGTTGCTGACATATCAACGCTTGCATAGCTATAAACACCGTGCGGCATATAATAAGCGTCCTGCAGATGATAATCTGACGTATATCTTAAGCTTTCGCTGAGAGCTGATGTGTTGGTACCGTCCGACAAAGGAGCTGTTTCATCAAGCACTGCGCCCTTCCATGCAGCTAATGTTCCAACTGCTCTTGCGCTGTTTCCGCCGTAGGTATATACGTTGGAAACTCCGTAATACTCGTACTCCTCATCACCTGTGTATGTAAAGTAAGCGGTATGAAGCGGCGAAAGCAAAACATTTGCAGTCAGGGTGCTTGCTGCCGCTGAAACAGCAGCTACCGCCCAGCAGATTGAAAGATCTCCCTGATCACGGACATCTCCTATTACGCCGCTATCTCTTAAATCAAAAGAGCTGACTGTGCCTGTTGACTTACGAATGCCAGTATCTGTCGCTTCGTACTGTGCATAGCTTTCAGCAAGATACGAATAGTCCTGATATTCAGGCATATCGCCCTCCTCGCCATTTTCAAGCCATTCAACATATTCAGGATTCAAAAGCGATTCATCATAATACTCAGCTAACGGGCTTTCCTTTACGCTATCATCGTCGTTTCCGAACGCAAGAACAGGAAGAGATGACAGCAAAAAGACTGTCGCTACCAAGCCGCTGACTATTTTTTTACGCAGCATATATTTCATAAAACTCTACCTCCTTGTTGTGGTAGTTATATTGTAGCATATTATACAAAAAAATTCAACTAAAAATTTTGCATTTATACATTTTTGAAAATTCTTCCGTACTTTTAAGCGTTTAAAAGCTCATCTGCTAATTTTTCAAGGCAAGGAATATCCGATTCCTTCATAGCGGAGCGAATTGTAACAACGCTTTCGCAAACTGTAATGTTCTTCATTCCCTCAAGCATTGCCTTCATAGTTTTTGCGGCGGTAGGACCCCACGAACCGTTTTCAACAATCGCTACCGTTCTGTTCTGCCATGCCTTGGTTTGCAGATGATGCAGGAAATCCGCCATTGGAGCAAAAACTCCAGCATCGTAGCTTGAAGCCGCCAAAACGATTTTTCCGTACTTGAATGCATCCTCAACACATTCTGCAACGTCCGCTCTTGCAACGTCGGCGATAGCAACCTTTTTTGCGCCCTTTGCTTCTAAAATTTCCTTGAGCTTGTAAGCTGCCTTGGCTGTATTTCCGTGAATTGAAGCAAAGGCAATAAACACGCCCTCAGCCTCTGGCTTATAGCTCGACCATGTATCATAAAGGTCGATATAGTAGCCCAAATTCTCCTTTAAAATTGGCCCGTGAAGAGGACAGATTATTTTAATGTCAAGCGCAGACGCTTTCTTCAAAAGCGACTGAACCTGAGCGCCGTATTTTCCGACAATGTTAAAGTAATATCTTCTCGCTTCGCAAGCCCAGTCCTCGTCAGTATCGAGCGCTCCGAACTTTCCAAAGCCGTCGGCTGAGAATAAAATCTTCTCACTTTGCTCATAAGAAACCATAACCTCAGGCCAGTGAACCATTGGCGCCATTACAAAGGTTAGCGTATGACTGCCAAGTGAAAGAGTATCCCCCTCTTTTACAACGAGCTTTTTGTACTCAGGCTCAAAATCGAAAAACTGCGGCAGCATCGCAAAGGTTTTTGCGTTTCCGACAAGCGTTACATCAGGATAACTCTCAACGAAGCTTTTGATGCTTCCTGCATGGTCAGGCTCCATATGATGAATTACCAGGTAGTCTGGCGCTTTGCCCGAAAGAGCCGCTTTAAGGTTTTCAAGCCACTTATCGGTCTTTCTCTTGTCAACCGTATCCATAACGCAGATTTTATCATCACAAATCAAATACGAATTGTAGGAAACTCCGTTTGGAACGATATATTGACTTTCAAAAAGGTCAATATCACGGTCGTCAACTCCTATATATTTTACGTCTGGTGAAATGTAAGTGTCGCTCATTTTTAGTCCTCCTGTTTTAGCTTTATTTTTAGTATTCCATCTGCTTTCATTTCAATTCAGCAAAGCCTTGTTTCTTAATTTCTTACGTAGTCAAACACGCTTTTTACAAACTGCCTTCCGTTAGGAGTTTCTGAAAGTGCGTCGAGGTCGCAATTTAAGACTACCACCTTGCCGCCGTCCTTTTCATACTCGTACAAAAGTCCTAAGCTGTGATTACGCTCAAAGTTGTCGATAGTTCTGACGATGATAGTTTTGTCCTTGTCGTTAAAGTCCAGAATATCGCTTCGGGAGTTTGTTACAATATCCCACCACTGCTCAGTTGAATAAATTTCGCTCGGAAACTCAGCTAAGGCACTATGCTTGTTGTCGATAAGAAGTCCCATAGTTCCAACCGCAACAGGTGCGTTCATCATCTGTGAAATTGTCTTGAACATCGGATAGCACCAGAAGTCCTGACAGTAAAATCCTTCGACAGAACCCTCGTCGTCGCTTTTAAGCGGCTTTGTTATCAAAACGGTTTTACCCTCGCTTAAAAGCCTTTTAGCTTCCGCGTCGTCTGCGCTTTCAAATATATAAACTCCGTCAAGCTCCGCTTTTACATCTCTTGGATAGACAAATATTTTGTACTGGTTTTCTATCTCCTCGCCGTCAAGCGAAAGGGTTAAAATCATAGCATTCGGAGTATCAAGCGCAGGAATTTCAAGCTCTATATCCGAAACGTCGTAGTAATTTCCGTCACCTGAGATAACCTCGCTGCCTGATCTAATAATCTTATCATCAATAGTCACGCTCCAGGAAAGGCTCTTGCCTGAAATTTTTTGCCGCCCAAAATGAGTAACCATCAGGTGTGCGCTGAATTTGTCGCCCGACTGATAAACGTAAGAATCAAACTTTGCAAGCAGTACCGTTTCAGAGCAAAATGCCCGCCACTCCTTTTCGGTGATTATTCCCTTTGAATCCATAAATGCGTCGAGAATGCCAACGAGCGCTGTTCCCTGACCCTGAAAATCCTGAATGTCAAGAATCTGGAATCCGCCGAGCTTTCGTGAACGAAATACCGCTTCAAGCTCCTCCTTATAGCAGGCCGCCGCAAGCTTTCCGCTTGCATAGTGGTAAGCGTGAGCTAAATCTCCCAGTCCCTTTTTCTCAAGTCGGTTTTTAAACAGTCCTAAATTTCTCGCCTTTAATGGACCTGTAAACTTATCTATCTCGTCATAATTCGGGTAGGTTTCGTACTGACCGATTTCGTGAGTTACTATCGGAATCTCAGGCTCTAGTCCGCCGCTTGTTTCCGACGCTTTTACAAGCTTCATAGTAGTACCGTACTGGATTTTTACCATTCCGTTCTCGTCGACGCCCTCATCACCCTCTGCGTTCGACTTTGGCGTAATTACGTCGTCGTAGCTTACCATAGTCGACGGCTTATCAACCTGAACGTGACCGAGTGGTGCATCGCACATTCCAAACGAACCTCGCAGCAACCTGTGCTTTGAAAGCCTTACGCCGACAAAGAAATCATCGTTGTCGACAATCGTCGGAAAGTGCTGAAAGTTATTGCTGCCCTGTGTATAGAGATGTCTTTTGTCCTTGCTTTTATAAAGGCCAAGAATTTCGTTAAGTCTGTCCTTGCTTCCCCATAGCTCGTTTCCAAGGCTCATCATACAGTAGGATGGGTGGTTTCCGAACGCCTTGAGCATTCGCTCGCCCTCAGCGATCAAAAACTCCTGCTCGTCCTTGTTAAAGCCTTCCTCACCAGGAGCAGCAATCGTTCCCCAGAACGGAAGCTCAGGCTCCATATAAATTCCCAGCATATCAGCCGCTATAAACGCCGCTTCCGGTGGACAGCAGGTATGAAAACGGTAGTGATTGATTCCATAAGCACGGGAAATTTCCATAACCCGAAGCCATTCGTCAACGTCGCAAGGAGCGTAGCCGGTTTTCGGGAAAATCATTCCGTCGTGCTTTCCACGAAGGAAGGTATTCTTGCCGTTTATTGTAAATTTATCGCCGCTCGTTTTGAACTCTCTGAGTCCTGCTATGCTTGTAGTAATATCGTTCCCGATTTTTATTTTCAGCATATACAAATTCGGTTCAAACTCGCTCCAGAGCTTTGCTTTATCGCCAAGAGTATATGTAATGTCAATCTGAGAATCTTCAAAGTCAAATTCAAGCGGTTCAAAAACGTCTTTATTTGATGTGTACGGTCCGTTAAAGCTTTCAGCCGATACCTCGACCCTGCCATTGCTTTCTCCCAGAACCGTCGCCCTGATGTTAAACGCCTTGTTTTTAATATCCCCTTCAATAAACAGATCATCGATATATGTATTTTCAAAAACTCTGATTTCAATGCTGCCGACAATACCGTTCCAGTTAGACTGAGTATCAGGACTTGTCAGATGTCCGCCTATCGTTTTATATCCGACGTTCTGAACGCAGATGGTTATTTCATGCTCGCCGTCAGTAGCCAGCTCGCTTATATCGTAAATGTGCGGTGAAACCAGGCTTTCCTGACTACCTGTTTCCTTGCCGTCAAAATACAAGGTGGTAATTCTTGTTCGCTCAAGAAACAAAAATACCCTCTTTCCATAAACGCCTTCAAGGGTAACTCTTTTTGAAAGCCACGCATAACCCTCAAAGAGATACTCGTCTGTCAGAAAGCCCTTTGAATGGCGCGGGTTTTTCTCCCCCTTCTCAGAATAAGAGGTAGTAGACGGCAACGCTATCTGGTCGTTATAATCCTTCTCAGGGTTTTTGTCAAGCGTCTTTTCAAGATGTAATTTCCAATCTCCTGACAGGTCGATACTTTTAATCATAATGTGGTTCCTTCCAAAAACAAAAACGATATAGGTCAGCTAAATCAGACTGATACGCAAAAAATCCATTAGCTAATTTTTAGTATAACATAAAGTAAGAAAAATTTCAAGGTTAAGACAGAAAAATCAGCAGCTGTTACGCTGCTGATTTTTCCGTTTTTTCTATTTCACCCTATCACCGCTGAAATTGCACCTATTACAATCAAGTGGAGGGGGTAAAACCAGTAGAAGAAGTATTTCATCCGCCATTTTCCACGTTCTCCGCTGTAAAGCGCCAGCAGAACAATCGCAAAGAGTCCAAAATACTGAGTTCCTCCCCTGTCGATTGCTAACAAAAGCAGTCCTATTGAAAAGCCTGCCAGGGGCATTACCTTATTTTGCTTTGAACCGTCGTCAAAAATTTCTGCGAATACCGGGAGCATAATTCCAAAAAATCCGTAGTCAACTCTTATCCAGTTGCAAAGGACATATACAGCTAAAATGCAAGCTATTGACAAAACCGCGCCCAGAGCTCCTCGCCCTACACTGCCGGAGGCCTTACCCTTAAAGAACTTTACAACGTACAAAACGCAAATTGAAAGAGAAAATGTAATAAGCACATTTAAAAAGATTTCTCTTGAATATACGTAATATCCGATTATGCACAAAATTCCGAGCGCAAAGACCTGAAGAAAGTATCTTAGCTTATTGTGGGTGTATTTACAGCCTTCGTAAATAAAGTAGGAAAACAACGGGAATGAAAGCCTGCCGATAATTCTTAAAATGGTGAGATCAGGAAACAGCTCAGCTCCGATATGGTCTATTACCATACAAACTGCAGCTATGATTTTTAACATATTCTGCGATAGCACACAAAGCTTTCGCTGCTTCATATAATCACCCTTTATTAAGAAATTTGTTCAAACTGGCTGTTGTAAAGCTCGGCATAAAAGCCATTTTTATCAAGCAGCTGCTCGTGAGTTCCCTGCTCTACAATATCTCCGTTTCTCATTACTAGAATTATATCAGCATTTTTGATTGTTGACAAGCGGTGTGCGATAACAAAGCTTGTGCGCTTATTGGTAAGCTTATCCATTGCCTGCTGAGTAAGCATTTCTGTCTTTGTATCAACGCTTGACGTAGCTTCGTCCAGAATAAGCATCGGGCTGTTTTGAATCATTGCTCTCGCAATAGTCATAAGCTGCTTCTGACCTGCGGAAATTGATGTGTTATCCTTCAATACCGTGTCGTAGCCGTGCGGAAGTGCCTGAATGAAGTGGTGTATTCCGCAAGACTTACAAGCCTGTATCATCTGTTCGTCAGTTACGCCCTGGGTGTTGTAAAGAAGATTTTCCTTGACCGTTCCTTCAAACAACCATGTGTCCTGCAAAACCATTCCGAACTGGCTGTGTACATTTTCTCTTGGAACCTCGTCTGTCGGTATACCGTCGATCAGAATCTTTCCACCTGTAGGTTCAAAGAACCGCATCAGAAGATTTACCATAGTGGTTTTTCCAGCACCTGTAGGTCCTACAATAGCAACCTTTTGTCCTCTCTTCACCTTTACGCTGAAGTTGTGAATGATTTCCTTTTCAGGAGCATTCGGGTACGCAAACTTTACGTTTCTGAATTCAACCTCACCATGAACATTTTCAATTCTCCTGGTCTTTGCCGACTCGTCTTCCATTTCTTCCTCAGCAAGGAACTCAAATACACGCTCTGAAGCTGCTGAACAGGACTGAACCTGAGTCATAGCCTGAGCTATCTGACGCAAAGGAGATTCAAACAAACGAGTGTAAATGAGGAAGGCTGTAATGACGCCGAATGAAATCTGGCCATCGATTATCAGAGCTGCTCCGACAACGCAAACGGCAACATAGCCTAAATTTCCTATAAATGTCATCAACGGCTGCATCAATCCTGACAAAAACTGCGAACGGAACTCTGCGTTTTTAACCTTTCTGTTCATCGAAGAAAACTTCTTTATAACCTTGCCCTCAGCATTCAGAATACGGATTGCATCGTGACCGGTGTACATTTCTTCAATATAGCCGTTTAACTCTCCTAAGCTTCTCTGTCTTGCAGTAAAGTATTTCTGCGAGCGGCTCATAATTACTACCATAAGGACAAGTCCTAAAAGCGTTGCGACAACAGTTGTAGTTCCCATTATCCAGTTTGTGTAGTACATCATTATCAGACAGCCGATAAATTGAGCTACCGCAGTTACCAGATTTGACAGGCTGTTTGACATCGCCTGACCTATCATATCAACATCGTTTGTCATTCGTGAAAGCACATCGCCTGAGGCGTTGCCAGAAAAGTATTTAAGCGGCAGACGGTTGATTTTTGTATCAATATCCCCTCTGAGCCTACGTGCTGTTCGCTGGGTTACAGTCTGCATAATATAGTGCTGTACGAAATTACAAATAGCACTCAGCAGATAAATGCAAACCAGCAATATTGCAACGCTCAAAATGCCGTCCATATCAATTCCGTCATCTTCGTGCGCTTCCTGATATTCCTCGCTTAGCGTTACGTTTGATAAAATCGCCTGCGAAAGCTCGTTATCTGTATCTGTTAAATCAAGCTCTTCAAGGTCAACATCCTCGATGCTTGTGCCTTCAGGAAGATAATCCAAGATGTTGATTTCTCCGCTTGCAATCTGAGCCTGAATATCCTCTGCTATATCCTCAGTTGAAGCACCGCCTGAAATTCCGTCGTAAATATAATCCGTCAATCGGCTTATCTGATTAGGGCCTATTATTGTGAATACTGCGCCTGCTGCTGCTAAGATAAGCGCAAAGATAATAATTCCCGCCTGATTTTTGCAATATGAAATAAGCTTTTTAAGTGCGCCCCGCATATCGGTGGCTTTTTCGCCACCGCCCATTCCACGGCCCATTGGACCTCTTCTAGCAGGCATTCTGTTATTCGTTTGTGGCATAATTTACACACCTCCTCTATGCGTTTGCCGCAAGCTCGTCAGCTGACAGCTGCGACAAAGCAATCTGCTTATAAACATCGCAATTTTTCATAAGCTCTTCGTGCGTGCCTATTCCTGCGACCTCACCATTATCAAGCACTACAATCCTGTCTGCGTGGCGAATCGTTCCGATTCTCTGAGCTACGATAAGACAAGTAGTTTCGCTCAGATCAGTTTTAATTCTCTGACGCAGCATACGGTCTGTCTTGTAGTCAAGTGCTGAGAACGAATCGTCGAAAATAAGCACCTCAGGCTTTCTTGCGATCGCTCTGGCTATTGACAGCCTCTGCTTCTGACCGCCTGAAAGGTTTGTACCGCCCTGCGAAATCCAGCTTTCCTCGCCATCATCCAGCGACTGTACAAAGTCCTTGGCCTGTGCGATGTCAAGCGCTTTTTCAACGTCATCGTCTGTTATTTCTTGTCCGCTGTCGCCAAAGGTCATATTTCCCTTTACAGTATCCGCAAACAGCGTTGCCTTTTGAGCTATATAGCCTACCTTGTCGTAAAGCGTCTGGAAGGTATACTCTGAAACGTCCTTACCGTCAAGGTAAACTGTTCCTTCGGTTGCGTCGTAAAGTCTTGCGGCAAGTCCAGCAAGTGTCGACTTACCGGAACCTGTAGCTCCGATAAACGCTACCGTTTCGCCCTTCTTCGCAGTAAATGAAATATGCTTCAGGCAATCCTCCGAAGCGTCAGGATAGCGGAAGGATACGTCCTTGAATTCAATGCTTCCCTTTTCATCAGATTCTTTTCTTACGCCTTCCCTGACATCAATATCGCAGTCTATAACCTCGTTTATACGGTTTGCTGAAACCTGCGCACGAGGAAGCAGCATAAAGATCATCAGAAGCATTACGAACGACATTATTACGTAAAGCGCATAAGAGCTGAACGAAACTACGTCGCCGAGCATATTCGCTCTGTCGCTTACCGATGCCATTATTGCTGTCAGCGTTCCGCCAAGCGGCACTTTAATATCGTTTATAAGCCATGCGCCTACATAGTAAATTGCAACCGAAACGCAGCTTTGAACAAACATCATAATAGGCGACAAAAATGCCATTCCTCTTCCTGTGAAGAGCTGTGTTTTCATAAGGTTTGTGTTTGCGCCTTCAAATTTATTCTCCTGATATTTCTCTGCGTTAAAGGCTCTGACAACACGAATACCTGTAAGATTTTCCTCCGTCATTCTGTTTACGTCGTCGATTTGTCTTTGAACCTTTCTGAACTTCGGAATCATAATTGTGAGCAATACTACTAACGCTCCAACTACAATAACTACCGCCGAAGCTACAACTGTTGAAAGCTGCCAGCTCTTTCCGATAATTTTTATTATCGCCCATATCGCCATAATCGGCGCACGAAGCATCATCTGAAGTCCCATAGCTATAATCATTTGTATCTGTATGACATCGTTTGTTGTTCGGGTTATAAGGCTTGCGGTTGAAAACTTCTTTATCTCGCCGCTTCCCATTGCTGCAACCTTGTCAAATAGCTTTGAACGAATATCGAATGAAAAATCAGCTGCAATAAGTGCTGAAACATATCCGACAATCACGGTGAAAAGGGCGCTGCACAATGCGCAGGCAAGCATTTTTCCGCCAGCTATAAAGTATTCCGACAGCTCTTTTACCTCACTGCTGATCAAAACAGTAATTTCCGCTGTGTAATCAGGTAAACGCAAGTCGAAATAAACCTGGGCGCAGACAAGAAGCAAGCAAAGAAGTGCTAACCATCTGTCTTTAACCTTCATATTCCTGAAAATACGAATCATAAAAAATTCCTCCTTGACAATTTCCAACAACCTGTTGTATAATAGTGTTAATTAAATGCGGCAAATTGCATCCTTGCAACCGTCGCTCAAATCACAAACATTGAATTTTCGTCCAACGGTGAACCACACCATCATTATCCAACAACCTGTTGTGTTATGTTATTATACTCGCATAAAACGGAAATGTCAACCATCAATTTTTTTAAAACTGTCGGATGATTCTGGAGGAATGAAAAATGAACAAGCAGCCTGAAGTTACAGAGAGAACGCGTCAGAAATTCGTTGACGCTTTCTGGTCGTTAGCTAAGGAAAAACCAATCAACAAAATCGCAGTCAGCGAGCTTACACGGCGAGCCGGCTACAACCGCAGTACCTTTTATGAGTATTTTTTGGATACCGAAGACCTTCTGTCTTACATCGAAGATACTCTTTTAAATGAATCCAAGCAAACGATTCAATCAACGCTTCCTGAAGGAAACTCTCCGATTGATATGTTTAAAGTTCTGTTTACAACTATGAATGAAGAGCTTTATCTGCTGATAGGTCCGAATGGAGATTCCCGCTTTTTACCTCGTGTAAGGGCCGAATTGACACCTATCATCAAAAGCTATCTTCCTATCTCAAATAATATCCCTCATTTCGATTATTTGACACGCTATGTCCATTCGGCTATGTTCGGTCTGCTCCAGCATTGGAACGAGCACGGCAAAAACTTAAGCGCTGAGGAAATGAGCGAAATGATGCAGAATTTAGTTTTGCATGGACTGGTAGGCTATGTAGCGCCTGATCTTGATAAGTAAAACAAAAATCAGCAGCTGTTACGCTGCTGATTTGTTGTTTTCGCTACTGTATTTCATCTGTAATAATCTCGCTACCGAGAACATAAACAAAATTATGCTTATCCATTGAGAGGTTGAAAGCTCAAAAAGCTCTCCTCTTATTTCGTCGCCTCTGAAAAATTCAAGGATAAATCTCACGACAGGGTAAATAAGCATATAAACGTAAATAAGCTTACCCTCCATTATTCCCTTTCGGAACAGATACAAGATCACTAAGAATATCAAGAGATTACAGCCTGCTTCTATAAGCTGAATCGGTATGCGTGTAACGCCGTTTATGTCGGGGTTTACCGTATTGTTGGTTATCTTAAAGCCCCAGCTCCACTCAATTCCATAACAGCAGCCGCCAAAGAAGCAGCCTACTCTTCCGAAAACGTGAAAAAGTGGAATCGCAATGCTCAGCATATCAAACGCAAGCGGGCGGTTTATTGTCTTGAAAATCTTCGTGTAAAGAAATACTCCAAAGCAAGCTCCTAAAAAGCCGCCGTAGAAAACCATTCCGCCGAACATATTTATAAAAATCGTCAAAGCTGTTGAAAAGTCAAGTCCTATTACGCTGTCTATCAATGTTCTCGCAAATCTTAAATTTGTAAGTCCGAAAACTATATGACTTCCCAATAAAAGTCCTCCGACTGTAAAAAGGCAAAGAATTATATAATCCTCATAAGCTATTTTCTCACGGCGCTTTGAAACAAAAAACGCTGTGAAAAAGCTCACAAACATCCCCACCAGGGCAATAACTGAATATGTGCCTATTTGCCTTCCAAAAATTTCTATCACAGGATACATATTACCTCCGCAAAAAATCAACAGCCAATCTGACTACAAATTGGCTGCTAAGATTTTAAATCAATTAAGGGTTGGTTTATTAGTAAAGTGTGCTAAGACCAGCTGCTGTATCTGCTGCAGCACAAACTGCACAGCTGCCGCAAATAGTGCATGAGAACAAACCAATTGCAGAAAGAACTACACCAATAATTGAAAGAACAAGACCTGCTGTTGCCAAACCTGTTGGTGCTCCAGCTGCCTTAGCCTTCTTGCTGCCCATAACTGCAAGTATGATACCTACGACACCGCAAATTACTGTAACGATGTTAAAATACGGTACCCAGAAGAATACGATAGATACGATACCCAAAACTAACGCAGTTGCAGACATACCCTTTCCTGTGCTTTGATTCATAAGAAAGACCTCCTTAAAAATGTGTATCTAAAATAAAGCGTAGCCTTTTATATCCAAACGCTTTAACTACGCTTAATTTTCAAAGATGTTATATCATACTATAGAATAAACCCGTTCCAGCTGCGCAGGAAATAATAGATATAAGTACCAAAGCGGCTCCAACAATACCAATTACAAGTCCTGCAATTGCCATTCCTTTACCTCTTTGTGGGATTCCCTGCTGTACGTTTTTGTTGATCTGCATCAAGCCGATAGCCGAAAGGATAAGTCCGACAATACTTGAAATACCACAAATAAAAAGCGATACTAACGATACAACAAAACCTGCTACTGCAAGACCGTTAAGCTTTCCCTCCGGGTAAACTCCCGGCTGCTGGTACTGCTGATACTGCTGATAATCTGGCTGAACTGGCTGAGCTGGCTGTGTTGGCTGATACTCGTTAAACTGTGGCTCAGATGAAGCTGTTACGTCAGGCTCCTCTGCAACTGTAGTTCCGCAATTCGGGCAAAAAGCCGCAGCGTCTTCAATTTGCGCTCCGCAATTCTTACAAAATTTCATAAAAATCCTCCTTGTGTAATTTTAGCGGGTTCCTTTTAAAAACGTTTGATGAAAACGCCTTTAAAATATATGCTCAAAAAAGTCTTTTCAGTATATTTTTAATCGTATGATCCGCTGAAATTCCACAAATATCACACAATCGCCTACATACTATCACAATTATAACACACTGTTGAGTAGGTTGTCAATACAATTTCGCCGAAAAACGCAAAAACCAGACAATTTTGACTTATTTTGTCGGGTTATTTTACATATATTTTGCTTTTGGGTTACTTATTTGATTTACTTGTTAAAGGCTTGTTGGGTCAAGCGGCTGAGATTGACCTTCGTCGACCATTTTAAACAAAAGTACACCCCAGCCGCCAAGCGGTTGGAGCGTACATAAATCTCTGTAATTTTAAATTCTGCCCGGGTCGTTTTATTTAAACATATCCTTTAGCTTTGAGAAGAAGGTTTCCCGTTTCTGGTAATTTTTATCGCCAAGAGATTTATCAAACTCTCTCAGCTTATGTTCCTGCTCCTTGTTTAAGTTCTTAGGAATTTCAACGACTGCACGCACATAATGATCGCCGTAGTCGGATCTGTTAAGCCGTTTGATTCCCTTGCCCTTAAGCCTGAAAACAGTATTCGTCTGCGTTCCTGCAGGGATATTGTACTTTACCTTTCCGCTGATTGTCGGAACTGTAATTTCGTCGCCCAAGGTCGCCTGAGCATAAGTAATAGGAATTTCCGTCCAGACATCAAAGCCGTCACGCTCGAACATTTTGTCACTCTTTACGTAAACGGTTACGTTTAAGTCGCCGTTCGGTCCGCCGTTGGTACCGCAATCACCAGCTCCTGAAACTCTGAGCGTCTGTCCGTTGTCGATTCCTGCTGGGATTTCAATCTCTCTTGTCGAAGCGTTTCTGATGCTTCCTCTTCCTGAACAGGTCGGACAAGGCTTTTCGATAATTTTTCCCTTGCCGCCACACCTTGAGCAAACCTGCTCGCTGGTTATTGCGCCAAATGGAGTTCTCTGCTGAACCTGAACTCTACCGCTTCCGTGACAATCAGGACAAGACTTTGCGGAAGTTCCCTTCTCGCAGCCTGTTCCGTTACAGTCGGGGCATTTTTCAAGTCTGTTGACTCTTACACTTATTCTCTTGCCCTTGCAGGCTTCCATAAATTCTATCGTAACGCTTGCGGAAATATCCTGTCCTCTTCTCGGTGCGTTGGCGTTAGAACGCCTTGAAGACGAGCCGCCAAAGCCGCCGCCGAAAAAGCCCTCGAAGATGTCGTTTAAATCTCCAAAGCCGCTGAATCCGCCGAAGCCTCCTGCTCCTGCGTCGCCAGCGCCGAAGTTCGGGTCTACTCCTGCGTGTCCGTATTGGTCGTATCTTGCTCTCTTTTCAGGATCTGAAAGCACCTCGTAAGCTTCGTTTGCCTCTTTAAACTTCTCCTCGCAATCCTTATCTCCGGGATGGAGGTCGGGGTGATACTGCTTGGCAAGCTTTCTGAACGCTTTTTTCAGCTCTTCTTCGGTAGCTCCCTTTGAAACGCCCAGGACCTCATAATAATCTCGTTTTTGTTCTGCCATAAAAACCACTCCTTCGTCCTCGCAAGTTACCGCTCAGTTTGTTTTCCAGACATAGCTGTTCTACCGCCGTTTATCTTGACAAGGACAGTCCTCTGCCCCGAAAATCAGAGCAGAGGTGTTCTTTGAAAATTTATTCAGCGTCTGTAAAATCAGTGTCGATTACATCATCATCTTTTTTAGATGAAGTATCAGCTGAGCTTGCGCCTTCAGCACTCTGAGCTTCTGCAGCCGCCTGGCTATAAACCTTTGAAGCTACGCCCTGGAACTCTGTTTCAAGCTCTTTTTGCTTGTTCTTGATGTCTTCGATGTCAGTTCCCTTTAAAGCTTCCTTCAAAGCGTCAATCTTAGCCTGAACGGATGCCTTTTCGTTAGCGTCTACCTTGTCGCCAAACTCGCCGAGCGCCTTTTCAACCTGGAATACCATCTGGTCTGCGCCGTTTCTTGTATCAACCTCATCCTTTTTCTTCTTGTCCTCAGCAGCAAAAGCTTCAGCTTCCTTAACAGCCTTGTCAATGTCCTCCTTGGACATATTTGTTGAAGCTGTGATGCTGATATCCTGCTCCTTGCCAGTTCCTAAGTCCTTAGCAGAAACGTGAACGATTCCGTTAGCGTCGATGTCGAAGGTAACCTCAATCTGTGGTACTCCTCTTGGAGCTGGAGCAATTCCGTCAAGACGGAACATACCGAGCTGCTTATTGTCCTTAGCGAACTCTCTTTCGCCCTGAAGAATGTTGATATCAACTGCTGACTGATTGTCTGCTGCTGTTGAGAAGATCTGAGACTTCTTGGTTGGGATAGTTGTATTTCTTTCGATAATCTTTGTGCAAACGCCGCCCATTGTTTCAAGTCCGAGTGAAAGCGGTGTAACATCGAGAAGCAAAAGTCCGTCCTTTACATCTCCTGCTAAAATTCCGCCCTGAATTGCAGCACCCATAGCTACGCACTCGTCAGGGTTAATTCCCTTGAACGGCTCCTTGCCGATAATCTTCTTTACAGCCTCCTGAACGGCTGGTATTCTTGAAGAACCACCAACCATCAGAACCTTGCTAAGGTCGGAGGTTGAAAGACCCGAATCTGAAAGCGCCTGCTTAACAGGTCCCATTGTAGCTTCTACAAGGTCGCTTGTAAGCTCGTTGAACTTAGCCTGAGAAAGAGTTAAATCCAAGTGCTTTGGTCCTGTCGCGTCTGCTGTAATAAACGGCAGGCTGATGCTTGAGGTAGCGGTTGAAGAAAGCTCAATCTTAGCCTTTTCAGCAGCTTCCTTTAATCTCTGCATTGCCATTTTATCGCCTGAAAGGTCAATTCCCTCTGCTGACTTGAATTCGCCAATCATCCAGTCGATAATTCTCTGGTCGAAGTCGTCGCCGCCTAAACGGTTGTTACCAGCTGTTGCTAAAACCTCTGTAACTCCATCGCCCATTTCGATAATTGAAACGTCGAAGGTTCCGCCGCCGAGGTCATAAACCATTACCTTCTGGTCGTCCTCTTTATCAATTCCATAAGAAAGGGCAGCAGCAGTAGGCTCGTTGATAATTCTCTTGACATTAAGTCCTGCGATCTGACCTGCATCCTTGGTTGCCTGACGCTGAGCGTCTGTAAAGTAAGCAGGAACTGTAATTACTGCCTCCGTTACCTTTTCACCTAGGTAGCTTTCTGCGTCTGACTTCAGCTTTTGCAAAACCATTGCGGAAATTTCCTGTGGTGTGTAATCCTTTCCGCCCATTTTTGCCTTATAGTCGCTTCCCATATGTCTCTTAATGGAAATTACTGTGTTATCAAAATTTGTAACTGCCTGTCTTTTAGCAACCTGACCTACAAGTCTGTCGCCTGTCTTTGAAACTCCTACTACAGACGGAGTTGTTCTTGCGCCTTCGCTGTTAGGGATAACTACTGCTTCTCCACCCTCCATAACAGCAACGCACGAGTTTGTAGTTCCTAAATCAATACCAATAATCTTTGCCATAATAATCCATTCCTTTCAATTATTTAAAACTATTCTTGTGTACTCTTTTACGGATTTGCAACCACAACCATTGCATATCTCAAAACCTTGTCGCCAATCCTGTAGCCCTTCTGAAAAACCTGTGCTACTTCGTTTTCGCCCAGATCCTCGTCCTCAATCTGATTTACTGCGTTTGCAACATTCGGATCAAACTTTTCACCCAGAGGATTTATCTCCTCGATTCCAAGATTTTTCAAAACGTCGCCAAACTGCTTGAAAATCATTTCGATTCCTGCCTTATAGGTTTCGTCCTGCGTCTGCGCCGAAAGCGCTCGCTCAAAGTTGTCAATCACAGGTAAAATCTGAGTAACGGCGTCCGCCTTTGCGGTGGAAATAAGCTCAAGCCTTTCCTTTGCTGTACGCTTTCTGAAGTTGTCGTACTCTGCCATCACTCTGAGGTACTTATCCTTTTGCTCGGCAAGCTCCGCTTTTAGCTTTTCCTCCTCAGTCAGGCTTTCTTCTGCAGACTCCTCCTTATCAGGCTCCGTCTTTGGTTTTTCCTCTGATTCCTCCTTTGGCTCATCAACAGTTTCTTCTAAATCCTTCTTTTCCTTGTTTTCTTCCATTTCATCACAACCTTTCATACGTCATTCTTCATCCTCGTCCAGCAAGTCCGTGATTTTATTTGTAAAATACTCAAGATAAGGAATAAACTTTGCGTAGTCAAGCCTCATTGGACCTATAAGTCCAAGTGTGCCCGCAGGTTTTCCGTTTCTCTTGTATTGAGATGAAATAAAGCTTGAATTGTTGATTACAAAGCTGTCGTTCTCGTTTGAAAACATTACACGAAGTCCGGAAAAAGTATCCTCGACAAGCCTTGTTATTTCCTCCTTGTCGTTGATGAACTCGATAATCTCGTTCTGGTTAAAATCACTGCAACGTAGAAGATTATCGGCTCCCTTTAAGGAAATCTTTTTCATTTTCATTTCGTGTGACATCTTGTAAATTTCTGCGAACAGCGGCGTCAGCGTCATCATATACGTTCCTAATGCTGTGTGAAGCTTTTCCAGCATTTCGTCCGAAAGCTCATCAACACTCACGCCCTCAAGGTTCTCATGCAAAAAGTTTGAGAAAAACTCTAGCTGCTCGTTCGTTAAATCGAACTGGAGCCTGCACACCTTATTTTGAATATCTCCGTTCGACGTTATCAGCAGCAGGACGTACATCCTTTTTCCTGTTGGAATTACCTCAACCTTTGTAATTACTGAAAACTTCGGCGTTTCGCTTGCAACTACTGTTGCGCACTTAGTAATCTCCGCTAAGGCGTTGGAAGCTGATTCGACAATCACATCTTCCGTCAGCTGCTCGGTCGGGAACATCGAATCAATCAAAGCCTTTTCCTCTTCCGACAAGGGGTTGGTTTGCATCAGCGTATCTACATACAGCCTATAGCCCTTATACGTCGGAACTCTTCCGGCAGAGGTATGAGGCTGTTCAAGATAACCTTGTTTTTCCAGCTCCGCCATCTCGTTTCTTATTGTTGCGGAAGAAGCGTTGATGTGTTTTACTATCGCCTTTGAACCTATCGGCTCGCCCGTTACTATATATTCATCTACAATAGCTGAGAGGATTTTTAATTTCCTCGAATCCACATCATTACCTCCTTTTAGCACTTGGATTTCTCCTTTGTTAGCACTCTTTCTCCCGGAGTGCTAAATATAATTATACCCACTTTTTATCATTTGTCAATACCTTTTCACAAAATTTTTAAAAAACTTCATTAGGACAGAGAGGGGGACTGAATGCAATCAAGCTTATTTGCGGAGAATCTACTACTTTCTGTTGCTGGCGGCGAGCGTTTTGCGAAGCATAATGCGTGTCCGCCTAGTGTTAAACGTAGCTTAATGCGTGAGCGAGATTTAATTTTAAACTTTTTATGAACAAGCCGTTATGAGCCGCCATTTTATAACGATTTTGCACAAAATCGTTATAATTTGGTGGTTTTGCACAAGTTTGACTTGAAAATTTGTGCAAAGTGCCAGTTGACAACATCATTCTGGATGGTAAAATAAAAGTAGAAAGCAATATGTTATTTTTAAGATTTTAATAACGGAGGGGATTATTATGAAAACAAAAGCTTCAAAAATAATATTGGCGGTATGTATTGTTGTTGTGCTGGTAATTGCGGCAGTAATATTGTTGATAGTTTTTAAGGGTAATAGCAAGGAGGACAACGCAGATAGCATATCTTATGTTGACGGCTTGTTTATAATTGATTACGACGATTTAAGAGAGGTAGCAGGATCCAACGATTACATATTTGTAGGGCAGGTTATAAGTGAAGGGAAAACCGAAGACGACGAGGAATTGCCGCTGCCTGTTACGGAGTTTAAAATCAGAGTTGAGGAAAATATAAAGGGCGAGCTTATAACAGATGAAGACATCACAATTTATAAATCGGGCGGTATTTCGGACGAAACAGGAATGCTTACTCTGTACGAGGATGATTGTATGCCCGAAGCAGGAAACAGATATGTATTTTACGCTTTCGCACAGCCTGACGGAACGCTGTTGCTCTCTGGTCCTGTTTCTAATGTTTTGATTGGCAGTGCTGACACACAGGGAGCGAATGCGAGTGATGATTATTCCGAAAATCAGGAATACTTAGCGGCACTTGACGCATATGAAAATGAAATCGAGAGCGATATTGTAGAACCGTTGACGTGTGAGTATGATGTTGAGGTATATGATAAGGGATAAGATAAATTTACTTTCGATTAACCGCAAAACAGCGGCAGGCTTAGCGCCTGCCGCTTTTTGTTTTTATCAGGAGATAATGGCAGGTATTTAACATTAGAATAGAAATACCACCTACCAGAGATTGAAAAAGGTGGGTAATCCCCTCGTTATTAGGATACAGATATTTTAAGTGTTGGGTCAAAGCAAGGCAAATTGTATAGATACCCACCCGCACCGCCCTTTTCAAAAAGGTTTCAAAACACCACTAACG
>JAJQIH010000021.1 GCA_021199305.1 Ruminococcus sp.
TTGTGTTTGTACTGTTTTTAATAACATATAAAAAAGCGTTTCAAAATAGATAAAAATCTTGCAACATTTTGGAATGAATTGTATATTATAAGCAAAGAAAGACACTTGCACTAACAAGTGCCTCACAGAAGCTAACGATAGACGGTTAGCCGAAAATGTGAAGATTACACGAAGTAACCGCTCACTGTTTGACGACTGGGGCGGTTACTTAAAGGTTACTTTAATTGAAAGTATAAAAACAGGAGCAAGCAGATGTGTAATTCAAGTAGAATGGTAACTATGACTTGCAACGACAAGTTTCAGTTTGTGTGAGAGAAAACCTTCTTGAACTTTCGTTCAAGAAGCCCCCACTTTGCTCGATCAATTCCAATTTATCGAGCAACTTAATTACATATAACACCCTGTCAACCTCGCATATATACCCCTAACGATGAACACACGTTTAAGAGGGTGGTGCATTTTTGCACACGGGTGCGTATAAAAACGCAAATACGGTCTGACACTTGCGAAGATTGTTATTTGCTACCCGCAAATTGGTCGTTTAGCTCTCGTAGTGTCATTTGGTCGCTTAAAAGGTCTTCTTTCGGCTGATTTTGTATGTATTCTGTTATCTTTTAACCTACTGTATCAGCATAATATCCTAGCTAAAGCCTATTGAACCCCCAGCATTGCCAGGAGTTTTCTGTATACAAAAAAGCGTTCACAGATTTCTTTTCTGTGAACGCTTTACTTTTTGTGTGAAATGTTATATTCGAGCTAATCAGCTCTCTTTTCTTTCTTCTTTTTCCATATACGGTATATTAAAAGCGACGACAATGCTATTGCAATCGTGCAAACAAGCGCAATCCAGAACAACGGCGACGAAGGATCGCTTATAGTTGAACCTAAAAGTGTTGCCGCGACAACGCCCGGAAGTGTTCCTAAAAAGCTTGCGATAAGGCAGGTGAAAAACGGTATTTTCCTTGCACCAAAAATCATACTTACAGCATCGTTTGGCAGACAGGAAATTGCTCTTAAAAAGTAAGATATAAAGAAATTGCTGCCGTTTTCGCCGCCGAGCATCTCACCGATTTTTGGATACTTCTCGCAGAGCTTGTCTGCAAATTTAGCGCCCGACGCCCGACCTATCCAATAAGGAAGCGCAAGCTCAACCAGCACGCCGATAAAGTTTACAACAAGCGCTAAAACAGGATTAAACAAATATCCGCCGAGTACGTTTAAGACAATTATCGGGAAAAATATTGTCAGACTTTTGACGACGTACAAAAATATCAGAAATAATGCTGCTATAAAAAGATTATCGGGCGCATAGTTCTGAAGGCTTTCGGCACTGAAATCCCGCCCAGAAAAAAAGTAGGCCAACATCAGTATCAGACAAACAAGCAGCGGCACATATCGCAAAATTTTCAAGAGTATATTTTTCGTTTTTTCTTTCAAGCACTTCACCGACCTTTAAGCCAAAACAATTTACACTTTCCCATATTGATTTTAATTTTAATATTTTACACAGGTAATGTTTCCACTTTATGTTGACAATTTGAACAACGTGTGAAAACGTTATTTTATCGGAAGCGACAACCGAAATTGCAACTCCCCCTTTTATATTTTCCAAAATATTTTAAAAAATTTTCCAAAACCCCTTGCAATCTGAAATTATATATGCTACAATGTAGATGTAAATTAGAACGTGTTCTAGTTTTAACTGAATACAGGTTCAAATTAATCAGGAAAGGAGGAAATAATGTCTAACAACAAGCAGGGAAAAAATCACGAATTGCTCAAGCAAAGGATTTTGTTTGTGGCGGCGCAGGATTTCTTAAAAAACGGCTATACAAATACTACGATGAGAAATATTGCCAGCCAGAGCGGTCTTAGCACAGGCTCGGTGACAAACATTTTTGGATCCAAAGAGGATATTTTGTGTGACCTTGTTGAGTTCGTTATAGAGCGGCAGTTTGACGTAACAGGAAAACTTTTAAGTCAGGTCACCGATGACAAAATTTTATTCTATTCGGCGGAAACTGTTTTGCAGCTTTATATTACTGAGCTTGACGAAAACCTGCGCGAAATTTATAAATTCGCCTACTCGTACGAAAAGCCTTCGGCTATTTTGCAGCAAACTGTTACTCAGAAGGTTGAGTTCGTTTTCAAGGAGCATTTGCCGACGCTTGAAACCAAGGATTTCTACTTGCGGGAAATTGCTTCAAGCGGAGTAATGAGAGGCTTTATGATTGAACCTTGCAGTATGTGGTTTACTATGGAGCAGAAGGTTGACGCCTTTTTAGAAAGCTCGCTAAGAATCTACCAGGTACCGGAGGAAAAAATCGAGAATGCGAAAGCTTTTGTCAGGCAGTTTGACTTTGTGAACATTGCAAAGCAAACGCTCGACGGAATATTCAAGTATCTTGAAGAAAAGCAAAAGGAAATATTCAATTTACCTATTATCCGAGAGGAGGAAAGAAGATGATGAAAAGAAATCTTATTAAAAAATTATTGAGTGCTACCCTATCGGTGGCAATGCTTGTATGCCTGATTGTGCCAAATTCGGTGGCGGCACTTTCGGAGGATACATCCTGGTATAACAGCACGGATACAAGTTTCACTATTACTACTGCGACCCAA
Organism: Ruminococcus sp.; assembly: GCA_021199305.1. Lineage (GTDB taxonomy): Bacteria > Bacillota > Clostridia > Oscillospirales > Ruminococcaceae > UMGS1601. Next base: position 2,623 of record JAJQIH010000021.1, read on the forward strand.
TTAGCAGGACTTGCCAGTCTGGTCAATAATGGCAATAATTTCAGCGACAAAACAATCAAGCTTGGAAATAATATCGACCTGAACAGCGAGGACTGGACACCTATCGGAACTTACTCATCTCCGTTTAGTGGAACATTTGATGGTCAGGGATATACCGTATCCAACTTGTACATCAACGATACTGCAAGTGATCAATTGGGACTGTTTGGATGTGTAGGAAACAGCGGTACGGTACAGAATATTACTGTCAACGGCGTTACAGTCCAGGGCAGGTACTATTTGGGCGGAGTGGTCGGATACAACTCTGGTACTGTAATATATTGTGACAGCAGCGTTACAGTCCAAGGCAGATTCCATTCAGGCGGCGTGGTCGGTTACAACGACGGTGGTTCTGTAAC
>JAJQIH010000032.1 GCA_021199305.1 Ruminococcus sp.
GGGTGGGTACTTATACAATTTGCTGTGAACGAAGATTTAAAGTATCTTCAATTCCCTCGATATAGGGGATTGCCACCTTTTATTAATGTAGCGATTTTGTTTTTTTAAGCCAGCAATCCTTCGCTGGCTTTTCCAATCCGCAAATTCCCACAGCTGTGGGAATTTGCAACCTTTTCTATGTGTTGAACAGTCTGCTCCACTACTGTTAGCACAAGCAGTTTTTTAAATCCGTCCACCCACACCGGCGGCGTGGGAGGACATCCTTTTATCAAGGTTGTGATTCGTTCCTTATTTTCCTAATGTGCTGCCAATATTTTTAAATCCTCAATTTTCTCACGATAGTGGGAAAATTGACACTATTTAAGTTTTAAGAGCTTGTTGTTAGTCCAATTTTAAAATCCGCCCTCCGCACCAACGGTGTAGAGGGCAACCTTTTTATTTTATCGAGGGCAATAAAAATCTTCTCACCCTAGCGGCGAGGGGAATTGATTCCTTTTATAAACGATGGTTGCTTTGCTCCTTTTCCAATCCGCAAATTCCCATAAGGGAATTTGCAACCTATTTTACGTGTTAGCAGTCTGCACACTCCTGTCAGCACAAGCAGTTTTATATTTTAAATCCGTACCCCCAGTGGGGGTACATCCTTTTTGCAAAAGTGGTGACGCACTTTTTTGAATGCGCAGTTCGCATTTTCAATCCTCAATTTTCTCACGATAGTGAGGGAATTGACACCTTTTTAATAAGTGCGGCGAGTGCGGGTATTAAAAAGTCCTATTATTAATATGGCAGAATTGGTACACCTAATTTATATAATTATCAATCCACGCCATAGGTGTGGATTGATTCCTTTTAAAGCGTGATTGGGTCGTTGCTTCCTATTATTGTAAAATATCTCATAAGATGATTATTGCTTGAACTAATAAAATCCGCAAATTCCCACCAGTAGTGGGGATTTTGCAACCTTTTGTTAGTGCTAGTGAGCCTGTGCCACTCTTGTTCGACAAGCCGTTTTTTTAAATCCGAACCCACACACCATAGGTGTGTGGGTTCATCCTTTTAAATAAGGGTAGGCTGGGTGGGTGCTTTAAAATTTACTGTTATTTTTGTTTCCTTTCTTTCGCATATTGACAGACTCTGTTGCTAGAGTAATTTAAAATCCGTCCTCCATACCAACGGTGTGGAGGGCATCCTTTTAAAAAGTGACAGCTTAGTGGATTTCTCCTTTTCCGCCAGTCGTTATGTTAGCTCACAGCATTCCTTTGCCAGCTCGCTTAACGTCAATAGAGAGCTCCATTGTAATTTGTCGAAGTTTGTGTTAAAATATACAAAATGGGTACTTTGACGGGAGTAAAGGTACCAAAAAAGTGTAACTTTTGTCCTTCCCAAGGTATATTGACTTCAAAAATAGTCTTAAAAGGATATAAGTTGATGCCAATGGTGAAACTACAAGTTTTAAACCAACTATTTTCAAGATGAGGAGAATCACAATGAACAATCAAAAAATTGATGCACTGAAAAGTATGTACGCTGCTGCAAAAAGTAAAGTAGCAATTTATGATCAGACAGTAACGCTGCTCTGGACAAACGACGAAGCTATGTTTTCTTCAGTTAAGAACGATAGCTTCTACACACCTGAGGTAAAATCTTTTGGCCACGCAGGAAAGGCAGGACTTTCTGAAATCAAGGAGGAGTGTACCGCCTTTATGACGGTTGGAGGCCTTGACTTCTCGGTGCTTGTAAAGCCGATTTTTAAGGAAACAGCGCTTGACGGCTTTGTTGTAGAAACCTGCGACTTTTACGACTACCTGCTGAAAACGAATACCTCGTACAATTATATTGCTATAAGGAAATATATTTCGCTCGCAAGAGAGACTGCAAGCAGTGTTGCCTTCACAGAAGACCAGATTTGTCAGGAGCTTGAGGTTACGGAGCAGTATGACCTGGCGGACAAAACAAAGCAGCTTTTAAACCCTGTTTATAAGCTTCTGGCGTCTGTCGCAAACTTAGAGGAGCTTATGAGGTATGTAGACGGCAAATTCAATACGACTACATTCTGCCTGTCATCATATACAGAAAATGCTTTGTATCCGGTACGCTCGAAGCTTGCTTTTGACGCCGTAACGCTAAATTGCGAAATTGAAAAGGATATCTACGTTCGTGCAGATGCCGGCAGGTATTTTGTTGTTTTGCTCAACCTTATAACCAACGCTATAATGTACAATATAAGCGAGAAAAAAGTAATAACCGTCAGAGTGTCCTCTAACGGCGACAATGCTATTATTTCAGTAACTGACAACGGAATCGGACTGAGCGAAACGGCAAGACGTCGCATGAATATTGCTTTTGCAATGAGCGACCTCACAAAGCCTAACGAGTCGCTCGGATTTGAAATTCTGAAGCTCTTTTGCAGACAATTTTCAGCATCCTTTTCATATATGACGAAGGAAGACGAGGGAACAACTATTTCGCTTCAGATTCCAAAGACAAAGCCAAGAGAGGTGTTCAAGGTACCAAGACCAGAGTACCCATTCTCAAGGTATTCACCAGTGGATATTTATTTGCATAAGGCGAAGATATAACTGAATCGAGATGATTTGTATTGCTTACGGCGTTGTATTTATCACCTCACTGGAAAGCCAAACTCAGCTAACAGCATTCCATTCCTCTCTTTTATTCAGATGCCCCCTAGAAGCAGCAGGCACCCGCCTGCTGCTTCCTTTTACTCTCCAACCAAAAATTCATTCCCCTTCACAAATTCATTATATTCATTCTTAAATCTTTTCGTCTTTTAACTTAAAAACCTACCCGATTTCACGAATGGTAGGTTTTTTTGCACGAACGGTAATTACAAATCGGAATTTTTGTGGTATAATTTATTTACAGATGTTGAAATAAAACGGCCGTTGCTTTGAATTTCTACAAATATACGCAAAAAGTGTGGATACACTAAAATAAAAGTTCTTAAATTTTTTTCTGAAAGGACTTGACAGGATATGAG
>JAJQIH010000019.1 GCA_021199305.1 Ruminococcus sp.
CTGGTGTAGCTCAGTTGGTAGAGCAGCTGATTTGTAATCAGCAGGTCGGGGGTTCGAGTCCGTCCACCAGCTCCATTTTATGTATTTACGCAGAAATGCAAATTTAATATGTGGGAGTGTTCCCGAGCGGCCAAAGGGGGCAGACTGTAAATCTGTTGCTTTTCAGCTACGATGGTTCGAATCCATCCGCTCCCACCAAACAACCAGCAGCAGGCAGTTATTGCCTGCTGTTTTTTGCTATGGGGAATTATTCACATTCGGTACTTTGCAGAGACATTCCCTCTCTCCCAATCCCCTCAACCCCTTGAAAAAATCCGCCTTTTGTGGTACTATATTTAATATATATTCAGAAGTTTGGAAATTGAGGAAAGCGTAAATGAAGCAATGGAAAATAGCAAAGGCTGATGAGAAGCTTTGTTTGGATATTTTAAGGAGAACAAATCTCGGCAGAACGGTTGCCGAAGTGCTGGTCGCAAGGGGACTTACCGACTTAAACGAGCTAAACGATTTTTTTAACAACGACGAGCTTGAAGACCCGTTTTGCGTAAAGGATATGGATAAAGCGGTAGACGCTATAAATGAAGCCTTACAAAACGGCGAGAGAATTTGCATTTACGGCGATTACGACTGCGACGGAGTTACCTCAACGGCAATTCTTTATACATATCTCGAAATGCTGGGAGCTGATATTTCCTATTATATTCCGGAACGAAGCGAAGGATATGGCCTTAATAAATCAGCCGTTGACAAAATTTACCATAACGGCGTTTCTCTTATAATAACTGTCGACAACGGAATTTCCGCTGTTCACGAAGCGGAATATATTGCTGAGCTTGGTATGAAGCTTGTAATTACCGACCACCACCAGCCACCCGAGGAACTGCCGGATGCTTGCGCTGTTGTCGACCCTCACAGAAGCGACTGCCCTTCAAAATTCAAGGAGCTGTCCGGAGCGGGCGTTGCTCTGAAGCTGATAGCTGCAATGGAGGGCGATTACTCAGCAGTCCTTGAGCAATTTTGCGAAATAGCTTCGATTGGTACTGTCGCTGACGTTGTAAGCCTGACGGGCGAAAACAGAATCATCGTCAGAAAGGGACTTGAATATTTAAAGAATACTGAAAATTACGGGCTTTCCTGCCTGATGGAAAAGTGCGCATTAAAGCCTGATAAGATAACTTCAACTGCTGTTGCCTTTACTATTGCGCCGAGAATCAACGCAGCAGGAAGATTTGGTTCCGCTGAAACCGCTTTGCAAGCGCTTATTTGCGAGGACGAATCAGCAGAGGAGTTTTCAAACGAGCTTGTGTTGCTTAATGCCAAGCGAAAGGAAGCTGAAGAGAAGATATTAGCTGAGATTCTTTCGTTTATTGACGAGAACCCTGAGGTGCTTGACGAGAGAGTTTTAGTGCTTGCTGGAAGAGGCTGGCACCACGGAGTTATCGGAATTGTAGCGGCGAAGCTTTTAAATATTTTCTCAAAGCCTGTCTTTTTAGCTTCGTTTGACGAAAACGGAGTCGGAGTAGGCTCTGTAAGAAGCATGGAAGGTTATAACGTCTTTTTGGCGCTTAATGCTTGCAGCGAACAGCTTGTAAAATTCGGCGGCCATGAAAAGGCTGGCGGTTTTACCGTCAGAGAGGAAAAAATGGAAGCTTTCAGGGATGCGCTTTCAGAGTACAGCAAAGAGCAATATCCCCGAATGCCAAAGCTTACAATTTTAGCCGATAAGATTATTTCTCCAGATGAGCTGACCGTTGAGAATATAAAAACGCTGTCTGTTCTGGAACCGTTCGGCGAGGGTAATTCAGAACCTGTTTTCGCAATGCCTTCAGCAATCGTAAAAAGCATATATTCGATAGGCAAGGGCAAGCATTCAAAAATTACTGTAAGCTACGGCAGAGCGGCAGTTCAGGCACTTATTTTCAATCGCTCGCCTGAAAGCCTTGAATTTAACGCAGGAGATACAATCGATATACTTGCAAATGTTTCTATAAATGAATATAACGGCAATGAAAGCCTTACAATAAAGGTTGTGGATTATCGCCTGAGCGGAATCAGCCAGAGCAAGTATTTTGCAGCCTTTGACGCTTACGAAGCGTTCAAACGAGGAGAGGAGCTTGACAAGGCTTATCTTAAAGCTTTGACTCCCGACAGACGGGAGCTTGTAGCCGTTTATAAGGCGATAGGAAAAATAAAGAATGTAAACTACGACAGATTGTACCTGTCTTTGAGAAACGAAAATATAAATTACGCAAAGATGAGAATTTGTCTTGATATATTTGAAGAAAAGGGCTTGGCAACGCTTACCGCTTCAAAGAAGGCAGTAACGCTTAATAAGGCGACCCAAAAGGTTGACCTTGAAAGCTCGCATATTTTGCAGAGATTAAGAAACGCACAATAAAAACACGATAGATATATATTAACAACCGACGAGGGAGAGAGTTTATGGAAGAGCCAGTATATACCATTGACGCATTCATAGAAAAAATCACAAAAGAAGATAAAAAGTATGACCTCGATAAGATAGTTCACGCTTACGAGGTCGCAAACGAGCTTCACAAGAATCAGTTCCGTGATTCAGGAGAGCCGTATATAACCCACCCTTTGGCGGTGGCGTTTATAGCGCTCAGCCTTGGAATGGACACCGACACTATCTGCGCCGCATTGCTTCACGATACCGTAGAGGATACGCCCTATACCCTTGAAGAGCTTTCAAAGGATTTCGGTGCTGACGTCGCTATGCTTGTGGACGGAGTTACAAAGCTCGGAAAAATTCCAATGGCAACAAAAGAGGAGCAGCAGGCTGAAAATATAAGAAAGATAATTCTTGCAACAAGCGAGGATATTAGAGTTATACTTATAAAGCTGTGCGACAGACTTCATAATATGCGGACGCTTAAATACCGCAAGGACGAAAAAAGGCGGGCAACGGCTCTTGAAACTATGAACATCTATGCGCCGCTTGCTCACAGACTTGGAATACGTCCTATCAAGGAGGAGCTTGAGGACAGAGCCTTTCAGTTTTTAGATCCTTACGCTTATGAGGAAATTGATAAACAGATGCTTTTGCAAAAGGACGAGCGAGTAGCGCTTATCGACAGCATCAAGCAAAAAATTACCGATAGATTAAAGCAGGACTTTGACCCGGTTCCTTATGTTGACGGCAGAGTCAAGTCAATTTACGGAATTTACAAAAAGGTGTACCGTGACGGAAAGGACCTGGATCAGATTTACGACAAGTACGCCGTCAGAATAATTGTAAACAACGTAACCGAATGCTACGCTGTTTTAGGAATTATCCACGATATGTTCAGCCCTATTCCTAACAGGTTCAAGGACTATATTTCAACCCCGAAATCCAATATGTATCAGTCGCTTCATACAACCGTTATTGGCTCGGAGGGAATAATTTTCGAGGTACAGATAAGAACGTGGGAAATGCACCACACAGCCGAGTATGGCGTTGCGGCGCATTGGAAATACAAAGAGGGAATTACAGGAAGAACCAAAAACGACGCCAGACTTGAGTGGATAAGAAAGATTCTAGAAGCTCAGAAGGAATCCGACGACGTTGAGGAGATTGTAAGAACTATAAAAACAGACCTCGCCCCTGAGGACGTTTTTGCGTACACTCCGAGAGGTGATATGATTTCTTTGCCGCTGGGCGCAACTGTTATCGACTTTGCTTATGCTATTCACACTCAGGTCGGACACAAGATGACGGGAGCTAAGGTCGAGGGTAAAATGGTTTCTATCGACCACCAGATCAAGACTGGTGAAATTGTTGAAATTATAACCTCAAAGGACGAAAATCACGGACCCAGCCGTTCATGGCTTAAAATCTGCAAAACCAACGAGGCAAAGTCGAAGATCCGTTCGTGGTTTAAAAAGGAAAAGCGAGAGGAAAATATCTTCGAGGGAAGAAACGAGCTAAGGCGTGAGCTTAAACGCAATTTAATTCACATAGACGACGAAAAAGAGCTGTACGAATTTCTGGAAACGGATATAAAGCGCCACAACTGCGAAACGCTTGACGACTTTTATGCAGCTATAGGCTATGGCGGCGTAACGCTTTCAAAGCTAATGCCACGCTTGAAGCAAAACTACCAGAAAAAGTACGGCGCTCAGAAATCTCCAACGCCTGAAATTGTTCCGTTTAAATCGTCAAGAAAGGCTTCAAACGGTATAATAGTTGACGGAATTGACGACTGCGCCGTTAAATTTGCAAAGTGCTGTACTCCGCTTCCGGGCGATGATGTTATCGGCTTTATCACGAAGGGTCACGGAATTTCCGTTCACAAAAAGGACTGCGTTAATTATCAGACTCAGAAGGATCTCCCTGAGCTTGTTTCACGCTGGGTTTCAGTTTCGTGGGCGGAGGAGCGTTCAACCACATACTTCAGCGCAACGCTTGACATTGTCGCTCACGACAGAATAGGATTGATGGCGGATATAGTAAACACAGTTTCTATGCTCAGAATACAAATGCACGAAGCTACAGGCAGAGAACTTAAAAACGGAAACGCAAATGTTATCGTAACAGTTTCAGTTGCAGGCAAGGAGCAGCTTGAAAGCTTAATGCTGAAGCTCAGAAAGATTGACAGCGTAATTTCCGTTGACAGAAGTAACAAGCAGTAGGTGAGAGTATGAAAATCATAAAGCTGTTCGGACTTTCCTCCTTTGCGGCCAATTGCTATGCAGTTGCAAGCGAGGAGGGAAATGTAGCGCTGATTGATGCGCCCTGCAACGCCGAAAAGATATTAAGCGAGCTTGAAGCACGTGGACTATCCCTTAAAAAAATTCTGCTCACTCATGGGCATTTTGACCACGTAATGGCAACAGGCGAGCTGGTGAGAAAAACAAACGCTGAGGTTTTTATACATTCGCTTGATCGGGATAAGCTCAGAAGTCCGAGTTTAAGCGTTGCTGAATATTTTGGAATCAGCGGCTTTGAGTCGTTTTACGGTGAAAAGGCAATAGAGGATAACGATAAGATTACGCTTGACGAGTTGACGTTTGAAGTAATTCACACGCCTGGGCACACAAGCGGCGGCGTTTGCTACAAAACCAGAAACGTAATTTTTACAGGCGATACGCTTTTTCAGATGTCAGTCGGAAGGTGCGATATGCCAGACGGCGATTGGCAGGCTTTAAACGACTCGTTAAAAAAGCTGTCAGAGATCAAAGGCAACTATACTCTTTATCCTGGCCACGGCGAATCGTCCGAGCTTGATTTTGAAAAGGCGTACAATCCGTATATGAGATAAGTTGCGGACAATGCCGAAAATTTAAATTTAAGAGGAGCGTTTTGTTTTGACTTTACAGCTTAGCGGACACAATTTTAAGTACGAGCTAGAGAGCGTGTTGAAGCTTTTTATTCCTGCAACTCGCTTCTCTTTTTGTTATGATGAAGTGCCGTCCTTTACAGCTTCAGACGATTACTTTTTTACAAGAAAAAAGCAGCTGAAAAGCGGAGTGCTTTTGTACGTTATTTGTAATATCCATGGAAAGAATGCAAGAAAAGTACAGATATTAAAGAATAACACAAGCGACGATGAATGCGAGCTTGTGCTTTCAAGGCTTTTGTATCTTGCGCTTTCTGAATTTTTTGGCATAAAGCCTAAGTGGGGAATAATCACTGGCGTCCGACCTGTAAAGCGAGTAAATGAAATGCTCGAAAACGGTTGCAGCGAAAGCAAAATCAGAGATACACTTAAAGACAGATTTCTGGTAAGCGACGAAAAGATTGATATAGCTTTAAAAACTGCAAAGACTCAGCGGGAAGCTTTAAAAACCACCAAGCCTGACAGTGTAAGCCTTTATATTTCAATTCCGTTTTGCCCGTCGAGGTGTTCCTATTGCTCGTTTGTATCGCAGTCTGTTGACAAAGCGTTTAATATAATTGACGAGTATCTTGAAAACCTCAAAAGGGAAATTGAGTACACGGCAAGCATTGTAAACAGACGAGGTCTTACGCTTGACACTATTTATATTGGCGGCGGAACGCCTACAACGCTTAGTGCCAGGCAACTTTTATCTCTTATGGAAAAAATTTCTCAAAGCTTTGATCTTTCCGCTATTCGGGAATATACGGTAGAAGCTGGCAGAGCGGATACAATTACAAGAGAAAAGCTTGAGGTTATAAAGAAAATGGGAGCCGAGCGTATTTCGATAAATCCACAGACGCTTTCCGACGACGTTTTAAAGGCGATTGACCGCCGCCATACCGTAGAGCAGTTTTATAAAAGCTATGATTTGGCGAGAAGTATCGGCTTTAAGGCGATAAATACCGACCTGATTGCAGGACTTCCAACTGACACGGTTTCATCTTTTGAAAATACAATAAACGGCATTTTAAAATTAAAGCCTGAAAATATAACGGTACATACTCTTTCTGTAAAGCGAGCTTCAAATATAAATATAAACGCAGAGCTTTCAGTCCTTGAAAATCCAACCGATAAAATGGTTGAGTATGCAACCTCTTCGCTTCTGGAAAACGGCTATAATCCGTACTATTTGTACAGGCAGAAAAATATGGTCGGAAATCTTGAAAATATAGGCTGGGAAAGGGATGGAACTCCGTCGCTTTACAACATTTTCATTATGGAGGAAAACCAGTCTATAATCGCTCTCGGCGCAGGAGCTTCCTCTAAAATTGTAATGAAGGACAAAAGCTTGAACCGAGTGTTTAACTATAAATTTCCGCTTGAATACAACAAGCATTTTGATTTAATGCTTGCAAAAAAGGACGAGATTGAAGGGTATTTAAGCGAACAGGAAGATATATATGAAGAAAAATGAAATTGTAAGACTTAAAATAGACGGCATTACCAACGAGGGAAACGGCGTCGGAAGGTTTGAGGGAATGGCTGTGTTTGTGCCATTTACAGCGGTCGGCGACGAGATAATGTGCAGGATAGTTAAGGTAAACAAGTCCTTCGCTTACGCAATTGTAGAAAGCGTTCTTTCGCCGTCAGTTGACAGAATAGAGCCTGACTGCAATGTTTACAAGCGCTGCGGCGGCTGTTCGTTCAGGCATTTAAGCTACTCAGCCGAGCTTTCAGCAAAGCAGAGCTTTGTGCGTGACGCTTTTGAGAGAATAGGCGGACTTGAAATTCCGCTGGATGAAATTTCAGGCTGCAATGAAGTATACCATTACCGCAACAAAGCACAGTACCCTGTTTGCGAAAGGGACGGCAAATTAGCCTGCGGCTTTTATTCAAAGCGTTCGCACAGAGTGGTTGACAACAACTGCTGCCTGCTTCAGCCAGAGGTGTTTAACGAAATTGCTGAAAGGACGGTCGAGCTTCTCGGAAGGAGCGGCTTTACAGCCTACAATGAGCAAAGCGGCAGGGGAGATGTTCGCCATATCTATATACGAAGCGGCTATTATACTAAGGAAATAATGCTGTGCGTTGTCGCGGCGAAGAATGACAAAAGATTTAAATCAGCTTTACAAAAGCTCCCTGAAAGTTTTCCGCAAATCAAAAGCATAGTTCTTAACATAAACCCTGACAGGACAAATGTCGTCCTGGGAAAACGCAACGAGCTTCTTTTCGGCGATGAACATATCACAGATACAATTTGTGGCAACAAGGTTTTGATTTCGCCGCATTCGTTTTACCAGATAAATACACCGCAGGCTGAAAAGCTGTACGCTCAGGTGAGTGAGTACGCTGATCTGAGCGAAAACGAAACCCTTCTCGACCTGTATTGCGGAATCGGCACGATTGGAATGTCGCTTTACGATAGCGTTAATAAGCTTATCGGCGTGGAAATAGTTCCTGACGCTGTAAAAAATGCAAAGGAAAATGCCAGGCTTAACGGCTTTGACGCTCAGTTTATCTGCGCCGATGCCGCAGAGGGAGCCGCAAGACTTATAAAAAGCGGCCAGACTCCCGACGTTATAGTCGCAGACCCTGCAAGAAAAGGCTGCGACAAGCAAACCCTTGACGCTATGCTTTCGATGTCGCCAGAAAAGATAGTAATGGTTTCCTGCAACCCTTCGACAGCGGCACGAGATATAAAATACCTCTGCGAAAATGGCTATAAGGCTGTCAAAGGCAGAGCAGTGGATATGTTCCCGAGGACGGCTCACGTTGAATGCGTTGTAAAGCTTAAACGGAAATAAGTAAAAGAAGCAAAGGAATCGCCCCCTTACATTCGTGTGAGGGGGCGATAAATATGGACTCGTTAACGTATTTGGAAAACGTCAATGTCATTCTATCAAAACGTCTGCAAAAAGTCAATAGCAAAATCGCAATTACAGCAGCTCCTGTCGATTTTTCACACACCTCGATTCACAAGCGAAGTGATGACTATTCTCAGCCAATGGCAAGGAGAACAAAGAACTTGTTTTGTTGCTTTCTCACACACCGCTTTACAACCGAAGTCCGATATTTCTTCTCCCCCGCCGTTGGCGGGGGAGAAGAAACCCCCTCTTGTCGATTTTTCACACACCTCTATTTACAACCAATTTCAAATATGATATTATTTAATGTGAAAATATAGTGCCAGATTACAGACTTTAAAATCGGAAATTCTGAAAATATCAGCAAGTGTCCAATTAAATGTACACAAAATCGGAATTTCCTGTTGACTTTGTTTCCATATACTGGTAAAATATAGTTAGCGAGAAAGTAGAAATGCTAAGTGAGAAAGTGAGGGGGGACGTAAAGCTATGAATTTATGTACGGCGCTTTGGGCGAAAAAAGAAAGGGAAGATAACCTCCAGACTAAATGGTTGCCTCTTTTACAGCACCTTGAAGATACAAGCCGAGTGTGCGGCTTTTTGTGGGAACATTGGTTGTGCGACGGGCAACGTGAAATCATCGCAGAAAATAACGATCAGGAAACAGCAAAGAGAGTTTTGTTGTTTCTCGGAGCGGTTCACGACTTAGGCAAAGCAACCCCTGCTTTTCAAATAAAAGAAAGCGGAATACGGGAAATCGATATTGAACTTTTAAACCGCCTTGAGCTGGCTGGGGCAAGCGAAATTTCAAACCTGATACTCGCAAACGGTGGAAAAAGTCCTCATAGTATTGCAGGTGAAGCGTTGCTGAGACGGTTTGATGAGAGATTTAAATCGCCTGAAGATATTTCTTCAATCGTCGGAGGCCACCACGGCCGCCCGGTAAGCAGGGGTATAATCGAAAAGCAGTTTACCGCTTATAGAATGAATTACTATCAAACGGAAAAAGAAACCGATTCGCTGTGGCAATTATGGGATAAAACCCAGAGATATATTTATAACTGGGCGCTCGGCATAGCTGGATTTAAATCGGCTTCAGAAATACCACCTCTTTCCTGTTCCGCACAGGTACAGGCATTAGGATTGCTGACTATGGCGGACTGGATTGCCAGCAATACGAATTATTTTCCATTGATAGATCTTGATGAAGATGCTGTGGTAGATTCAGATGCACGATTTGAAGACGGCATAAGTAAATGGTTTAAAAGCTATGGGTGGACGCCAGATGGGTTACTTGATACTGAAAAAGAATTTGAACATCGTTTCGGTTTTCTGCCCAGACCCGAACAAAAAATTTATCTCATTGGAGCAATTCACCCCTACTTTAGAAGTTGGGGTCTTTTTGCTCCAATGAGATAAAAAGCCACTTCACTCTTGCTTAAAATTAGTGTTCAATTTCCTTTCTTTTCACATCTTCAAAAATAAGAAAAGCACCGTGCCTTTTCACGATGCTTCTAGTTTTAGTTATTCAATTGTTTCTCTCATCTGTAGACTCTCTTCTTTCAATGATTTTTCCGATAAGCTCAGTTTCAAATTCAATCTGTGCTCTTTCAGCTATGCTTACTTTGTTTGTGTCGCTGATATAGTCCTCAAACGTAGTAAATTTTTCACCATTGATTTCAATCATAATATCACTCCCACGATAGAGACAATTGTCGATGATTTTTTATACAATCTGTAAGGTACAAATTGATGAGTGTCTGATAGGGTATTTTCTTGTCAGAGGACATTTCAGTAAAATAATTTACAATATCGTCATCAAGAGTAATAGTATTTCCTTCATTAAGTGCTTTTGCATATGGGTTTCTTCTTGGATTCAAATTTTCAATGTTATATTCCTCTCTCATAAACTCACCTCCATGCTTCATATTGTTTGATTTCGTTTCTAGTTGCCTTTCGAGCAGATATAATTCTAACAACTTCATCTGATTGACGATAGCAATGTCACACTATGAGCAGATTTGCTTTACGGTTGATGCCTATTAGTAAAAACCTATCCTCGTTTTCTGAATGGTCTGGGTCATCGAACAAAATTGCGTTGTCGTCACAGAATACAGTCTGTGCTTCTTCAAACGAAACTTTGTGTTTCTTTTTGTTTATAGTGTTTTTGCTTTCGCCCCATTCAAATTTGTACTTCAAAAGTAAGTTTCTCCCTTCTGATCCATTTACTCTTCTATTAACTCATGTTCTACTAATGGTCTAGTTCCGTTTTCAACACCATCAATAATTTTAGTAAGATAACGCTTGTTGCTTTCAGAAGAAAGAGGTTCAGCAGTAATTTCAAATGGAATACGATGTTCTCTGCTAACTTTTGTCAAAAAGATTGACATAGCTGTTGATATAGTAAGTCCCATTTCATTTAATGTGTTTTCGGCTTCACGTTTCACATTTTCATCAATGCGAAAACTAACTTGTGTTGTATTTGCCATAATATCAACTCCCTTCGATATTATTGTATCACATTTGATGTTGTTTGTCAAGTATTTGAGCAGTATTTTCTATTACTCAATCGGCTTTGAAATGTTAACTACACACGTTCATAATGTGACCACATACTAATGACCTTGACAATCTTCTTATCCTCTATAACCTCGTACACAAGTCTGTGCTTTATGTTGATTCGCCTGGAATATAATCCTTGCAAATTGCCTACAAGCTTCTCATATGGAGGCGGATTTTGAAACGGATTGCTTTGAATGACTTCGATTAGTAATTTCGCAGTATCAGATAAATGAGCAGCCTTCAGTTCCTGAACGTCTTTAGCTGCTGCTTTTGTAAGGACTACATTGTACATTACCAATCTACCTCATCAGCCGAAACACATTCCGATACAGATGTGTTTTTTCCGTCTAAAAGCTTTTTCTCCATATTTGGAATAGATGTCAAGTAAAGAGTTTCCATAAGTCCATTGTAATCATCTTCGCTAAGAAGTACAGCAGAACCTTCCTTTGTGCTGATACTCACAGGCTCGTTGAAACAAATTGTATTCTTTAGGATATTGTAAAGGTCCTTGCGGAAATTTGTTGCATTTGTGTTTATCATAAATAACCACCTCTTTAGTATTATAGCATACGTTTTAACGTACGTCAAGCAAGTATGAAAATATTTTTTCTTGTTACGCCACTATTATTATATGAAGAAATTCAACACAACCTCTTCGAGGGTTGAACGAGCGATACGCCACGCCATTGAAATTGCCTGGGACAGAGGAGATATTGACACGCTGAACTCGTTTTTCGGCTACACAGTTGACGTTGCCAAAGGCAAACCGACAAACAGCGAGTTTATTGCTCTGATTGCGGATAGGATTAGGCTGGGGTTGAGGTGAGCAAGATTCATATACAGAAACAGCAGCAGACACTCCGCCCTACTGGTAAACAAAGGCGAGCGGCCAAAGCAAAACCACACCACCGTGATAATACACAGCGGTGTGGTTCTATTAGATTAGATTTAAAATGCCAAATCTTACTCCTCTTGTCTTCTAGCAAGAGTATTATCTATTTTATAGATTCGTTTCAATACTTCGTTTAGCTGCCTTTGCAACTCAGCTCTAGCATTTCTGGCAGGTTCTATTTTCTCGTCTGCATTGGCATCTCTTACCTTTTGTTCTTCCTCAGCCTTGTCATTTAAAGCTGACCGTTTAGCCCTTATAGCTGAAATCTCATCGTCCGTGTAGTATCCGAAATTGATACAAAAATACCGCCCAGAATAGTGTGAATGTGGGCAAAACAAAGGCTTTCAGCGAGGTTTTTGACCTACTGAAAGCCGATTTTTGTTTGTATGCGATTTTTCGCTCCGAGCGCGAATCCACTCCAAATGAAACCTTCCGATAAGAAAAATTGAAAAGTATGAAACCCTCGGACGGCTCGGAGATGGAATAATTAAAATGTAAGAGAATAATTGAAATGTTCTACTTACCGAGTGCCTCACCCAGAAGACTATATAGAGTTCTCGCCTCGTCCTCGGTGAGGGTAATGCCCTTGCCCATCTTTTCATGCTCCGGCGCCCAGTCGCGGATGTCGTACTTCGGTGCTGCACCGTTCCAGGATACGAGATTCAGTTCCTTCGACCAGCCTTTTGGACTGGTGGAGATTTCGCCAAGTTGCTGTTTGATTTCGTATTTAATGTCTGCCATAAAACAAGTCCTCCTTATCCCTCGTCATCCGTGGTGGTAGCGAGAAGTTCCTTTGCCTCGCTGAGGCGCAAATCCCAGTACTTTTGCAGCATCTGGATAATAACCGCCTCCTCAACACCAGCTTCTCGCATAGCCAGAATCGTTTTCTCAATACCAAGCATATGTTCTTCAATAACTGCGTCATCAACAGCCGCATCCTCATGGTCTCTTACTGTGGCTCGAATTTCTTCGAGCAATTCACCTCCGAATTTAGCGAGACCTTCTTTCCAATTATCACTCATGACAAATCTCCTCGTCGCTCTTCTTGTTTATCCTTCTTCTTGATTCAACGACACTCCATCCGCATCATGCCATAGTGCATTGCCATTCAGAGCGGCTCCGCCGACCAAACCGGCCGCTGCACTTGGACTTGACATTGGCACATCCACCAGCAGCTCATGTGTACTCGAAATCTTGTCCTTGTATTTCTCCCTGGTTCTCAGCACATTACGTGGGCAGCTCTTCGTGGTTTCCGGATTGAGCATACTCCCTTTGAACACAACAAATCCCTCAGCAGTCCGCTGACCGGTTGCCTTGTAACCTTTGTACTCCATATACAGCATCGGATTCGAGCTGTCTATAGGAGAGTCTTTCGGATCCGGTTTTTCAAAAACCTTGTATCCCATCACGCCGACAACCAGAGCCGTGTAGTCTATGAAGTCCTCCATCTCGCTCACGGTTTCTTCGGACGGATTACCCGGATTCGGGTCATTACCGTTGCGCACCAAATATCGACCGGCTTCCTGCGCCATGTTGCAGAAACGGTTCTCAAGGTAGCTTATCTCCGTGGGTCCGAGAGAGTTATTCGTGGTTGTGACCATAACCGCTTCTGTCCAGTAGTCTATAGAGTTGTGTGGCTCCTGGATGCGGTAAAGCAGACCTTGCCCGTTCTTTCTGGTACCTGCCTGTCCGATATAGACAACAGGGTTTTGTTCCTTGTCCGTGCCAAATAGAAAATACACGCCGCTCTGTTTGAGGATGCGCATATCCTTGCAACGTTCGAGCAGTGTCCTTGGCACCTTATAGGCGACGCCAACCCAGTTGGCAAGAGAACACTTCATCCTGCCGCCGGGTACGTCGTCCATTAAAAATAGTTTCATTGCTTTACCGCGAGCCATAGCGGAAACCCCCTTGCTATATTATTCCTTGCTTAATGCTTGTAAGTGCGCCATATGGACAAAATCCAAAAGTGACCGATTTACCGATATTTCATCAAAGAGCGTTACACCACCGGTAATGCCCTTTTTCTTTTCAGATGATTGACTTAATCGAATTTGTATGATAGAATAAGTATGAAGGGTGTAAGATATAAATTGACATTTGTAGGGGTGAACGAGTTGAGTATCATAATTGAAAGCAAAATGCTACATCGCATTGATAGTTACACGACAAACACTTTGAATCCAGACACTGGACTTCCATATGATGATTCGTGGATAGTCTTTTCCTTAAATAATGAGAACTACCGTATGCGTGTCGGAAAAGAAAATGGTGGTGCATATGTGCTTAAAGTCGGAAAGTTCCATTTGAATTGGAAAATGGCTTTGGGAGATTTTATTGATTATCATAAATCCTCCGGTCATAAAATGGTTTTAGCGTTGAGTCAGGAATCCCTTGATGATGCCTTGAACAGCTACCATGGTCATTCGTGCCGAGATCGTTTCCTCAGAAATTACGAAAATCCCATTTTAATTCACAGCACCGCGCAAATATGTTATGAGCATATAATCAAAGACGATTGCTTGAAATCTTGGAATTGTCTTTATAAAGAGGGCTTTTTCACGGACGAAGAGCCAATCGGCAAGCTATTGGGTGATCCATTGGAGTTGAGAGACTATATTCTTTTTGGCTCTGGTGTTACTGGAGAAATAGTTGTCAGCTCTAAAGAAAAACACAGAATAGAAATGGACTGGAATCAGCCGTATCAACCGGGAGCCAGATTATATTTTGATATGAGACGAATTGCAGAGGACGGACTCCTTATTCGTGACGGTAGTGAAATAAAGGTAAAGGATTTTTTGCCATTGAAGCCATATCTTATTTGGGCTGCAACCGCAAAAGAGCTCAATCTCGAACAAGGAGATGTAACACCCAAGCAATTTGCTGAAAGTGCTGATTGCTATTTTCGAGATCATTTTCGTCCCAATTTTTGCTACGATGTGTATATAGAAAATTGATATGTGATATAACTTTACTTAGTAATCATTGTTGCAATTATGATTTATCAGCAAAATCATATGCTATTAATTATCCCTCAAATATATATCGCAACAGTACAGCATTGACAGCGCAAAAATTCCCCGTGACGATGCGTGACGGTCGTGACGATGTTTCTGAGGTCTCTAAAATACCGTCACCATCGACACACATCGTCACGCTTTTAATTTCGGGATCATGAACTATCGACATTATCAGCATTATCGAACCCCGATTGTGCTGAAAATGCTGATAGTTCAGATTTCTCGGAGTATGGATTTTGCACCTTTTGGGCTTTTTGTGAGACAAAAGGTGCAAAAAGCCCAAAAGACAGATTTCTGCAACTCTCGGAACGTGAACTTTGCACATTTTCCGCATTTTGTAGCTGCAAAGTGTGCAAAATGCGGAAAGTTCAGATTTCTCATAATGCAGGGAGTGTGATAAATCTAAATTACTATGGTTTTTGTGGATTTAATTTCTTCGTTGCGTCAACACATTTCTGCTGAAAAATTACTGTTTCAATCTTTATTGCAAAAAATGCAGCAATGCTCGCATAAAACATCAATATACCGCCCTTGCTTTCAATAGCTTCAAAGCAATCTGAGAGTGCCGTTTTGCATTATTAAGAAAGCTCAAAATGAAAGCTCAAAAATAATCGCCCATCATTGCGGCATATACCACCATGAATTTAAGCCGTAAAGGTAGGTTCTTGAGCCTTTTGGCATTTGAGTAAGAGCGTTAAATACGTTGTAGTAATCGCCGAAACCCATACCAATGCTGATAACGCCAAGTGCTGTGAAGAAGATAAGCGATGGGAATATCATACCGATTATGTAAGGAATCGCGCCAAATACAATGTTCGGCAGAAGCGACATAAAAATAAACCTCGACTTTGACATAGTTTCTGTACCGACTACAAAAATCAAGCCTTGCTTTAAGTTTGTGTACAGGTATACATCCTCTTTAAAACAAATTGCGTGCAAAAATTCGTGAGGGAACAGAACCAGAACAGACGCTACACATCCAAGCGGCAACGACCAGCCGCCAATGTAGTCCCAGCAGCGTATTAACGCTGGAATCGCAAGCAGTATCATTATGATAATACAGCCGATATTTGCAATTATTGCCAGTTGTTTTGTGCTGTTTACCTCCTTGAATTTGTGTGCATTTTCTTTGTGCTCGCCGTGTGGAAGCGAGTCAGGGTTCAGGTCGTACTTTCCGCAATAATGTAATTTCATTTTAATCTCCCGCTTTCATTTGTTCTTTTAAGAAATCTTGTTTCCCGCCTTTGAATATTTAAACGCTTCTATGCAATACGTCGACTGATTGACAATCCAGATAAGACATACCACCAGAGATGGTAAGAATCCTATTCTGAAAACGAGTGCGCAAACGGCAAGGACTGTTGATAAAATAACGCAAGCTGTATTGGTAACAGTATATGACCTGTACGCACATTTGCCAATCATAATTTTTTCGGCTTCGTCACAGCTATCCATCCACTTCTTCTGAAATCTCGTGTCATAAACCGACGCTGTTTTTTCTGGATTTAATTTCTTCGTTGCGTCAACACATTTCTGCTGAAAAATTACCGTTTCAATCATTATTGCAAAAAATGCAGCAATGCTCGCATAAAACATCAATATACTGCCCTTGCTTTCAATAACTTCAAAGCCTTTGGAGTATGACGCTACTATCAGAAAGTAAGACAGAATTGTTGCAATGTTTGTAATCCAGATGATAATAGAATGCTGCTTGTCAATTAAATCCGGAGTTTCTTCGTCCTCTCCGTCCCAGGAAACAATCAGCTTCTTAGCATTCCTGTAAATTGGAACGCAGACAACAGGCAGGATAATTGCTACCGCAAGCAGCAGCCAGGGAGCTATATTCGCTGCGAAAAATTCTCCCGCACCCCTTATCCCTCCAGCCATCGAATCGCTTCCAAATTTAACAGAGCAAAAGCCTATTACTATGCCGATAACCAGACAGCAAATCATTATAACCATAAATTTAGGCAGAGCCTTTTTGTTCGCATTCCTGATCTCATTGTTATCCATTTTCCTCTTCCTCCTGTAAATAAAATACTTCTTCCACAGTTACGCCGCACACCCTTGCAATAGTTAACGCAAGCGTAACAGACGGCGAATAATCGCCCCTCTCTATAAGGCTGATTGTCTGCCTTGAAACGCCGCACAAGCGCCCCATTTCCTGCTGATTAACATTGAGTGCTGCCCGGCGTTCTTTTAAACGGTTTCGCAATATCATTATACTACCTCCGAAATGACAATCTTAATTGTCGAAATGACAACTATCTTTGTCATTTTTGATTATACTACTGCCGAATCCATTTGTCAATAGTTTTTTGAAAATTGGTGCAGGCTTGTTTTTGTTCTCACAATATGATATTATAAGTTTAGCGAAGAAGGCTACAATTTGTAATGAGATGAGGATTTGATGATATGATTATTCAGACTGGTATGAGAACGGACATTCCTGCGTTCTATTCAGAATGGCTTGAGAACCGTATCAAAGAGGGATTTGTCTGTACAAGAAATCCGTATTATCCAAATCAGGTTACCAGATACTCACTCTCTCCAGATGTGGTGGATATAATCGGTTTCTGCACAAAAAATCCTGCACCGATGCTCGAACGTATGGACGTGTTGTCTCCTTATGGTCAATACTGGTTTGTGACGATTACACCATATGGAAAGGAAATCGAGCCGAACGTTCCGCCAAAGGAAAAAGTAATTGATGATTTTATCAGGCTTTCAAAAATTGTTGGTGCGGATAGTATGGGCTGGCGGTACGACCCGATATTTCTCACTGAAACATATACAATCAAGCGACATATCTGTGATTTTGAAGAAATAGCAAAACGACTTTGTGGATATACGCACAGCTGTGTCATCAGCTTTATCGATCTTTACGAAAAGACAAAACGTAACTTTCCACAGGCAAGGTCAGTTGAAAAAGCCGATAAAAGCACACTTGGAAAGGCACTGATTGAAATTGCAAATAAATATGATATAACAGTTCGTCCTTGCTGTGAGGGAGATGAGCTTGCAGTTTACGGTGCAGATTGCAGTGGCTGTCTTACGCAAGATATATGGGAACAGGCAATTCACGGCAGACTTGACATTCCAAAATCAAAAATCAAGTCACAGCGTTCTCAATGCACCTGCGTTTTCGGCAGAGATATAGGGCATTACAACAACTGCGGTCACTTGTGTAAATACTGCTATGCCAATGCTGACAGCAGGCTTGTGTTGCAAAATATGAAACAGCATGATCCGAAATCTCCGTTTCTGATTGGTCACAGTATGCCCGACGATGTGATTCATATTGCACAGCAAAAATCTTGGGTGGACAGTCAGCTTACACTTTTTTAAGCGAAATCAGATACATAAAGGCTCTCATCCATTGACAATCAGCACGAATCAGACAGCACCTCCAAAATCCGAAAAAAGCACTTGCATTCGGTTTAAAAGTGTGCTATAATCTAAATCACGGTGTCCTCGCTATGTTAAACGCTGGCAGGTTCACTTACTTTTTGGAAGCGTATCGAAGTGGTCATAACGGGCCTGACTCGAAATCAGGTAGCTCTCACGGGCTCGTGGGTTCGAATCCCACCGCTTCCGCCAGAAAATCAAGCCCCCGATTTTTCGGGGTTTTATTTTTTGCTTACACGAATTTTGCACGCTTTTTGGTATACGATGTCAACCAAAACGGCAACAATTATTGTAAATTTATTGTTAATCGAGGTCAAACTATGGAATATTTATGGTGCTTATCGCACAGTTATCGGCGTTTTGCTGCTGGGAATGAATTACCGGACTCAGATAGCTTCTCTCTTTGCTTAAAGCTTGCAAAGAGGGAAGCTTGAATTTTGCCACGACTTAAAAAAATTTGCCTTGACAAATTCAAGACGCTGCAATATAATTAAGTAGTTAACTATTTAATCGAGGTGAGAATATGAGTAAACCACTGATGCTTAACATCAAAAGCACCTATAAGCTATGGACGGGATATATGAAGTCGCTTGCAAATGCGGCAGGCATTCCCGATTCGTACCGGATGGTGCTTACTTTTTTGCTAAGACATCCGGGCGCAAGCCAGAAGGAGATAGCAGAGTTCAGAAATATTACTACTGCGTCTGTAAGTCAGATTGTCAAGGAAATGGAGCTTACAGGGTACTTGAGAAAGGAAACTGATTCGAGGGACCAGCGTTATGTAAATCTGTATTTGACTCAGAAGGGCGAAGACTGCGCCGAGGAGCTTCACAAGCGAATCGCTAAGGCTGACGATGATATTACAAGGCTTTTTACCACCGAAAAGGAAAGCGCAATGATTGAAATGCTGAGTGAGCTTTCACAAATTATAGAAAAGGAGCTGCCAAAATGCTAAAGTACTTGAAAAAATATTGGTATTGCTGTATTTTAGCGCCGCTGTTTATGTTTGGCGAAATTGCAATGGATTTGCTTCAGCCTGATATGATGGCGACGATCGTAGACGACGGCGTACTGGGCGGAAATATGCAGCTCATTTTTTACGAAGGAATTAAAATGGTTCTGCTTGTACTGTTCGGCGGTGCCTGTGGAGTTCTTTGCGGAGTGTTTGCAAATATCGCATCCCAGAACTTCGGAAACGATGTCAGAAAGGATATGTTCTCGCACATTATGGACTTCTCCTTTGAGCAGACCGACCGCTTTACAACAGGTTCTCTTGTAACGAGAATTACAAACGATGTATCGCAGGTTGAGCAGATGATTATGCAATGTATTCGCTCGCTCGTTCGGTGCGTTGTAATGTTTGCTGGCGGAATTTTTATGCTCTATCGCCAGTCGCCGAAATTTGCGCTTGTAGCGGCTTGCGGCTTACCGTTTGTGACGGCGATTGTAGTTTTCACGCTAAAGAAAGCATCGCCGCTATTTACAAAAATTCAGCAAAAGCTCGATCGGGTAAATTGCATAGTTCAGGAAAACATAGCGGGAGCGAGAGTTGTAAAGGCTTACGTTAAAGAGGACAGCGAGCTTGAAAACTTTTCAAAAGCAAACGACTCCCTTTGCAGTACAAATTTAAGAGCGCAGACTATTCTTGCGTTTTTGAATCCGTGCGTGAATATTGTTCTCAATCTGTGCGTTGTTGGAGTTTTGTACGTTGGCGGCTATACCGTCCAGGCAAACGGAAACATTACTCCAGGACAAACTATGGCGGCAATTACATATCTTTCTCTGATTCTTATGAGAATTGTATTTCTGGCAAATATCTTCCAGACCTTTACAAGAGCCGCCGCTTCCTGGAAGAGAATCCGCGAGGTTTTAAATACCGAAAGCGCACAGAAGTCAGGAACTCAGACAGCTGATACTGACATCAGCGGCGAGGTAGAGCTCAGACACGTAACGTTTTCTTATCCAAACCTGCCTGAGAATATAGTTCTCGACGACATTTCATTGTCTGTCAAGAAGGGCGAAACCATCGCTATTATCGGCTCTACCGGTTGTGGAAAGTCAAGCCTTGTAAACCTTATTCCAAGATTTTACGATGCAACCGAAGGCGAGGTTATAGTCGACGGACATAACGTGCTTGAATACGACATCCAGGCGCTTCGAAGCAAGATAGGTATAGTTCAGCAAAAGGCGGAGCTGTTTTCAAGAAGCATAAAAGAAAATATCTGCTGGGGAAGCGAGGGCGCAACCCAGGATGAGATAAGTAAGGCGGCGAGCACGGCACAGGCTGAGGAGTTTATACTTCGTATGGCTGACGGCTATGAAACTGCCGTTACCGAGGGCGGGCATTCGCTTTCAGGTGGACAAAAGCAAAGAATTTCCATTGCCCGTGAGATGATTAAAAAGCCTGAAATTTTAATTTTAGACGATTCCGGAAGCGCTCTTGACTTAAAGACCGAAAGCGCCTTTTATGAAGCTCTTAACAAGGAGTTTTCAGACACTACAAGAATTATTGTTGCACAGCGAATAGCCTCCGTCAGACAAGCGGACAGGATTTACGTTTTGGAGCATGGCAAAATTTGCGCCAGCGGAACACATTCCGAGCTGCTTGAAACGTCGGATGTATATCGGGAAATCTGCCGTTCACAGTTAAAGAAAGGGGAGATTGTAGATGCCGAATAATCAACAAAACAATCCTCCGAAGGTTGATTTGCGCCGACATGGCCCTCCGATGATGGGAGAGGTGGAAAAATCAAAGGACGCTGGAAAAACTCTCCGAAGACTCGCTAAGTATCTGCTTAAATCAAAGTATCTGTTTCTGGGAGTTTTCGTAGCCGTTATATTGGTGACAATCACATCTCTTATTTCCCCGGCAATACAAGGCGAGGTAATAGACTGTATCAAGGAACGCTCGTGGGACTCGTTTAAGCTTTTGCTTATATTGTTGCTTGTATCCTTTTTGCTGAATACTTTGTTTACGCTCGCTCAGTCGCTGCTTTCAGCAAGGCTTAGCCAGAGCATTGTCAGACATATGAGATACGACCTGTTTAAAAAGATCGACCACCTTTCAATTTCCTATCTTGACACACACTCAAACGGCGACGTAATGAGCAGAATGACAAACGATATTGAAAACATTTCAAATACCGTTTCCCAGAGCTTAGGTTCGCTCGTATCAGGAGTTCTGACAATTATCGGAACGGTTGCCATTATGTTTTATTACTGCTGGCAGCTTACCCTTATCACTATGGTGACGGTAGTTATTACAGTTTTTGTCACAAAGGTTATGTCTACGAAAATGCGAAGCGTTTTCCGCAGACGAGCTAAAGCTCTCGGAGAACTAAACGGACATTCTGAAGAAATGATTACAGGCTACCGCACAGTTTTAGCGAACAACCGACAGGAAAAGACAAAAACCGAGTTTGCTGAAATTTCCGACAGACTTACAAAAGAGGGCATTCACGCAGAGATTCTAGGCGGAAGTATGGGCCCTATTATGAACTGCATTTCAAACCTGAGCTTTGTAATCGTAGCGGCTTTCGGCGGTTATTTTGCGCTTAAAGAGTTTATAACAATCGGTATAATTTCAGCCTTTATAATCTACGCAAAGCAGTTCTCACGACCGATAAATGATATTGCAAACCTTTACGGCTCGCTTCAGACGGCGCTTGCAGGAGCCGAGAGAGTTTTCGGACTTATGGATCAGCCTGATGAGAACAACAGCGGAAGTGAGAAAATCGAAAATATGCAGGGAAATATTTCATTTCGACATATCGACTTTTCGTATATTCCTGGAAAGCAGGTGCTTTACGACTTCAGCCTGGATGTAAAGTCGGGACAGAAAATTGCTCTTGTCGGCGCAACAGGAAGCGGCAAGACAACTATTGTAAACCTGCTTATGAGATTTTACCTTGCCGATTCGGGTGAAATTCTGATTGACGGGAAGAATATCTTAGACCTCGATCGTGACTGGTTGAGAAAGAACACCGCTATAGTTTTGCAGGATACAGTTTTGTTCTCCGACACGATTGAAAACAATATAAAATACTCGAATCCTGACGCTGACAAGGCGGCCGTCGTTAAAGCGGCGCAAACGAGCAATTGCGCACAGTTTATAAATCGGCTTAAAGGCGGCTACCAGACCTATCTGCGGCAGGCAGGAGAAAATCTCTCGCACGGTCAGAAGCAGCTTATAAACATCGCAAGAGCTGTAATTGCCGACCCGAAGATTTTAATCCTCGACGAAGCTACATCTTCTGTCGACACAAGAACAGAGCAGGGCATTCAGGACGCTCTTGTAAATCTTATGAAAAACCGCACAAGCCTGATTATTGCCCACCGTCTTTCGACAATTCAGGATGCAGACGTAATAGTCGTTATGGAAAAGGGAAGAGTAGTCGAAACGGGAACGCACGAAGAGCTTTTGGAAAAGCAGGGTGCATATTATTCGCTTTATATGGCGCAGTTTGCAGGAAATAAAACGTAAAGAGTGAGAAATAAAAAACCACCGCCCGAAACCGAAAGGTTTCGGGCGGTGAGTTTTCCTTCATTCTTTAGTTTCATTGTCATTTGAGTTTATTTGGTTCTCTAATTTGCTTTCCCATACAGCAAGCTCTGTTAAAATCGGCATCAAAGAGCGAACCGCATCGGTTATTTCGTACTCTACACGAACTGGAATTTCTAAAAATTCAGAGCGCTTTACAAGGCCGTCATCCTCAAGCTCTTTTAATGATTTTGCAAGCATGGTGTTTGAAATACCGTTCATCTTTTTCTTCAGGTCGTTAAATCTGGTTGTGCCATCGTGAGATAATGAACACAGGATTGACATCTTCCACCTTCCGCCGATAGAAGCCATAGCTCGCTGTAAGGGACAGCTTTTTGTGCAAGGGCATATGTGTTCGTTAGCCATAATTATTCCTCCATAGTAATTTTTTTAGTACCTACTCAACAAAAACTGCGTAATTGACATTGGTATTTTTGTGACTATAATATATTATAGCAGGTTTCAAATTAAGAGTAAAGACTTTTTTGGGAGTTGCTATACATTTTTTACAGTCTTATTGTATGAACGGAGGAATTACAATGGAGGAATTAAAGGTAGCTGTTCGCTATTTTTCTAAATCAGGAAACACAAAAAAGCTTGCTGATGTTATTGCAAAAACATCAGGCTGTAAAGCGGAAAAAATGCCTGCACCGTTAAACGATTACGTTGACGTGCTGTTTTTGGGAGCTTCCGTTTATTGGGGAGGAATCAGTTCAGAGGTAAAGAAGTATATCAAGACGCTTGACAAGAGTAAGGTAGGTAGGGTAGTGGTGTTCTCAACCTCTGCTCTTGCAGAAAGAGCTTTGCCGCAGGTTAAAAAGTGTTTGCAGGAACGCAAAATCAAAGTTGACAGTAAGAGTTTCTATTGTCGGGGCGAGTTCACAGCACTTCATAAGGGAAGGCCAAACAGCGATGATTTAAGAGCTGCTGCAAAATTCGCTAAACAAGTGTTAGAAGGGAAGTAATCTCAATGGCTGATAATAATTTTAATCTCGGAGAATATCTTTCTAAGGGAGTTGAAGGAATAGTAAAAACTGCAATAAAGGCAACAATCACAGATCCACGGGAAAGTGTTTTTATGGCTCGCTATCTGGCTTCAAGTCGTAAATCGTCTGCAAGACGAGCTGAACTTGAGGAGCAGGGCGAACATATTCCTCCGTTTCTGATTGCCAGTATTACCAGCACTTGTAATCTGCATTGTGCTGGTTGTTATGCAAGAGAAAATCATAGCTGTTCAGACGAAGCGGCTTTTGCACAGCTTTCAGCTGACGAGTGGGAACGCATTTTCAAGGAAGCTAAGGATTTAGGAATTGGATTTATCCTTCTGGCTGGCGGTGAGCCGTTAATTCGCAGAGATATTTTGCAGAAAGCTTCTGAAATACCAGAGATTCTGTTTCCAGTTTTTACAAATGGGACACTATTAGGAGATAGCTACATAGAGCTTTTCGATAAAGCAAGAAACTTGTTGCCTGTTTTTAGTATTGAAGGCAATGAGAACAAAACTGATGAGCGGCGTGGAAAAGGTATCTATCAAAGACTTATAAAAGTGATGGATAAAATGCAGGAAAATCATTTGATTTTCGGCGCGTCTGTTACTGTCACAGCGGATAATATAAAAGAGGTAACCTCAGATGATTTTGTTGATGACCTTCAAAAACGTGGCTGCAAGGTAATAATTTATGTTGAATACGTACCAGTTACTCATGACAGCACAGAGCTTGCTTTGCAGGACACCGAAAGAGAATTTCTCAACAATAAAATTTCCCGCCTTCGCGAAGCTTATAATAAAATGCTGTTTCTCTCGTTTCCGGGGGATGAAAAGGCAACGGGTGGCTGTATAGCCGCAGGAAGAGGATTTTTCCATATCAATTCTCATGGTGGTGCAGAGCCTTGTCCGTTTTCGCCATACTCAGATATCAATGTTCGTGATACATCAGTCAGAGAAGCACTTCACTCAAAACTTTTTACAGCTTTGCAGGATGGAGATGTACTGATGGAGGATCATACTGGCGGTTGTGTGTTATTTGAAAAGAAGAGTCAGGTTGAAAAGCTTCTCACAGATAGTGCAATTCAGCAATTGACATAGCTTAAACATAAAAACGATCGTTGTAATAAAACCACCGCCCGAAACCTTTTGGTTTCGGGCGGTGAGTTTTAACTATCAGGGGAATCTATCCAACTATTCTTCTTATTGCTGAAATGGAATTGTATGTAGCGAATGTGCTGACGTAAGAGTAAACAATTCCTGTGTAGGAATTTTCTGCGTGAACCATCATTCCGTTGCCAACATAAATTGCAACGTGATATGCAGGGCTTCCAAAGAAAATCAGATCTCCAGGCTGCATATCCGAGTAGCTTACAGAATATCCGTAGGAAGCTTGCGACGAAGCCTTGTGCGGAAGCGATATACCTATCTTGGAATAGCAGTACATCGTAAGTCCCGAACAGTCTGCTGCGTACTGGCTTGAAGCGCCCCAGACGTAGGAGCCGCCGACCATACTTTTTGCTGTCGCTACAACTATATCAATATCGCTCGAGGTTGCTGTGCTTGAGCTGCTGCCCGATGAGCTTTCGGTAGTTGTGGTAGTAGTTGTCTGTTCATCAGAATCGCTTGTCTGCGCTTCTGTTGTCTGCTCTGAACTGCTGTTGTCAGCAGCCTTGGTAGTTGTCGTTGTGGTAGTAGTTGTAGTTGTTGTGGTAGTAGTCGTGGTTGTGGTAGTGGTTGTCGTTGTAAGAGTTTTCTTTTGCTCCGCAATATCCTCGCTTTGCTCTTCAAGCTCTTCCTTCAGAGCATTTAACTCTTCAATTGTCATATCGCTTTGCTCACGAAGCTCCTCAAGCTCATCATTCTGATCCTGAAGGTCCTGCAGCTGAGTTTTATACTCGCTCGACTTCTCACTAAGCTCCTCAAGCTTAACCTCTAACTCCTCCTGAGCTGCTTCGTACTCGTTTTTCGTTTCAACCAGATCGTCAATCGCCTGATCGTCGTGTTCAGCAACACGGGTTATAAGCTCGGTTCTCATCATCATATCAAAAAAGTCTGACGACGAAAGGAGAATAGATATGTACGAGCTGGTATCATTCATATACATTGCACGAAGACGTTGCTTGAAGTCAGAAACTCCCGTTTCAATTTCCTCTTTTTTATCCTCAACCTCCTGCTGAACCTCTCTCATCTGAGCGTCAGTGTCGGCGATTTCAATAGCGAGCTGCTCGCTGTATTCTTCGATGGTTGAAATCTTTTGTAAAACGACTTCAATCTTTTCTTCAATAGCTTCCTTCTGAGCTTCTGCGTCCTCAATGTCAGAATTTGCGCTGTTGATTTTCTCATCTATTTCCTCAGCCTGCTTTTCAAGCTCCGCTAACTGCTCCTCGTATGATGCGTCCTCAGGTACAGCGGATGATGTAATTCCGCTTGTAGCAGTAAGGGATATAGAGCATACTATTATTAAAGCCGTCAAGGCTGAAATTACTCGTTTGATTTTTAATCGTTTAGACATCTTGCCCTCCTGTGCGGGAATTGAAATACCAATTTGTAACTCTTGTAATCATTATGTAACAATTTAATTCTACATCTTTTACACCCAAATGTCAACCCCTATATTGAAAGAAGTATAGTGAAAAGCTTGTGAAAATTCTTTTGCTTGCTTTTTGTATGCTTTTATGGTACAATATTCTAACATAGCTTTTTGTATGGCTGTGGGTAACAAGATAAAGCAGGTTATACTCCTGCCAGAGCTTTCAGGGTGGTGTAATAAATGTTTTTTGCAGAAGAAACAGAAAGTATTCAAAATATCTATACGCCTTTTTCGCTCGGACTACATATTTTTATTGTAGTAGCAGCGGCGGCGATATTCTTTATTCAGTTTTACAGAAAGGGCGGCGTTCATTATCTTCTGATGGCGGCGGCAGTAGCTCTTACGCTAATTACCCAGACTGATAACTTCCAGTCAAAGGATAACCTTATCTTTGCGGTTGAAATTATAGAAATCGTGCTGGTGGTTCTGATAATTGTTTTCTGGATTATAAATGCTGTCTTAAAACGCAAGAAAAAGAAGACAGAGCAGGCTGAAGCTCAGGAAGCAAAATCTTCCGATGAACAGCCGAGTGAAGCGACAGAGGTTTCTGACGAAAGCGAAGCGGCTGCAGCAGACGAAGCTTTGCAATCAACTGAGCAAGCCGAACAATCTGAACAAACAGAGCAAGCAATTCCTGAAGTTACAAGCGATAGCGTCGACAATCTATCAAGTCGTATTGACAAGCGCCTTGAAAAGATTGAAAAAGAAGAAAATGAAAACCCTGTTGATAATGCCTTTAAGGACGACGATCTCGACGTTTATCTTTAAATAAAGGCGCAAAGGGGAGTATTTATGCGAATGAGGAGGAAAAAGCACCTTGAGGAGCGACTCTGCGCCTGCGAGGATATTATAATATCCATGTACGGCGAGGATAAAAACTTCATAACAGGTGTTGAAAAGAAGGAATATATAGACCTTGAAAAGCTGTTTGGAAATAACAATCCCTTATACCTTGAGATCGGATGCGGAAAGGGAAAGTTTGCAGCGGAGCTTGCGAGGAAAAATCCTGACAAGAATATTTTAGCGGTTGAAAAGGAAAGCAACGTCATAGTCTGTGCGGCTGAACTTGCGCAGGAGCAAAACCTTAAAAACCTTAAATTCCTGCTTGGTCCGGCGGAGCTTTTACCGAAGTTTTTAAAGAACGACAGCGTAGACAGAATTTATCTTAATTTTTCCTGTCCGTTTCCGAAAAAGCGTTACGCCTCGCACAGGCTTACTCACCAGAGCTTTTTAAACATCTATAAAGGAATTATGAAGCAGGGCGCAGAGATTCATCAGAAGACCGACAACCCACGCTTCTTTGAGTTTTCAATTGAACAGCTTTCACAGTCAGGCTTTGCGCTGAAAAATGTTACCTTCGATCTTTACTCAACTGACTTTGAGGATAATATACCAACAGAGTATGAGGAGAGATTTATAAGTCAGGGACTTAACATCTATCGGCTTGAAGCATATCTTAATACGGAGGAATAAATGAAGGAGTCAGATCCAATTAAAAAGGTAAGACAGCTGTCGTGGCTTATGGTGCTATACTATGTGCTGTATGTGGCGGCACTTATTTTTGTCGCTTTGGCGGTACAAGCTGAATCAAAAGCGTTGTATGTAGCTCTTGCAATTTTGTGCGGCGTCGGCGCTACAGCTCTTAATTTTTACGTCACAACCTCAAGAGCAAAGCTTAACGCTAAGCTTAAAGCGGAGTATGAAGCCGCAGGCATCAATCCAGACGAGCTTGCTAAGAAAAAACGCAAAAAGCGCAGAAAATGAATAAATAT
Organism: Ruminococcus sp.; assembly: GCA_021199305.1. Classification (GTDB taxonomy): domain Bacteria; phylum Bacillota; class Clostridia; order Oscillospirales; family Ruminococcaceae; genus UMGS1601. The sequence goes on from JAJQIH010000019.1 coordinate 27,961, forward strand.
TCATAAATGCCTGAATATATGCAATGAATATTCATCGAATGACCTGAAATCAGCAAAAAAATATGAATTTTCCTGAATAAACGCTTGACAAGAGGAAAAAGAAGTGTATAATAAACCATAGCGTTTTGAAAGAAACAAAAACGCTTAATGTTCACAGTTAATTATTTATTGAAATAAAGGAGTTAATAAAAATGGCAAAGGAAATCAAAAAGGTAGTTCTGGCATACTCTGGCGGACTTGACACGTCAATCATCATTGCTTGGCTCAAGGAAAATTACAACAACTGCGAGGTTATAGCAGTTTCAGGAGATGTCGGACAGGGAACAGAGCTTGACGGACTTGAGGAAAAGGCTAAAAAGACAGGCGCTTCAAAGCTTTACATTCTCGACCTCAAAAAGGAATTTATCGAAGACTACGTTTTCCCAACCGTACAGGCTGGAGCAATTTACGAAAACAGATATATGCTTGGAACATCGTTCGCAAGACCTATTATAGCTAAGAGAATTGCTGAAATCGCACTCGAAGAGGGCGCAGACGCGATCTGCCACGGCTGTACTGGTAAGGGCAACGACCAGGTAAGATTTGAGCTTGCAATTAAGGCGTTCGCTCCTGATATGCAGATTATCGCACCATGGAGAATCTGGGATCTTAAATCCCGTGACGAGGAAATTGACTACGCAGAAGCTCACAACATTCCTCTTAAAATCAACAGAGAAACAAACTACTCAAAGGATAAAAACTTATGGCACCTTTCTCACGAAGGACTCGATCTTGAAGACCCTGCAAACGAGCCGCAGTATGAGAAGGAAGGTTTCCTTGAAATGGGCGTTTCGCCAATTCAGGCACCTGACAAGCCAACTTACGTTACAATTCACTTTGAAAAGGGCGTTCCAACAGCTATCGACGGAGTTGAGATGGATGGCGTAAAGGTTGTAGAAACGCTTAATAAGCTTGGCGGTGAAAACGGAATCGGACTTGCTGACCTCGTTGAAAACCGCCTGGTTGGTATGAAGTCAAGAGGCGTTTACGAAACTCCTGGCGGAGCTATCCTGTACCATGCACATGAAGTTCTGGAAACTATTACAATCGACAAGGAAACTGCAAGAATGAAGCAGTATATCGGAATTAAATTTGCTGACATCGTTTACAATGGTCAGTGGTACACACCGCTAAGAGAAGCTCTTTCGGCTTTTGTTACTGAAACACAGAAGACTGTTACAGGAGACGTTAAGCTAAAGCTTTACAAGGGCAATATCATCAACGCTGGCGTTACTTCACCATACACTCTTTATGATGAAGAGGTTGCAACCTTCGATGAAGACCACGTTTACGACCAGAAGGATTCAGCAGGCTTTATCAACCTCTTCGGACTCCCGATTAAGGTTAAGGCAAAGCTCGACGCCAAGAGAAACACAAAGTAGTGGACAGTTGATAATGGACAATGGATAATTATCAACTATCAATTATCAACTATTAACTATCAACTTACAACTATCACCTATCTGGGCAGTTCTATATCGGCTGCCCTTATAGACTTTTTAAAGAGCTTTAAAAAAGCTACTGAAGAAACACTGCAAGGAGAGATTTATTATGCCGATGTGGGCAGGAAGATTTTCAAAAGAAATAGACAGTCGTGTGAACGATTTCAATTCGTCGATTAAATTTGACGCAAGAATGTACCGCCACGACATCAAGGGTTCGATCGCTCACGCAACAATGCTTGCAGAGTGCGGTATAATCGATACGGCGGACAGCAAGAAGATTATAGATGGCTTGAACGGAATCTTAAACGACCTCGACAGCGGAGCGCTTGAGTTTGACCCGAACGCTGAGGACGTTCATATGTTTGTCGAAGCGGAGCTTACAAAGAGAATAGGCGACGCAGGAAAAAGACTCCATACAGCCAGAAGCAGAAACGACCAGGTAGCTCTTGACATAAGAATGTATTTAAGAGATGAGATTGTCGAGATAAAGTCGCTTGTAAAGGAGCTTATAAATACAATCGTTGAGATAGCAGAAAATAATCTCGATACGGTAATGCCAGGCTATACTCACCTTCAGAGAGCGCAGCCTGTAACCTTCGCTCATCATCTCTCAGCTTATGCCAATATGCTTTGCCGTGATTACGAAAGACTGAACGATACATATAAAAGAACCGACAGAATGCCGCTTGGCTCTGGTGCGCTCGCTGGAACTACTTATCCTATCGACAGACAGCGTGTTTGCGACCTTTTAGGCTTTTCTGAGGTTTGTCAGAACTCGCTCGACGGAGTTTCCGACAGGGATTTTTGTATAGAGCTTGCAAATACCATTTCGATTTTGATGATGCACCTTTCACGTTTTTCTGAAGAGATAGTTATGTGGTGCTCATGGGAGTTTAAGTTCGTAGAGCTTGACGACGCTTATTCGACAGGCTCGAGCATTATGCCGCAAAAGAAAAACCCTGACGTTACCGAGCTTATAAGAGGAAAAACCGCAAGAGTTTACGGCGATTTGAATACGCTTCTCGATATGATGAAAAATCTCCCGCTTGCTTATAACAAGGATATGCAGGAGGACAAGGAAGCTATTTTTGACGCAGTAGATACAGTAAAGCTTTGTATCAGCACTTTTATTCCAATGCTTGAAACCATGACCGTTTTAAAGGACAATATGAGAGCGGCTGCTGCAAAGGGATTTATAAACGCTACCGATTGTGCCGACTATCTGGTCAAAAAGGGTATGCCTTTCAGGGACGCCTACAAAATTACCGGAACATTAGTAGCAAGATGTATATCGCTTGACACCACTCTTGAAGCTCTGCCTCTTGAGGAATATAAAAAGCTCAGCGATAAGTTTTCAGACGACGTTTACGAAGCTATTTCACTCGATACCTGCGTTATGCAAAGAAAATCACAGGGCGGACCTGCGCCCGAAAGCGTAAGTCAGCAGCTTTTATATGTAAAAAATTTCCTAAACGAACAGGATGATAAATAGAATATGAAGACAAAGATATTTATTGACGGCAAAGAGGGAACCACAGGACTTAAAATTTTCGAGAGATTTAAAAACCGTGACGACCTTGAGCTTTTGCTTATTGACGAGGATAAAAGAAAGGATTCGCTTGAGCGAGCAAGATTGATAAACGAGTCTGATATAACCTTTTTGTGCCTGCCTGACGCGGCAGCTAAAGAAGCCGTAACGCTTATTGATAAGGACAACGACCGCACAAAAATCATCGACGCTTCAACCGCTCACAGGACAAATCCCGACTGGGCGTACGGCTTTCCTGAGCTTTCAGGCGAGCATAGAGAAAAAATCAAAAGCTCAAAAAGAGTTGCCGTTCCGGGCTGTTATGCAAGCGGATTTATTTCTCTTGTTTACCCGTTGATTCAGGCCAAAATTATCCCGACCGACTATCCTGTGACAAGTCACGCAGTTTCAGGCTATTCTGGCGGCGGCAAGAAGATGATTGCCGTACTCGAAGGAGATAACAAGCCGCTTGAGTGCTTCTCACCACGGCAGTACGCTTTGTCGCAAAGCCACAAGCACCTGCCCGAAATGCAAAAAATCTGCGGACTTGACTTCCCACCGATGTTTAATCCTATAGTTGACGACTATTACAGCGGAATGGTTGTAAGCGTACCGATTCAGACAAGAACGCTGAAAAACAAGCCAACGCTAAAGGATTTCTATGAAGCCTTAAGCGAGCATTACAAAAACGAGCGCTTTGTCAAGGTTATGGAAATGGGCGGGAGCGTTACTCTGCCAGACGGCTTTTTGGCGGCAAACACGCTCGCTGGAACTAATAATATGCAGATTTTCGTGCTTGGAAACGACGAGCAGGTTTTGCTTTGCTCACGTCTTGACAATTTGGGTAAGGGCGCAAGCGGAGCCGCTGTGCAATGTATGAATATTATGCTGGGAATTGACGAAAGCACAGGACTTGTTTGACAGGAGAGAAATATGAAAAGCATTTCATTTAAAAATTTTGAAGGGTACAAATACATAGACGGCGGAGTTTGTGCCGCAAGCGGCTTTAGAACAAGCGGTGTTTACGCTGGAATCAAAGAAAATCCAACCAAAAAAAATGACCTTGCGCTTATTTCATCCGATACTCTTTGTAATGCGGCGGCAGTTTATACTCAGAATAAGGTAAAGGGTGCGCCGATCATAGTTACAAGGAATAATCTTGCAGCCACCGGCGGCAAGGCGAAAGCAGTAATTGCAAACTCAAAAAACGCAAATACCTGTAACGCTGACGGAGAGCAAAAGGCAATTAAAATGTGCGAGCTTGCAGCGGATTCTCTTGATTGTAAGCCTGAGGAGGTAATTGTAGCCTCTACTGGCGTTATCGGACAAATTTTACCTATTGAGCCTATTGAAAAGGCAATGCCTTCTCTTGTCCTGGGCCTTTGTCGGTCAAATAACGACGCTGCAGCAACAGCTATTATGACGACCGATACATTCCCGAAACAAGTAGCTGTAGAATTTAAAATCGGCGAAAGCACCTGCCACCTTGGCGGAATGGCAAAGGGCAGCGGTATGATTCACCCGAATATGGCGACAACTCTTAACTTTATCACAACCGACTGCGCCGTTTCTACCGATATGCTCCAGAAGGCTTTAAGCGAGGTTGTCGACGTTACGTATAACTGCCTTTCAATTGACGGCGACCAGTCTACAAACGATATGGTAGCTCTGATGTCAAGCGGACTTGCAGGAAACAAAGAGATTTCTTCCGATAATGAAGATTTCAAAGCTTTCAAACAGGCGCTGTACATAGTAATGATGAACCTGACCCGAATGCTTGCAAAGGACGGCGAGGGCGCAACCAAGCTTATCGAATGTACAGTAAGCGGTGCTATTGACAACAAAGCCGCCAAAACTATCGCCAAAAGCGTTATCTGCTCGTCGCTTTTTAAAGCAGCAGTTTTTGGCGAGGATGCAAACTGGGGAAGAATTTTGTGCGCTATAGGTTATGCGGACGCTGAGTTTGATATAAATAAAACAGACGTTTCAATCGGCTCTGATTACGCTATGATTGACGTTTGCAAAAACGGTGCTGGAATTGAATTTTCCGAGGAGCTTGCGGCAAAGGCGCTTGAAAGCGACGAAATTCTGGTTAAAGTTTCTGTCGGCGACGGAGAAGGAAAAGCTACTGCATGGGGCTGCGACCTCACTTATGATTACGTAAAAATTAACGGAGATTACCGTACATAAATTTCTGAAAGGGAAGATGTAAAATGGAACAGATTTCAAACTATACCCGTACAAAGGTACTTATTGACGCTCTGCCGTACCTTCAGAAATACCACAACAAGATAGTTGTAGTAAAATACGGCGGAAACGCAATGACAAACGAGGTTTTAAAGGAAGCAGTAATGAGCGATATTGTGTTGCTTGCGGCTGTCGGAATAAACGTCGTTTTGGTTCACGGCGGCGGACCTGAAATAAACTCAATGCTTGACAGAGTAGGAATTAAATCTACCTTTATCAACGGACTTCGCTATACCGACGAGGAAACGATAGATATAGTAAAAATGGTTCTTGCAGGAAAGGTAAACAAGGAGCTTGTTTCAAATATCGAGCTTCACGGCGGTCAGGCTTTAGGACTTTGCGGAATCGACGGCGGAATACTTGTTGCTGAGAAAAAGCAGGGCGACACAGATTTAGGTTTTGTCGGCGAAATCAAAAGAGTTACCACAAAGCCGATCCTTGACGCTATTTCAAACGGATATATCCCGGTTATTTCAACTGTGGCTACAAGCGAAAACGGTCAGACTTATAATATTAACGCTGATACTGCGGCGGCGAGAATCGCTTCCTGCCTGAGGGCGGAAAATTTAATTCTGATGACCGATATTGCAGGACTTTTAGAGGACAAAAATGACGATTCAACGCTTATCCCTGAGGTTAACGTTTCTGAGGTTCCATATCTTAAAAAGGCAGGAATTATAAGCGGCGGTATGATTCCAAAAATCGACTGCTGCGTTGAAGCTGTAAGACGAGGAGTCAAGAAAACCTGCATAATCGACGGAAGAGTACCACACTCGATTCTGATTGAGCTTTTGTCGAGCGAAGGCGTCGGCACGCAGTTTATGTAAAAATTACAAGCGAAAGGTATGAGGGAATGAATACAATAGAAAAGCACAATATGCACGTTATGCCGACTTATGGCAGATTTGATGTTGTGTTGGAAAAGGGAAGCGGTTGCGTAGCTGTTGACGAGGATAAAAAGGAGTACATAGATTTCGGTTCAGGAATTGGCGTAAACAGCTTAGGCTTTTGCGACGACGACTGGGCGGATGCAATTTTTTCACAGGCTCACGCCGTTCAGCACACTTCAAATTACTACTACACAAAGACCTCAAGCGACTTTGCCGAAAGGCTTACAACCGCTACTGGTTATCAGAAGCTGTTTTTTGGAAATTCAGGAGCAGAAGCTAACGAATGCGCTATAAAGCTTGCAAAAAAGTATAGCTTTGACAAGTACGGCAAGCAAGCCGGGCGCAATATTATAATCACTCTTGAAAACAGTTTTCACGGCAGAACGATAGCTACACTTTCAGCGACAGGGCAGGAGGTTTTTCACAACTACTTTTTCCCGTTCGTCGGAGGCTTTGTAAACGTAAAGGCAAACGATATAGCCGACCTCAAGGAAAAGCTTGCCACTTATGAAAATAAGGTCTGCGCCGTAATGTTTGAGTGCATTCAGGGCGAGGGCGGAGTTATACCGCTCGAGAAGGAATTTGTAAACGCTATCTTTTCGGAATGCGAAAAGAGAGATATATTAACCATTTGCGACGAGGTTCAGACTGGCGTCGGCAGAACGGGGAAATTCTTGGCAAGCGAAAACTATAACGTAAAGCCGAACATTACAACTCTCGCCAAAGGCTTAGCTGGCGGCGTACCGATTGGCGTTTGTATGGCGGACGAAAAGTGCTGCGATGTATTGTCAAAGGGAACGCATGGCTCTACCTTCGGCGGAAACCCGATAAGCTGCGCTGGCGGAAACGTCGTTCTGAGCAAGGTTTTGGCAGACGGCTTTCTGGACGAGGTTTCAAAAAAGGGCGAATACTTTAAAAGCGAGCTTGAAAAGATAGATGAAGTTGAAGGCGTTGACGGAATGGGCTTGATGATTGGAATCAGGCTGAAAACCAAAAATGCCGCAGAGGTAGCGAAGGCTTGTCTTGACGAAGGACTTTTAGTCCTCACCGCAAAGGACAAGGTAAGACTTTTGCCGCCGCTTACAATAAGCAAGCAGGAAATTGATAAGGGAATTAAGATTTTAAAAAATATACTTGACAGATAAGGAGATAATAACAA
>JAJQIH010000025.1 GCA_021199305.1 Ruminococcus sp.
ATCCTTTTAGAACAAAGATGATTCCATTAAGTGCCATCATTCCTCCAATATTTTGACAAAGAGGTTTAATTCTTATCTTGCTCTTTTCTTCATCAGACATTTTTTGCCACGCAGATATACGCTTATAGATTTTGCCAAATGCAAAAATTGTTCCACCTGCCAGAAAGAGAATTCCTAAAGCTATACACACATAATCCATCACTCTTTTCTCCTTTCGTTGAATAATTTCTTTATTTTTGCAGCTTTGTCCAAAGTGCAACGGCCTCGATCACCAGCATAATCCAAATAGCAGCTGTAATGAAGTACCATGCCAGAAAACAAAATGTCGATATTCTGAAAATAAATATCCTAAGAAAATACATCCTAATGTCATTACTTCATATCAAACATAGAAAATTTTTTCCTACACCTTATTGTTTTCATTACAGGACCTCCCAGCCTGCACTAATCACTTCTGGTCGGGCGAGTATCTGCCCGACAATTCCTTCCAATACTCGATTTTTGGATTTTCCGGCTGAATCATATTCCGCAATAATTTCCACTTTATCGCCTACTACATCTCCACTTTCAAGATTGGTCAGATAGAGCGTTTTACAGGAGTTGCTATTAATCAGTAGCATGCGAAGCTCATGCTCCGCATTTTCCTGACAGGTGACAGAAATGCGGTATTGCCGTTCTGATTCCTCCTCGGCAATGATCGGATTGATTTTTCTTGCCAGCGGGCGAAGAATCAGGTTGGAGAGGATCAGAATACTCGCAGCTGTGACGGCCATCAAGTACATTCCAGAGCTGGCAAGGACGCCAACCGCTGCCGTACACCACAAGGTCGCCGCTGTATTCATCCCTCTCACGGATGCACTTTCTTTGAAAATCACACCGCTGCACAGAAAACCGACGCCTTGAATGATTGCCGCTGCCACTCGAAAGGTCTGTTCTGATTCAAACAGGAGTGGAAACAGGGTGAAAAATCCGGCTCCCATGCAAATCAGGACATTGATTCGAATACCTGCTGTATGTCCTGTCAATTGACGCTCTAATCCAATCGCAAAACCAAGTATCATAGAAAGGGCAATTCTTATCACAAAATCTGCATACTCCATATCTGCACCTCCTCCATCCTTTTTTATTCTATAAAAAACGCAAGGAAATTCACAGGTTTAAAACCTTGCGATTTCCTTGCGTTTTAGCAAGAATTTTTGCTTGCCTTATAGCTTATCGTTGAACTTATATCCTATACCCCAAATGGTAAGAATGTATTCCGGAGCATCAGGGTGTGGTTCAATTTTCTTTCTGAGTTTTCTGATAAAAGCCATTATGTTGCTGTCGTCCATAAGATACTCAGCATCCCATACTGCCTGATAAATTTGCTCCTTTGTGAAAACCTCGCCACGATTTCTGGCCAGAAATAACAGTATATCAAATTCCTTCGGCGTCAGGATTATTTCATTCTGTCCTCTGACTACCTTTCGTGCAATCGGGAGTATATGTAAATCTCCGCAGATGATTTCTGAAAAATCGGGAATAGGTATAGCATCGCCAGGTTCCAGTAGTATGCTTCTGATTTCACCGCTCTTTAAAGCTGATATTGCGTCTTGTAATTCTTTGGCGCTTAGTATGTCTGCGGGAGCAGCTTTTAACTTTTCATTTAGCCAGTTCAGTGCTAAAGCGTCTAAGCTGACAAAGCCAATGTTGTTTTTCATGCTACACCTCCTATAATAATTCCTTGTGTTTTTTAAAGTAAATATACTTCGCTACGCTTACAAAGCCAAGATAGCAGAGTACATCTGACATCAAAAACAGATAATATCCAATCGGAAGAGCTGTCAAGCCCATATAATGTCCAATCGGAGAGACTGTGATAATTGAAAAGAGCGCAATGCCGACGAGAGTAACTGTTAAAACAAGCTTTGACGGTTTGCTTTGGACAAATGGTATTTTGCTTGTCCGCAAGAGATGAAGAATTAAAACCTGCGTCCACATTGATTCTAAAAACCAGCCTGTCTGAAAGGTCGTTACAAACGCTAATTGTCTGGCTGAATCAAGCTGTGAAAACGCTCCGCCGCACACAGCAGGGCAGAGAATAAAGAACAAAAACGCAAATGTCAAAACATCAAACACCGAGCTGATTGGCCCGAATCGTAGCATAAATCGCCCGAGATTTTTTCCGTTCCATCGAACTGGTTTCTCAAGCTGTTCGGAATCGACATTATCCCAGGGCAAAATCAAGCATAGAATATCGTACAGCAAATTCAAAAGAAGAAGCTGAAGGGAAGTCATCGGGAAAAACGGAAGAAGAATACTGGCGACAACTACAGCAAAGATATTTCCTAAATTAGATGAAGCTGTGATTTTGATGTACTTTGTCATATTGACAAATGCCTTGCGGCCTTCTATAATGCTACGCTTTAAAACATTTAAGTCCTTCTTTAGTAAAATTACATCTGCGCTTTCTTTTACAGCATCGGCAGCTGTGTCTACCGAGATTCCAACATTTGCTTTGAGCTCAGCAGGAAGATCGTTCATTCCGTCGCCTACAAAGCCTACTGTGTGACCGTTGGATTGCAGAATTTCAATAATTTTTGCCTTTTGCTTCGGCGAAAGCTCGGCAAATACCTTTGTGTTTTCTATAATTATTGGAATGTCATTTTCCGAAAGAGCGTCAAAATTTGCTCCTGTAAGTACAGATTTCGTTTCAATTCCAAGGCGCGAGCAAACAGACAGGGTCGTTTTCATATCATCTCCTGTCAGAACTCTGATGTCAACTTTTAATTCCTTCAAGCTTTTTATTGTTTCAGCAGCGCTCTTTTTAGGCGCATCAAAAAATGCAAGATAGCCAATCAGCACAAAATCTGAATTATCTGCGCCGAGCACCGATTCATCTGTATTTCTATAAGCTACCGCAAGAACCTTCATCCCGTCTTCAGTAAGGTCGTCTGTAACTGCGTGAACGCTATCAAGAGTGTCGTTGGTTACAGCTATTTTTTCGCCTTTAAATTCTGCGTACTTGCACTTTGACAGTACGCTTTCAACGCTTCCCTTTATGATATGTAAATTCTCTGTTTCGCCTTTTAGTAAAATTCCAACGAATTTATGTTCGTAATCGAACGGCTGTTCATCCAGGAGAACGCTATCTTTCAAAAGCGTCTTAAAGCGATCTCTTTCATTTGGAATATCGCCATATTTCAGTATCGCAGTGTCCAGATGATTTTTTACACCGCTGTGGTAATGGCTGTTTAAAAAAGCATAGTTTAAAACTGTCTGACTTTCATTGCCAAGGATATCCATATAGTATTCAAGTATAATTGTGTCCTCAGTTAATGTTCCAGTCTTATCAACACACAGCACGTCCATGCCGCCAAGCGTCTGCATAGCGTTGATGTTCTTTACTACCGTTTGTTCCTTACCCATTTGATGAGCGCCCTTCGCCATACAAGCGCTCACAACCATTGGCAGCATTTCGGGCGTAAGTCCAACTGCTACAGAAAGGGCAAACAAAAATGCTTCTAACCAATTGTGCTGAGTAAGTCCGCTTGCTACAAATACAACAGGCAACAAAATCACCATAAAGCGTATCAGAACCCATGCAATTGAACCAGAACCGTTATCAAAGCCTTGCTTTTGATCAAGTCGTTCGGTATCCAGGCCGCCGTAAAATGTGTTCACTCCGACTGCTTGTACAACGCCGATGCCAACACCGCCCGTAACAGTAGTTCCTTGAAAGACAATGTTTGTGTAATCACTAAGCTTTTGTGGCTTGCCCTGTGGCTTTGCAGCGCTTTTTTCAAAGCTTTCGCTTTCTCCTGTTATTACTGATTGCGAAACGAATAAATCTCTTGTTTGCGTCAGTTCAATATCCGCAGGTATTCGATCTCCTGCTTCTACACGAACCAAATCGCCAACCACCAGATCATCAGAGGAAATTTCCTGCCAGATGCTATCTCTGCAAACGGATACAGTTGTTTCAGTAAGACTAGCAAGTCTGTCAGCTACACGCTTTGCACGTAGCTCCTGAATCAGACGCACAATGCCGCCAAGCAGAAGCATTATACAGATAATAATTACAGAAGAGAAGCTCTGACCGTATTTATCAGGTAAAAGAACATCGGTAATCAGCGAAACTACAGCCAGTACAAATAAAATAATTGAAAATGGGTTTATAAACGCTCTGCGAACGCTCTTGATTGCTGATGTTTTAGTTTTGTTTGTTTGCTCGTTGCTTCCGTATTTTTTTCGGCTTTCAAGCACCTGCTCTCCATTTAAACCGGTTTTACCAAAGCTATCAGCAAGCTCACTGCTGTCAATATGAATAAACGTATTTTTTACTGGCCGATGATGAACAGTATCCTTCATAAGCTTCGCCTCCTTTAAATTTAACGCATATAGTTTGCAGTTCAGGCAACATACTGCTTTCTAATTATAGCATATAAATCGGCTTTTGAATCTTGTTTTTTTCTTGCTTTAAAAAATATTGGCATAATAGTTTTTTAGATAAATAGTGAATAGCAAAAAGGGCAAGCTGATTCAGCTTGCCCTTTAGTTTTTAAAACACCGATATTATCTTTCTTTCACTTTCCTTGGTCGAATATTCCCAGTGGGTTATGCTGCCAGAGCTTATGTAATAATCGAACGACTTATCCGTTTCATCGTCGTCAAAGACATCTACGATAATTAGCTTAACCTTCATCTTTTCCGGAATTATAGATTTTATGTAGACTGACGTTTTTTGTCCGACAAAAATATCACTCCTGCTTTCTGCAAGTCCTGCAAGGTTAGGCTTAAGCTCAATAAAAATACCATAGCTTTCAATTGAGCGTATAATTCCGCCGACGGTTTGACCTGCTTTAAAAAGGCTTGCGTTTTGCTCCCAGGTTCCTAAAAGCTCCTTGTGCGACAGATATATTCTGTAATTGTCTGTAGACTTGACTATTGCGTTTATTTCCTGACCGTTATAGAAGCGATCTCTGGGGTGTGAAATTCTCGATACTGAAATTGCGTCTATTGGTATAAGCGAGGATATTCCACAGCAAATATCAACAAAGCAGCCGAACTGCTCCAAGTGAGTTACCTTTGCCGGAATAATATCTCCAGGAAGTAAATTTGCGATGTAGTTTTCATAAGCTTCAAGTTGCGCTTCTCTGCGTGAAAGTATTGCTGTTTTATCTTCACCCTTTTCTTCAACTGACAACACCTTAAAACAGACAGGTTTGTTTACACGGGATAAAAGAGCAATATCTCTTGTTGTTCCATCGTCGATTCCAACAGCGCCTTCAAATCTTGGAATGATTCCCTTACAGCAGGGAAGGTCAACTAACAGGTTGTGGTCCGTGTCGCACATTACAGCCTTAGCTTCAAGAATTTGTCCTCGTTCCTTAGCTTCATATATTCCTTGTATTGTTTGAATTGACTGTTTATTTGAGGCTTGCGATATAAGCTTTCCCTCGGGGTAATATTTGTTCATTTTGTCCTCCTAAAAGCGTTTTTAATCTCTTGTTCAATATATTCTGAGCAAGATGGGAATATGACATTTTGCGTGTCTGGCAAAATTGAAGACAAAGAACGCATTAAAAAATTTGCGTTTTGGTAAATTATGTGGTATACTTAAATACAGTGTATGTTTGGCGGTAACAGTCAGGAACACTTGAATTTCGGGAGGATATTATGGATGTAAGAGCAGGTGACATACTTGTTATGAAAAAGAAGCACCCGTGCGGTGAGAACAAGATGCTTGTTTTACGTTCGGGAATGGATTTTAAGCTTCGCTGCGTCGGTTGCGGTCGGGAATTTATGATTCCGAGAGCGAAGGCAGAAAAGAATATTAAAAATATATCGAGAGAAGATTAAGCAATACAAAGGAGTAGAATTTATATGTTTGAAAAACTATTAACGCTTGAACAGAAATACGAGGATATAAGCGTTAAGCTTACTGACCCGGATATTATAACGGACAATAAGCAGTATACAGCACTTATGAAGGAGTATAAAAATCTGACGCCTATTATTGAAAAATTCAGGGAATATAAAAAGGCGAAGGAAGCTTTTGACGAAGCGAACGAGCTGTTAGACGCAGGCGGTCTTGAAAAGGACTTTAAAGAAATGGTTCAGCTTCAATATGAGGAGTCAAAGGAACAGATGGCGACTATTGAGGAGGAGCTTAAAATTATGCTTCTACCAAAGGACCCGAACGATGATAAAAACGTCATTATTGAAATTCGTGGCGGAGCAGGCGGCGAGGAAGCTTCACTTTTTGCAAATTCGCTCTATAGAATGTACACGATGTACGCTGACTCCAAGGGCTGGAAGCACGAGGTTATGAATGCAAACGAAACTGAGCTTGGCGGATATAAGGAGATTTCCTTCAGCGTTGAGGGCGAAGGCGCATATTCAAGACTAAAGTACGAAAGCGGAGTTCACAGAGTTCAGCGTGTGCCTGAAACCGAGTCGCAGGGCAGAGTTCATACTTCTACCGTTACAGTTGCGGTACTGCCGGAAGCTGAAGAAGTGGAGTTTGAAATTAACGAAGCAACAGACTTGAAGATTGACGTTTTCAGAGCAAGCGGCGCAGGTGGACAGCATATTAACAAGACAGAATCTGCTGTCAGAATTACCTATCTTCCAACAGGTCTTGTTGTTGAATGTCAGGATGAGCGCAGCCAGTTTAAAAATAAAGAGCGAGCTATGAAAATTCTTCGTTCAAGGCTTTATGAGGAACAGCTGAGAGTACAGGAAAATGAAATTGCTGCAGAGCGCCGTTCTCAGGTTGGAACAGGTGACCGTTCAGAAAGAATACGCACCTATAATTTTCCTGAGGGAAGAATCAGCGATCACAGAATCGGTCTTACCATTTACAGACTTGAGCAGTTTTTAAATGGTAATTTAGATGAAGTGATTGACGCTCTTGCAACGGCTGATCAGGCTGCAAAGCTTTCAATGCAAAATGATGAATAGAGGGAACTTAAATGTTCGACACGAAAATACTAAAGCCCTCTGATGAGAATATTGATTTATGTGCCACACTTATAAATCAAGGTGAAATTGTCGGTATGCCTACTGAAACTGTTTACGGACTTGCCGCAAACGCTTATGATGAGAAGGCTGTAAAAAAGGTCTTTGCAGCAAAGGGCAGGCCAGCTGACAATCCGCTGATAGTTCACATCGCTGAAATTGATATGCTCTCTGAGCTGGCGTTAGAAGTACCTGAAAGTGCCAGACTTTTAGCCGAAAAATTCTGGGGCGGACCGCTGACAATGGTTCTGCCAAAGTCTGGCAAGATTCCTCTTATAACAAGCGGAGGACTTGATACGGTTGGTATAAGAATGCCGTCGCACGACATAGCGAGAAGCTTTATCAAAGCCTGCGGAGTGCCTATTGCTGCACCGTCAGCAAACATTTCAGGAAGACCTAGTCCTACTACAGCTCGTCACGTTTTTGATGATATGAATGGAAAAATTCCTGCAATTTTAGACGGCAGTGAGTGTACAGTGGGGGTTGAGTCTACTGTAATCTGCTTTGAAAATGAGGGCGTAAGAATTTTAAGACCGGGCGGAATTACAAAGGATGATCTTTTAATGGTTGTCGATAATGTCATTCTGGACAAGGGAATACTATCCGAGGTCGATATTACCGAAAAAGCCGCTTCGCCAGGAATGAAGTACAAGCATTATTCTCCAAAGACAAGGGTTATTTTAGTTAATGGTTCGCTTGATAATTTTTTAAAGTACGTAAGCGACAATTCTGATGACGAAACGTTCCTTATGTGCTTTGACAACGATAAGGACAAAATTCCAGCTGGCTTAAATTGCGTGTTTTACGGCAGTTCTTCAAAAGAGCAGGCAAAGAATCTTTTCCTGATTTTAAGGAAACTCGATGAGCTGGGCGCAAAGAAGGTCTATGCCAGAGTGCCGAGCGCTGAAGGGGTTGGACTCGCCGTTTACAATAGAATTTTAAGAGCGGCGTCCTTTGACGTTGTAGAGGTTGGTGAGTAGAGTGCCGCTGATTGTAGGACTTACAGGACAAAGTGGAGCTGGCAAAAGTACAGCTTCGAGTATTTTCAGACGTCTTGGAGCATATGTAATAGACTGTGACGAGATTGCAAGAAATGTAACCAGTGACAATAGCAGGTGCAACAAGGAGCTCAGTCGGTATTTTCCTGATTGCTTTGATGAGGACTTACACCTTGACCGCAAAAAAATGGCGGATATAATTTTTTCTGATGACGAAAAGCTTAAAACACAAAATGCAATAATATTTAAGTATATAACTGCTGAGATTGACGAAATTCTTGATGCGTGTTGTCAGGATTATGTAATACTCGATGCGCCGACATTATTTCAAAGCGGACTTGATAAACGCTGTGTTGCAATTGCAGGCGTTTTGAGTGATACCGCTAAGAGGTTTGAAAGAATCAAGGCGCGGGATAGCTTGTCTGACAAAAGCATTTCACTTAGATTTTCATCACAGCAGGACGACGAATTTTTTCAAAAGAACTGCGATATAGTTATTTATAACAATTCAAGCCTTGATGAGCTTGAGGTTAATGTAAAGAAGGCTCTTGAAAAAATTGAGGAGATAGTTAATGGCAAGAAACCGAAAGAGAAGAATTAAACCGCTCGGTTGGTTTGTTATATTTGTGCTTATTACGTTTTTGCTGATTGTAGCAATTTACAGCGTTTCCAAGCTTATTCCATTTTTCTCGAAACAGTATTTCTACCAGCAAAACTATGCTGAATATGTTGAAAAATACAGTCAAGAATATGATTTGGACCCGCTGTATGTATATTCGGTTATAAAGGTTGAAAGCGATTTTAATCCAGACGCTACTTCTTCGGCGGGCGCTACCGGACTTATGCAAATTATGCCGATTGCTTTTGAAGAGGTGGCTGAAAAATTGGGAGAAGCCGATGAAGTAAGCTACAGCGATATGAAGGACCCCGAAACGAACATCAGATACGGCTGCTATATTTTGCGGCAGCTGCTTGATGAATTCGGCGATTACAGAATTGCGTCAGCTGCGTATAATGGTGGAATAGGAAACGTCGAAGGCTGGGTTGAGGAAGGAATTATTTCGCTTGACGATTTTGACGTCGAAGCGATTCCTCTCAGTGAAACAAGACATTATGTCAGAAAAATCGTATCTACTTACGAGAATTATAAAAATCTGTATGAATAATTTTAGTTGAAGGAGTGTAAAAACATGAGTGAGAATAGCACGAATGAATTAAAGGAAAAGCTGTTTACAAAGAAGAAAAACGCTTGTCTTACCCTTAGCGATGAGGAAATAAGCATAGCTTATGACTTCTGCGAGGACTACAAAAAGTTCTTAGACGTTGCAAAGACAGAGCGCGAAGCTGTAAAGGAAGCTGTAATGCTTGCTAAGGCTAATGGTTTTGTAGAATTTGACTTTGACAAAAAGCTGAAGCCTGGAGATAAGGTCTACAAGGTAAACCGGGATAAAGCAATTTTACTGGCTGTTATTGGTACTGACGATATAAGCGAGGGAGTAAGAATTTCTGCTGCGCATATTGATTCGCCAAGAGTTGATTTAAAGCAAAATCCTGTTTACGAGGACTCAGAGCTTGCGTTATTCAAGACGCACTATTACGGCGGAATCAAGAAGTATCAATGGACGACAATCCCTCTTTCTCTTCATGGAGTCGTATATCTGGAAAACGGAGAAAAGGTTGAAATAAATATAGGCGAGCAGGAGAGCGATCCTGTATTTTGTATCACAGATTTACTTCCTCATTTAGCAGCCAGTCAGATGAAGCGTCCTTCAAGTGAAGTTGTCAAGGGAGAAGAGCTTAATATTCTTATCGGTTCCCGTCCGTTCAAGGACGATAAGGAGTCAGAAAAAGTAAAGCTCAATATTCTGAAGCTCCTGAACGAGAAGTATGGAATTCTGGAGGACGATTTTGTGTCTGCTGAGCTTGAAGCTGTTCCTGCGTTTAAAGCTAAGGATCTGGGCTTTGACAGAAGTATGGTAGGAGCTTATGGCCAGGACGACAGAGTTTGTGCTTATACAGCTTTAAAGGCTATTCTTGATACTACTGCTCCAAAGAAAACCGCAGTTACTGTTCTGACCGATAAGGAGGAAACAGGAAGCGACGGAAATACAGGCTTAAACAGCTCTTATTTAACCTACTTTTTAAGCGACCTCGCTGAAAATATGGGAGCGATTCCTCGCCATGTAATTTCTGCTTCTGAGTGTCTTTCGGCTGACGTTAATGCGGCTGTCGATCCGACATTTCCTGATGTTACTGAAGCCAGAAACGCTTCAAAAATCAATTACGGCGTTGTTGTAACAAAGTTTACAGGCGCAAGAGGTAAGTCGGGAACCAGCGACGCTTCTGCTGAATACGTTTACAGGGTAAGAGATTTGCTCGATAAAAATGGAGTAGTATGGCAGACAGGAGAGCTTGGAAAGGTAGATATTGGCGGTGGCGGAACGGTTGCACAGTATATTGCAAACCTTGATATTGATGTTATTGACGTCGGCGTTCCAATTCTTTCAATGCACGCTCCTTTTGAGATTGCTTCAAAGGTAGATACCTATATGGCTTACAGAGCGTTTAAAGTATTTTTCGCAGATTAGCACACTAAAAATTTTATTGATAGCAAAGCCGCTGAACATATTCTTTTTTTATGCTTGGCGGCTTGTTTTTAAAGGAGATGACAAAATTGAAAAATGTTATAAAAAGGAAATCATCAAGAGAATTAAACCCTATCAACTTTATCTTTCTGTTTTTTGCAGGAGTTATAAATTCACTCGGTGTAACCCTGTTTTTAGCACCTGTACATTTGTACGATAGCGGATTGTCAGGAACTTCTATGCTTTTGTGGCAGATTACACCGGATTATCTGAACCTTTCCTTCTTTCTTGTAGTTTTAAATATTCCGTTTTTTATTTTCGGCGCAAAAAAGCAAGGCAGAACGTTTACGATATATTCGATTTTTACAATAGCTATTTATTCAATTTCGTCATATCTGATTACATATGTTTTTCCGATTGATGTGTCGACCTCATCTCCCTTTGCTGGAAAAGACCTTTTCCTTTGCGCTGTTTTTGGCGGCATTATATCAGGTATTGGAAGTGGAACGACGCTTCGTTTTGGCGGAGCTATTGACGGAATTGAGGTTATGGCAGTAACATTTTCAAAACGATTAGGAATTACAGTAGGTACATTTGTAATGATTTATAACGCTGTTTTGTATATTGTTGTTGGAATAGTTTTAAAGAGCTGGACTCTTCCGTTATATTCAATCGTAACCTACACTATTGGAATTAAAACCGTTGACTTCATTGTCGAGGGCCTTGATAAAGCGAAGTCTGCAATGATTGTTACTGATAAGCACGATGAAATCAGCCAGACGCTTTCTGATACATTTGGAAAAGGAATAACTCTTATTGACGCGGAAGGCTTTTATTCCACGTCTTCAAAGAAGATTATTTATTTTGTTGTAAACCGTTTTCAAATTGCTAAAATGAAGCGAGTTATCTCAGAAGTTGATCCAGAGGCATTTGTAACAATTACCGACGTTTCCGACGTAATGAGAAAGAGCATTAAGAAGTAGTTTTTTAATAAGAGGAAAACAATGCGTGAATTTATAATTTCAAAAAACGATGCAGGGCAAAGGGTTGATAAATTTTTATCAAAGGCTGTCAAAAGGCTGCCCTCAGCTCTTATGTATAAATATATTCGTATCAAGCGGATTAAGCTTAACGGAAAGCGTTGTGAAATTTCAACAAGGCTTTGCGAGGGTGATGTAATGCAGCTTTACATAAACGATGAGTTTTTTGAGAAGCCTTCAAAGCTTAGCTTTATGACGGCGCCTGCTTCTCTTAATGTTGTCAGTGAGGATGAAAATATATTAGTCGTCAACAAGAAAACAGGCCTTGTAGTTCATGAGGATAACGACAATACAAGCGATACGCTCATAAACCGTATAAAGCGTTATCTTTACGATAAGGGCGAATATAATCCCGACGAGGAAGCTTCATTTGCGCCTGCGCTTTGCAACAGAATCGACAGGAATACTGAAGGACTTGTAATTTGCGCTAAGAACGCTGAAGCTTTAAGAATTTTAAA
Organism: Ruminococcus sp.; assembly: GCA_021199305.1. Lineage (GTDB taxonomy): Bacteria > Bacillota > Clostridia > Oscillospirales > Ruminococcaceae > UMGS1601. The sequence continues at coordinate 12,084 of JAJQIH010000025.1, forward strand.
TCAGAAAATCAAGGACAGAGAAATAAAGAAAAAGTACCGCTGCGTTTGTGTTGGAAGCTTTGATAAAAAGAGCGACGAGCTGACAGGCTACCTGGTGAAGGATGAAAATAACAACAAGGTTAAAATTTACGACAGGCAGGTAGTTGGTTCAAAAAAGATAATTACAAGATATGAGGTTCTGAAACAAAAGGGAGAGCTATCTCTTCTGGAGGTTGATTTAGTTACAGGCAGAACACACCAGATAAGAGCGCATTTAGCTTATATCGGACATCCTTTGCTCGGCGACGGCAAGTACGGAATAAATTCTATTAACCGTAAATTTAACGTAAAGACTCAGGCGCTTTGTTCGTACTCATTAAGATTTGAATTTTCAACAGAATCAGGCGTACTCGAATATTTAAATGGCAAGGAAATAAAGCTTGATCACGCTTGGTTTGAGAAAAAGCTGTTTGACTGAATTTTGTACTTTTTGTCAGATGCTCGAATTATGAGGAATTTTGTTGTTGATTTTGTCTATGGATTGTGATATAATTAAATTTGTATAAGCCGAATAGAATTGCACTTTTCGTCTTAATATAAAGCTTTGGCTATACAATTTTGGTATACATAGGAGCAAAACATGAGTATTAAAGGAGATTTACATTGTCACACAACTCTATCCGACGGGTCGCTTGGAATAGAAGAGGTTATTATTCAGGCTAAAAGAATGGGACTCGATTATTTATCTCTTACCGATCACGATACGCTCTCGTCAGCTAACAGGGCAAATGTTTTAGGAGAGAGATATGGAGTTAAGGTTATTCCTGGTGTTGAGCTGTCAGCCTGGGATGAGGAGAGAAACTGTAAGGTACATATTCTTTGCTATGCGCCTCAGAAGCCTGACAGGCTTGAGGGAATTTGCCACAAATCGTGTGAAATCAGAAAGCTTTGCGCTAAGGATATGATTGAAAAGGTCAAGGAGATATATCCTATTACAACAGAGTCTGTACTTAAATACACCAAAAGCAGCAAGAGCATATTCAAATCGCACATTATGCGTGCGCTTATAAATTACGGCTATGCTACCGAATATTATGGTGAGGTAAACAATGAGCTTTTTGACAGAAAAACGGGCAGCTGTTCTGTTATCAGAAGATATCCGAGCGTTAAGTTTGTACTTGATTTGATTCATTCGTCAAGGGGAATTGCTGTAATGGCTCATCCTTGTCTTTATGATAATGTTGAGCTTTGTGAAGAGCTTGCAGCAGATGGTAAGCTTGACGGAATTGAAGTATATCACTTTTCTGCAGACGAAGAAAACGAGAAGAAGCTTTTTGAAATAACACAAAAATACAATCTTATTGCAACTGGCGGTTCTGACTTTCACGGTTCTTATAATATGCAGCCTACTCATATTGGAAGCAGAGTTACTGATGAGGAAAATATAAACAAAATTCTTGAACTTGCAAAACAAAACGCATTAAAATAGAGGTAGTAATAATGGATATAATGGAAAAAGCACTTAAATTTCACAAGGATTTAGGCGGTAAAATAGAGGTTGTTTCAAGGGCAAAAATCGACGACAGAGAGTCTTTAAGCGTAGCATATACTCCCGGCGTTGCTGAGCCTTGCCTTAAAATCAAAGAAAATCCTGAGCTTTCTTACGAGCTTACAAGACGTTCAAATCTGGTTGCAGTAATAACCGACGGAACAGCAGTTTTAGGACTCGGCGATATTGGCGGTCTGGCAGGTATGCCTGTTATGGAGGGCAAATGCGCATTGTTTAAAGAATTTGCTGATGTTGACGCTTTTCCGCTTTGCATCAAGTCAAAGGATACAGATGAAATTGTCAGAACTATTGAGCTTATTTCTGATAGTTTCGGCGGAATAAATCTAGAGGATATAGCAGCGCCACGCTGCTTTGAAATTGAGCAAAAGTTAAAGGAAAGACTTGATATTCCAGTATTTCACGACGATCAGCACGGAACAGCTATTGTTGTTGGTGCGGCGCTTATTAACGCTTGTAAAATTGCAAACAAGAAGCTTTGCGATTTAACGCTAGTGATTAACGGAGCGGGAGCTGCTGGAACGGCAATAGGTAAGTTCTTGATTTCACTTGGCGTTGGCGATGTAATCATGGTCGACATCGGGGGAATCATATGTGAGGACGATGCTACCCTTAGTCCTGCTCATCAGGAAATTGCTAAAATCACCAACAAAAATCACAAAACAGGTTCTTTGGCTGATGCAGTTAATGGAGCAGATGTGTTTGTTGGCGTATCCCGTCCAGGACTTTTGACGGAGGATATGGTAGGTAGTATGAACGATAAGCCTATCATTTTTGCTATGGCTAATCCAACGCCTGAAATAATGCCTGATAAAGCTTTGGAAGCTGGCGCTTTTATAGTTGGAACCGGTCGAAGCGATTTTCCAAATCAAATTAACAATGTTATTGCTTTTCCTGGAATTTTCAAGGGTGCGCTAAGCGTCAGGGCTTCGGATATAAATGAAGAAATGAAGCTTGCGGCGTCATTTGCAATAGCTTCCTGCGTATCTGACAATGAGCTTTCAAGAGATTATATTTTACCTGATGCATTTGATAAGAAGATTCCAATTGCTGTTGCAAAGGCTGTAGCGGACGCAGCTGTAAAAAGTGGCGTCGCAAGGATTAAAAACACGGAGGTTTAAATTATGACATATAGCTATAAGACAAAGGGCGTTTGCTCAAGACAAATAAATGTTGAAATTGAGGACGGCATTGTAAAGAATGTGCAGTTTGTTGGCGGCTGTCACGGAAACACACAGGGTGTTGCAATGCTTGCCAAGGGCAGACCTGTTGATGAAGTGATAGAGCTTCTTGAAGGAATAGATTGCGGCGGAAGGGGAACCTCTTGCCCTGATCAGCTTGCAAAGGCTTTAAAGGAAGCTACCAATTAGTCTGATTCAAATGTCTGAAAATTAACAATAATCCCTCCCTTGAATATAATGGAATATTTAAGGGAGGGATAAATTATGCTTGTCAGAAAAAAGAAAAAGCACTTGAGACCTAAGATAATTATTTTATGCTTTGTAGTTGCGGCAATAGTTTTGCTGGTGGCTTTTGACAGTCTTATAAAATCAAGAACCAAAGATATAGCAATGGTAAAAAGCGAAAGCTATGCTGAAAGCGTTGTAACAAGCTCTGTGAGCGAGTGTATGAGTGAATGCGACGGATTTGAATTTGTAAGCAAGCAATACAGCGGCGATAAAATAACAGCTATTGAGGTAAATTCAGAAGAGGTAAATGCGTTCAAGCAGATGCTGACTGAAACGATAAACGATAAGCTTAGTGACACAAATAACGCAAGCTATAAAATAAATCTGGCAGCCGTACTTTCAAGCAACCTTTTAGGCGGGATAGGTCCGAGCGTCAGTATATATTTTCAAAACGAGGGAAGCGTGGATCTGAGTATTACAAGCGACTTTTCATCGGCTGGAATAAATCAGACTATACATAGAATTTATGCGACCATAAGTCTTGATATTTTAGCGGTTACTCCGTCGGGCAGCTATAGCGTTCCGTTCAGTACCGAATATGTGATAAGTGAAACGGTTGTAATCGGCGATATTCCGCAAGCTTATGCAACAATCACTGACGAAGAAAAAATTACATAAAAAGCTGGTAAATCTATATAAAATGTGCTATACTATATATGTGGTTACGAATCCATTGTATAAGAGAGGAATGCTACTTATGACAGATGAACAAGCAAAAAGCAGAATAGATAAGCTAGTTGAGGATTTAAACTCGTACAGCTATCAATATTACGTTTTGGATAATCCTTCTATTTCTGATTATGATTATGATATGATGAACAACGAGCTTAAAGAGCTTGAAGAAAAATATCCAGAGTATTTAAGAGCTGATTCGCCAACTCAAAGGGTTGGAGGGGAAGCCGCTAACGGATTTGAAAAGGTAACTCATACAGTACAAATGGCAAGCTTGCAGGACGTTTTCGATTTAGGTCAGGTTGAAAGCTTCTACAACAGAATAAAGGGCGAGTTTTCTGACGCGGAGTTTGTTGTTGAGCCGAAAATTGACGGCTTGTCTGTAAGTCTTGAATATGTAAACGGCGTATTTACTCGTGGCTCAACACGAGGCGACGGCTTTGTCGGCGAGGATGTTACTCAAAACCTGAAGACGATATTTTCTATTCCACTTGCTATGAAAACGCCGCTGCCTTATTTGGAGGTCAGGGGAGAAGCGTATATGCCGAGAGCTGTTTTTGAAGCTCTTTCAAAGGAACAGATTGAAAACGATGAACAGCCGTTTAAGAACCCCAGAAACGCAGCTGCTGGTTCTTTAAGACAAAAGGACAGCAAAATTACTGCAAAGCGAAAGCTTGATATATTTTGCTTTAACATTCAGCAATGTGAGGGCAGAGAATTTAGCTCACATTATGAAACGCTTGAATTTTTAAAAGAACAGGGCTTTAAAACAATCCCCGAATATTTTAAAACGGATAAAATTGATGAGATTAACAACAAGATAAAGGAGCTTGGAGAAAAGAGATTTTCCTTGTCTTATGATATAGACGGCGTTGTAATTAAGACTGACAGTTTAGCACAGCGCGAGCAGCTTGGTGCTACTGCTAAAACTCCAAAATGGGCGGTAGCTTATAAGTTCCCGCCAGAGGAGAAATCTACAAAGCTACTTGAAATAGAAATAAACATCGGAAGGACTGGAGTTATTACGCCTGTTGCAATATTTGAGCCAATTACACTTGCAGGTACTACCGTTTCAAGAGCTACACTTCACAATCAGGACTTGATTGATGAAAGAAATATAAATATTGGCGACATTATAACCGTCAGAAAAGCAGGAGATATAATTCCTGAAGTTGTGGGAGTTTTCAAAAAGCAAAGCGAGGGCACTTATAAGCTTCCAGGTGTATGCCCTGCCTGCGGAGCTAAAACAATCAGATCTGAGGGTGAAAGTGCACTCAGATGTCCTAATGTTGATTGCCCGGCGCAAATATACAGGAGCATTGTTCACTTTGCATCAAAGCCTACTATGAACATTGACGGTTTAGGTCCTGCTATTGTAGAAATATTGATTTCAAACGGACTTATCCACTCTGTCGCAGATTTGTATTTGTTGACAAAGGAGGACTTGCTCGGACTTGACAACTTTAAGGATAAATCTGCAAGCAATCTTATAAATGCAATTGAAAACTCGAAGACCAATTCGCTGGATCGACTGATTACAGGTCTTGGAATCAGAAATATCGGTACCTCTACGGCTAAGCTTTTATGCGAGAGATTTAAAACGCTTGACGGCATTATCGCTGCCAGCGCACAGGAAATCGCTGAGATTGACGGCATTGGGGAGATAATGGCGCAAAGCGTAATTGACACTCTTAAAGAACCGCACACAAGAGAGCTCCTTGACCGATTCAAGGAATATGGATTGAATACTGTTTATGAGTCGCAGGTTCAGGACGACAGATTCAGCGGAAAGACCTTTGTGCTGACGGGAACGCTACCTACACTAAAAAGAAAAGAAGCCGAAGCTATTATTGAAAAGTTTGGCGGAAAGTCTTCCAGCAGCGTTTCTAAGAACACAGATTATCTGTTAGCAGGAGAGCAAGCAGGAAGCAAGCTTACCAAAGCACAGGCTTTAGGTGTTACGATAATTGATGAAGAAACATTTTTGAAAATGACAGAATAATTCTGATATGAGGAGGATGTATAATGGGAATTGACATCAAACACATTGCAAAGCTTTCAAGACTTTACATTGAGGACGAAAAGGTGGAAAAGTTTGAAAGCGATATGCTGGGAATCGTTCAAATGGTTGAAAACCTTCCGGATGTAGAGGATGAGCCGTTGCTCGATCCTGCAAACCCTATGACGCTAAGAGAGGATAAGGCGGAGGGCGGCAAATATTCAAGAGATGAGCTTACCAGAAATGCTCCTCACGTAACTGCTGGCTGCCTTGTTGTGCCAAAGACTGTAGAATAGGGGGAGTAGAAATGGAACTTTATAATCTGAGCGGATATGAGCTTTCAAAAAAGCTTGAGAGCAAGGAAATAAGCTCAAAGGAGCTTACAGAAGATGTATTTGAAAGAATTGAAAGCGTTGAAGGCAAGGTTGATGCTTATGTAACGCTTGATAAGGAAAATGCACTAAAAAAAGCGGCAGAGGTTGACGAGAAAAGAGCAAGCGGAGAAAAGCTTTCAAGGCTTGCTGGACTTCCTGTAGGAATCAAGGACAATATTTCAACCAGAAATCTGCGTACAACCTGCTCGTCTAAAATGCTTGAAAATTATATTCCGCCGTTTAATGCTACCGTTATGGACAAGCTGAACGGAGAGGATATTGTAATAACAGGTAAGCTTAATATGGACGAATTTGCTATGGGCTCGTCAACAGAAACATCCTATTTTAAAAAGACAAAGAATCCTTTTGATGAAACACGAATCCCAGGCGGCTCTTCAGGTGGCTCTGCTGCTGCTGTATCGGCGGGCGAAGCTATTATGGCACTTGGCTCTGATACAGGTGGATCTATAAGACAGCCTGCTTCCTATTGTGGCGTTGTAGGTCTTAAGCCTACATACGGAGCAGTTTCACGTTTCGGACTTGTTGCATTTGCTTCTTCTCTCGACCAGATAGGACCAATTGGCAGAACTGTTAAGGATACTGCAATGCTTTACAGCGCTATATGTGGATTTGATAAAATGGACGCAACGAGCAAAAATATGTCGCACCCGGACTATCTTGTCAATTTAAAGAGCGACGTCAAAGGACTCAGGATTGGCGTTCCGAAGGAATATTTTTCAAAGGGAATTGATGAAAACGTAAAGAGCGCTGTGCTAAGCGCTGTAAAGGTTCTTGAGCAAAACGGAGCTGTTGTCAAGGAGGTTTCTCTTCCTTCAACTGAATATGCGCTTAACGCTTACTATATTATTTCTTCAGCAGAAGCTTCATCTAACCTTGCAAGATACGACGGAGTAAAATACGGCTATCGTGCAAAGGATTACGATGATCTGACTGATATGTACGAAAAAACACGTTCAGAAGGCTTTGGCGACGAGGTAAAGAGAAGAATTATGCTCGGGACCTTCGTGTTAAGTTCCGGTTATTACGACGCTTATTACAAGAAGGCAAGACTTTTGCAAAGAAGAATTTCAAAGGAATTTTGCGATGTGTTCAAGGAGGTTGATCTGCTTGCTGCACCGACAGTTCCTTCGACTGCGTTTAAAATCGGCGAGAACATTGATAACCCTCTGAAAATGTACGCAACTGATGTTTGTACTGTAACTATTAACATTGCAGGACTTCCAGCAATCAGCGTTCCTTGCGGCTATGACGAGGCAGGACTTCCGATTGGTCTGCAGCTTATATCGGATAAATTTAACGAACAGACGCTTTTGAATACGGCTGAATGTTATGAGAATATCATGGGCGGTTTCAAACGCCCCGTACTTTAGAAAGGAGCGTTTGAAATGGTAAAAGGTTATGAAGTAGTAATAGGACTTGAAACTCACGCAGAGCTAAATACTGAATCAAAGATATATTGCAGCTGCAAGAATCAGTTTGGACTTGAGGTTAATACGCAGGTTTGTCCGATATGTATGGGAATGCCTGGAGCACTGCCGACGCTTAATGAAAAGGTTGTAGACTATGCAATTAAGATGGGTCATGCACTCAACTGCAAAATAAACTCTGTATGCAAGCAGGATAGAAAGAATTATTTTTATCCTGATCTGCCGAAAGCGTATCAGATTTCACAGGCTGAGGTTCCGCTTTGCGAGAACGGATACGTAGATGTGTATGTTGACGGCGAAGAGCGCAGAATAGGAATCACTCGTATTCATATTGAGGAGGACGCAGGAAAGCTTTTGCACAGCGATAAGTTTTCAGGCTCGCTTGTTGACTTGAACAGATGTGGAGTTCCGCTTATTGAGATTGTTTCTGAGCCTGATATGAGAAGCTCAGCGGAGGCTAAGGCTTATCTTGAAACGCTTAAATCAATTTTACAATATCTCGATATTTGCGACTGTAAAATGCAGGAGGGTTCAATCCGCTGCGACGTAAATGTTTCGGTTCACAAGCCGGGCGAGCCGCTTGGAACAAGAAGCGAGATGAAAAACGTAAATAGCTTTTCAGCAGCAGTTCGTGGAATTGATTATGAAGTAAACAGACAGATTGAGCTTTTGGAATCGGGTTCAAAGGTTGTTCAGGAAACAAGACGCTGGGACGACGACAAGGGAATAAGCGTTTCTATGAGAAGCAAGGAGGACGCACAGGATTACAGATATTTCCCGGAGCCTGATTTGCTGACTATAGTCGTTGACAAGGACAGAATAAACGCTCTTAAAGCTGAAATTCCAGAGCTTCCGAACAAAAAGCTCATTCGCTACATCAAGGAATTCGGATTAAGTCTTAAAGAAGCTACCGCTATTTCTGAAAATGTTGCAAAAGCAAACTTCTTTGACGAATGTGTGGCTAGCGGCGAGGTTTCACCAAAGTCGGTTTGCAACTGGTTGCTTGGAGATATAGCTAAGTACGAAAACGCAAACAATATAGCGATAACCGAAACGCCTGTTACGCCGCAAAAGCTCGTTGAGCTTATAAAGGTTATTGAATCGGGTAAGATTTCAAACGCTGCTGGCAAAACAGTATTCGAGGTTATTATCAAAGAGGATAAGGAAATAGAAGACGTTATCAAGGAAAAATCCTTAGCTCAGGTTTCAGACCTGTCAGCACTTGAAGCTATTGCAAACGAGGTTTTGTCAAGCAATGAAAAATCCATTAATGACTACAAAAGCGGAAAGACAAACGCTCTTGGCTTCTTGGTAGGCCAGTGTATGAAGGCTTCCAAAGGAAAGGCCAACCCCTCGATGATGAAGGAAATTATTTTAAAGAAAATAGAAGGATAAGAAGTCAAAGCTGATAGCATCTAGCTGTCAGCTTTTTCTTTTGTGAATATCATAAAAATAACAAGAATTGCGGCTAGTATTGTTCCCAGCAGACTTATGCTTGTGGATTTAATATTGTAAACACAGGAAGCATAAATGCTTGGAGTGTAATTCGTTGCTTTTATAATAACAAAGCACAAAAGCGCACTTAAAGGACAGGCTACAAGCCGTGACAGAACTATGTATTTCAGTGTCAGTCTTGTTACAGATTTAAGCTGCAGTAGAATACAAACTCCACCAAATGACGATATGGCGGCAACAATTGGCATATAAGATGTACTTGCGTTGTCAAGTGCTGTTATGTTTGTGATTTCAAAAAATGATTTTATAATTGTTGCAGCTGTATTATCAGCGTCTTTGAAAACTCCATCTAAGAATGTTGTCACAAATGAAAAGGAAAGTATCACAGCGCAAATTTTAAAAATGCTGATTGCAGAGTTTGTAATCGAAGAAATAAGATCAGGCTTTTGAAGAGAGGCATCGAGGGATCTGACCGGTGGCTTGTAAATCCTGTTTATGACTATTGCAATCAAAGCGTTTGACAAAAGGCAGGACAAGAAAATTATTCCTCCAGCAGTTTCGTCGTTGTATATAGAAATACCAACCAACCCCAGCAAAAACGAAGGACCGCCGCCATAGCAGGAAGCTGACATTACTGATGCAGTTTTTCTGTCAATTTCGCCCTTTTCAAGCATATCGTTTATAAGCTTCATTCCAATAGGGTAGCCGCAAATGTTTCCCATTACAAATACAAAAAATAAACTGATTGGAAGTGAAAAAACGTATTTTGCCAGCGGCTTCAGAGGAACAAATATAAACTTGTAAATTCCGCTTTCAATTATCAGGCTTGACAGCACCATATAAATAAACAGCGACGGAATAATTACATTTATGCATCTTATAATGCAGTCGTTTATATTCTGAGAAAGCTCCTTTGTATTTACAAGTGAGTATATATAGGTCGCAACGGTTATAATACTCAAAAATACTATCAGCAGTTTTCTTTTCATTTAAAGCATCACCTTTTGAATAGAATATATTTGTCTATAATATAATACTAAAAAGGGTGATTGAATATGAAGATAAAAGAATACATACCAATTACGAACGATATAGTTATCAGCGACGGTAATTATATGTCAATTGAGAATTTTAAAAGCTTATCCGAGTGCAGCGATATTCTGATTGGAGTAAGAGCTAAAAATTATATGATAAATATCTGGGGAAACGGGTTGAGAGTTGAGTTTTATTCCAGCAATAATATTTTTATCTTTGGAAACTTTGAAAAAATAGAATTTCTTAAAGCTGTGAGGTGACAAATGTTTCTGAAAAGATTACTGGGAGTTGTGTCGCTGGAAATAATATCAGCAGAACCGTTAAAGCTTTTAAACGAGCTTATCAGGCAAAATATAACGCTGCTGTCAAGCTATATTGACGGATATACGCTTAATGCGAAAATTTATTTTGTCGACTACTTCAAGGTCAAAAAAGTTGTCAGGGTACGAGATGAGAAAATCGAAGCTATTAAGGATAACGGCGGAATAATTTCATTTTTCTTCAGATACAGACTTCGCTATGGATTAATGGCAGGCTTTATAATTTCTCTGCTTACTTGTATATTTTTGTCAAACGTCCTGCTGGAGGTTCAGATAAATGGAGCAGACGAGCAGACTAAGGCGCAGGTTTTAAGCGTGTTAGAGCAAGACGGAGTAGATATAGGAGCGTTTTTGCCAACGGTCAACAGATTAGCACTTGAGTGTGATCTGGTTGACAATACATCTACTGTTGCGCTTGCAGACACAAGAACAGAAGGCTGTACGCTTATTATTGATATTAAAATGATTGATGAAAAGCCTTCAACCAAAACAAGCAGAATTTATGCTGATATTGTAGCTGACAGGGACGCAGTAATTACCTCTATGGAAATATTTGCGGGAGATAAGGTAAAGGTAGTCGGCGAAGAGGTAAAAAAGGGAGAGGTAATAGTTTCTGGAAAAATGACGCTTCATGGAAAGCTTTTGCCAATTGAAAAGGAAGCGTACTTTTATTCGTCTGGTAAAGTATATGGCGACTATGACGAGACTGTTTCATTTTACGTTCCATTTAACGATGTAGAGCAGACGGTTGAAAGGGAAGTGAGCACAGCTCAATATTTTCAGTTTTTCTCGGCGCAAATACCATTTAATCCGTTTGCTGATAATTCAGGACTTAAAGAAAGCGAAAGTATCAGCTATTTTAGCCTGTTTGGTTTAGAGCTACCATTTGGAATAGCTACTAAGACTTATGACAAATACGACTTTGAAGCGATTGTCAGAAGCGAGGAAGAAGCTATAAGCGTTGGTAAGCGCAGAACTCAAAACTATGAGGAAAATATACTAAAGGACAAAACGATTCTTTCAAGGTCTGAAAAGGTTGATGTAGCAGACGAAGGTATAACGATAACTGTTACCTATAGACTCAACGGTGAAATAGGAGAAATTAAAGAAATCTTCAAAAAATAGGAAAATTGCCCTTTATTTTTAAAATGAGGTGTGTTATAATAAAATCAAGCTGTAGGCTCTGAAAAAAGCAAAGGAAAGAAAATATGATAGAAAAAACTATTGAAGTGCAAAACATGGATACGATACTCAACGTCTTTGGAAATTACGACGAGAATGTAAATCTACTGCAAAAGGAATATAACGTCGTAATTTTAAATCGGGGAGCGGATATAAAAATAACTGGCGATGAGGAAAACGTCAGAAAGGCGTCGGAAGCTGTTAAATCCTTGTTTTTGCTTGCCGAAAAAGGTACTGTCTTAGACGAGCAAAGCATTCGCTATGTTTTTTCTTTAGTCAGAGAAGGCACTCAGCGAGAGCTTGAAAAGCTTTCAGACGACGGAATTTGCGTCACTACAACAGGAAAAATTGTACGGCCTAAAACAATCGGTCAAAAGAAATATGTAGACCAGATTAAAAAGAACACTATCGTTTTAGGAGTAGGACCTGCTGGAACGGGAAAAACATATCTTGCTGTTGCGATGGCTGTTAAGGCTTTCAGAGCGCACGATGTAAATAAAATAATTCTTACAAGACCTGCTGTGGAAGCTGGTGAAAAGCTGGGATTTTTACCTGGCGATTTACAAAATAAGGTTGACCCGTATTTAAGGCCTCTATACGACGCTTTATTTGAAATGCTGGGAGCTGAATCTTTTGTAAAGCAGCAAGAAAGGGGAGCAATCGAGGTTGCACCGCTTGCTTATATGCGTGGCAGAACGCTTGACGATGCGTTTATAATTTTAGACGAAGCGCAAAACACGACGCCTGAGCAAATGAAAATGTTTCTGACTCGTTTGGGCTTTAATTCAAAAATTGTAATTACGGGCGACATCACGCAAATTGACCTTCCTGATTCAAGAAAGTCAGGCCTTGTTCAGGCGATGAAGGTTTTGAAGAACGTAGACGATATTTATATCAATAGATTTACTGAAAAGGACGTTGTAAGGCATAAGCTGGTTCAGGACATAATCAAGGCTTATGAAAAATATACAAACGAAAGGAAAGGGCAAAGACAATGAGTAAGGCAAAGGTTTTAATTTACAACAAGCAAAAGGACGTAAAAGTCCCTGTAGGAATAAGGCTTTTAATCAGAAGAAGCTGTACCGCGGTTCTGATGTATGAAAATTTCCCGGGAAATGCTGAGGTTTCAGTTTCGTTTGTAAACGACGAGCAAATTCACGAGCTTAATAAGGAATACAGAAATATAGATAAGTCTACCGATGTTTTGTCATTCCCGCTTGGCGAAAACGGAAATTATGATATAAATAAGGAAACCAATGACTATCTTCTCGGAGATATTGTTATTTCTCTTCAAACCGCAGAAAGACAAGCTGATATATACAACCATTCTCTTGAACGTGAAATAGGCTTTTTAACAGTTCATTCTATGTTCCATCTGTTAGGCTACGACCACGAGAACAACAACCTCGAAGCGCAGATAATGAGAGAAAAGGAAGAGGCTGTTTTAGGCGAGCTTGGAATATCAAAAAGTAGTACGTATGTCGATAAATAAGGAGAATTGATGACTAAGAGTGCTTTTGTAACAATTATAGGGCGAGCGAATGTCGGTAAATCGTCGCTGCTAAATGCTTTGGTTGGTGAGAAAATTGCAGCGGTTAGCTCAAAGCCACAAACTACCAGGACTAAAATTACCGGCGTTTTAACCAAGGGCGATACGCAGTTTGTGTTTATTGATACGCCAGGAATGCATAAGGCGAAAACAAAGCTTTCTGAGCATATGGTAAAGACGATAAACGAGAGTGTTAAAAATGTCGAGCTTGTAATTGTAATGGTTGACGTTACTAAAAATATAAGCGACAGCGAAACAGCCTTGATAAATAGCGTCGATTCCAAAAACAGCAAGGTTGTTTTGTGTATCAATAAAATTGACCTTGTCAGCAAGGACGTTTTAATTCAGAAAATGGCGGAATATTCAACGCTGTTTGACTTTGATGAGATAATTCCTATCAGTGTGCTTAACAACGACGGACTTGATTTAATAATGGATTTTCTCGATAAAAATGCTCAGGAAGGACCGCATTATTTTTCCGACGACGCTATAACGGATCAGCCTGAAAAGGTTATAATTGCTGAAAAAATTCGTGAAAAGGCGCTCAGATTTTTAAGCGATGAGGTTCCTCACGGAATAGCAGTCGGAATTGAAAATGTTTCCGAGCACGATAACAAGCAGGGCAATGCGATTATGGATATTGAAGCAGTTATTTACTGTGAAAGAGAATCGCACAAGGGAATTATTATCGGAAAGCAGGGAAGTATGCTCAAAAAAATCGGACAAGCTGCTCGTGAGGAGCTTGAGGATTTCTTCCAGATTAAGGTCAACCTTAAATGCTGGGTTAAGGTCAAGGAAGGCTGGAGAAACAAGGAAGGCCTTATCAAAAATTTTGGGCTTTCGTACAAATAAAAATTACCACTTATAAAAAGCTATCACCTTTCAAAAAATATTTGTGAGGTGATAATTTATGAGTAATTGGGATAGGTTTTATGCTTCAGGCAAGGTTAGCGACTATTTAGCTTATTGCAGGTATAAATCACACCTTGAGGGAGAGGGAAAAATTGCTGATAACAACCGACGGAGTTGTTCTGAGAGAGCGTACTCAGGGCGAAATGGATAAATTTATAGATGTACTTACAGACGATTCTGGTATTATTTCCATTTGCGTCAAGGGCGGCAGAAAGCTAAGCTCTAAAAATTCCGGTGCTACTCAGCTTTTTTCCTATTCTAAGTTTTGCTTTAATCAAAAAGGGGATAGAAACACACTGAACAGCAGCGAGATCATAAGCAGCTTTTTTAACATCTCATCTGATATTGAAAGCCTGGCTTTAGCTTCTTATTTTTCTGAGCTTTTGAGATATTCAAGTCTTGAAAATATACCTTCTAAAAATGTCAAGCGACTTTTGCTTAACTGCCTTTATTATCTTGACAACAAGGAGAGAAGTCCTGAGTTTTTAAAGGCACTGTTTGAATTCAGATTGCCCTGTGAAATTGGATTGATTCCTGATTTGATAGGCTGTTGCGAATGCTACAAATTTCAGTCTGATTCTATGTATTTTGACATTTTAAACGGAAAGCTTTATTGCAGCGAATGCTTTGATAAGGAGCTTGATTACTATACAGTGCATTTGACCGACAGCGAGCTTCACACTCTGAGGCATATTGCGCTTACTGATTTCGACAGGCTTTTTAACTTCAAAATTACTGATGAACTGCAAAGAAGCGTTGGAAATATAACCGAGAAATATGCGCTCGCACATTTCAATCGGGATTTTAAAACGCTGAAGTATTACAAAAGCATTAAAACTTAAAGCGGGAGGAAAAGTTGGATAACAAATATTTTAATACCTTGGAACTACATAAAGTGCTTGCTCTGCTTGAAAAGGAATGCTCAAATTCCTATACAAAGGAGCTTGCTGTAAATTTAACGCCGATGACAGATTGCGATGATATACGCTCAGAGCTTGATAAAACAAGCGCAGCGCTCGAACTGTCTTCAAGGTTTGGTACGCCGAGCTTTTACGATGTTATAAATATGGATATATCGGTTGATAAGGCTAAAAACGGCGGAATTTTATCAATGGCAGAGCTTTTGGCTTTAAATAAAACTCTTAAAAATTCCTGTGAGCTTATTAAATGGAGAGAAGAGTGTGAGGAGGAAACCGCTCTCGATTATCTGTTTGATATGCTTTTTGATATGTCTGGCTTATCAAGGAAAATTACTAACGCTATAATTTCTGAGGAGGAAATGTCCGACGACGCAAGCGGAGAGCTTGCTTCAATCAGGCGAAGCATTAACAGGCAGGGAATTAAAATACGTGAAAACCTTGAAAAGATGACAAAGAGCGCAAGCGTTCAAAAATATTTGCAGGATAATATCGTTACCATTCGTGATGGAAGGTACGTTGTTCCTGTTAAGGCAGAGCATAAATCAAATGTATCAGGTCTTGTTCATGCGACCTCAGCAACCGGTTCTACTGTATTTATCGAACCGATGCAGGTGGTAGAAGCTAACAATGAAATTGCAATCTTAAAGGGCAGGGAACAGGAGGAAATTCAAAACATTCTCAGGGATTTTTCAAAACAAATTTCAGAAAATTCCGGGCAGATCAAATCCTCGTTCAAAGCGATTGTTAAGCTGAATTTATATTTTGCAAAAGCAAATCTGGCGGCAAAGATGAATGCTTGCGTTCCTGAAATCGTCACCGACGGCAGAATACTTCTTAAAAAAGCAAGACATCCGCTGATCGATAAGCAAAGGGTTGTACCAGTTGATTTTTCTCTCGGCTTTGAATATTCAACGCTTGTAATAACTGGTCCTAATACGGGCGGTAAAACTGTAATTTTAAAGACAATAGGACTTCTTACATTGATGACAATGTGCGGATTGTTAATTCCTGTTTCAAGCGGAAGCGTTATATCAGTTTTTGATAATATTTTGGTTGACATTGGCGATAATCAGTCTATTGAAAATGACCTGTCAACCTTTTCCTCTCACATCAGTAACGTAAACTCAATAGTTGAGCAGGCTGACGATAAAACGCTGGTGCTGCTTGATGAAATCGGCTCTGGAACCGACCCTGTAGAAGGCGCAGCACTTGCGGTTTCTATGGTTGAAAAGCTTAGGGAGAACAACGTAAAAACGGTTGTCACGACACACTATCAGGAGCTTAAAATGTACGCTCTTGATACTCCATATGTACAAAACGCTTCCTGCGAATTTGATACTAAAACTCTTTCGCCGACATACCGCCTTATTATCGGCACACCTGGTAAATCAAACGCCTTTGAAATTTCCAAAAGATTAGGCGTCAGCGATGAGATTATAGATTACGCCAAGTCGTTGCTAAACGAAAATTCAAGGCGTTTTGAGGACGTTTTAGAACGTTTGGAGCAGGCAAGGCTGGAGGTTGAAAATAAAGCTGAGCAGGCAAATATTCTTCAAAAACAGGCGGAAGAGAAGCTTATAAACCTCGAAAAATCAGAAGCGGAGCTTGAAAAGGAGAAGGAAGAAATACTCTCAAAGGCTCGAAAAGAAGCCAACAGCATTATTACCAGAACCACCAGAGAATCTGACGCTTTGATTGATGAACTTGAAAAGGTAAGAAAGCAAAAGGAAAAGACTGAATTTGCTGAAAATTTGTCTAAAGCAAAATCAAATGTTAAGATTTCGTTAAATAAGCTTTACAAAAATGCTAATAGCGACAATATCGAACAAAAGCCTAATCCTGATATTAAAAAGGGCGATTCTGTTATAATTAAAGACACTAATAACAGAGGAACTGTTTTGTCTTCGCCTGATGCAAACGGAATGTGTATGGTTCAGGCGGGAATAATGAAAACCAAAATACATTCCTCAAAGCTTCGGGTGGACAACTCCGAGAAGATAACCTTTAACAGCAATAAGGTATCTAAAAAAGGCGTTATAAGCAAAGCAAGCCGCAGCGTTAAAACAGAGCTTGACATTCGTGGGTATGCAGTTGACGAAGGCTTGTACGAGCTGGATTCATTTATTGACAATGCAGTAATGTCGGGAATTGGAGTAATTACTATAATTCACGGCAAAGGTACGGGCGTTTTAAAAAATGCTGTGCGAAGTCATTTGAAAAATCATAAACAGATCAAGAGCTATCGCAGAGGTGTTTATGGTGAAGGTGAAGACGGAGTTACTGTAGCAGAGTTAAAGTGAATAGCAAAATCAACAAAACGGCAGAATTTGAGTTTTGCCGTTTTTCTTTGTTATTTTTTGATATTTTCAAAAGAGGGGGTTGACAAATTAAAAGAAATCGGTTACAATACAGATATAGTGAAATATTCACTAAATAAGAATTTAGTGAATATTCGGGGAGTGATGAAACGACAATGAAAGCTGAATATATGGAAGATTGCCCGGAATACCTTAAGGACTACCTTTTAAATCTCAAGCTTATCCGTGACAGAGCTGACAGAACTGAAGAAGCTTATTATATTGATCTTCGTACATTTTTGCGCTATCTGAAAATAAAGAACAAGGCTGTTGACAAGGATACTCCGTTTGAAGAAATCACAATCAAGGACGTTCCTTTTTCGTACATCGAAAACTTTACGCTTTTTGACGCTTACGAGTATATGAACTATTTAAAAGAGGTTCGTGGAAATGAAACTGCAACCAGAGCCAGAAAAACCTCTGCGTTAAAGCAATTTTATGCGTTTCTCTGTAATAAGGCAAAGCTTTTGGAAAACAATCCGCTTGATAATTTAGAGCTTCCAAAGGTTAAAAATAAGCTTCCAAAATATTTGTCATTAGAGCAATCTATTGAGCTTTTGAAAAATATTGATTCAAGATACAAAGAACGGGATTTTTGTATAATTTGTTTGTTTTTAAATTGCGGAATGCGTCTGAGCGAGCTTGTAGCGCTCAATCTGAGCGATTACAGCAAGGACAACCGTACATTAAGATTATTTGGTAAAGGCTCAAAAGAACGTATAATTTATTTAAATGACGCTTGTGTTGAAGCTGTTGAAAATTATCTGAAGGTTCGACCGCAAAACGCCAAGGATCCTGACGCAATGTTTATTTCGATGCAGCAAAAAAGAATTGATAAAAGACGCGTTCAGGCAATAGTTGAAGAAATGCTTAAAAAAGCTGGGCTTTCAAATTTAGGAATTACAACTCACAAGCTCAGACATACTTCAGCAACACTTATGTATCAGCATGGCGGAGTTGATCCGCTTGTTTTAAAGGAGGTTTTAGGACATAAAAGCATTGCAACTACTGAGATTTATACGCATTTATCAAATGACAATTTAAAAAATGCTGCTGAAGCAAATCCTTTGGCACACCAGAAAATTGAAAATAATAAAGATGAAAAATAAAAAATGCCTTGTGCGAGAAAATTTGCATAAGGCATTTAAATTTATTCACTTTTTATTCCTTATAATCGAACCACTTTCAAAATTCAGATCGCAATCGAGTGAAAATTTCATCGTGGCGTGGTTAGCAGTATCGATTTCATTGTCGTTTTCGTCATAAATTTTCTCAGCAAAAATTTTAACAGGTTCCCTGCCAGGAGATAAAATTTCAAGCTCGTCTCCCCTATTGAATTTGTTTCGCTGAGTTCCGTAAAGCCTGCCGCCCTGGCATTTATCAACTACTGCAACAACGTCATATTCTCTGATATAGCCATTATCGCCGTAATATTGATATTCGCCGTTTTTGTCGTTCGGATGGCCGAAGAAAAAGCCTGTACAGTAAGCTCTGTGACTTACCTTGAAGACCTCATCAAAAATCCATTTTGGACAGCCTTCCATTGTGTTGTGCTGAAGATAATAATCAACAGCCATTCTATAAGCGTTTGTGACAACGGAAACATAATAAGAGGATTTAGCTCTGCCTTCGATTTTAAGGCTATAAACGCCAGCTTCTGCAAGCTTGTCAATGTGTTCAATCATACACATATCCTTTGCGTTTAAAATGTATGTTCCCTTTTCGTCTTCAAATACAGGGAAATACTGACCTTCACGGTTTTCCTCCATCAGGTGGTAACCCCACCTGCAAGGCTGAGCGCATTCTCCCCTGTTTGCATCTCTGTTTACTAAATATTGTGAAAGCAAGCATCTTCCTGAGAAGCTGACGCACATTGCGCCATGCACAAAGCATTCAATGTCAAGCTCCTTAGGGGTTTTTGCTCTTATTTCAGCTATTTCGTCGATTGAAAGCTCTCTTGCCAAGACCACACGTTTAGCGCCCATATTGTAAAACTCATTTGCTGTAACGTAGTTTACAATTCCAGCCTGTGTCGATATGTGAATTTCCATATCTGGAGAATACTTTTTAACAAGCGACAGCAAGCCAATATCGTTGACGATAACGGCGTCAACGCCTGAATAGTCGGCCGCCCTCATAAACTCTTCAAAATGCGGTATTTCGTCGTTTCTGGGCAATGTATTGCAGGTCAGGTACACTTTAACGTCTTTTTTATGCGAGCGTTCAACGGCGTTTTTAAGCTCGTCTGGTGAAAAGTTTGCAGGGCCTGCTCTCATTCCAAACATCTGACCGCCCAGATATATAGCATCTGCTCCAAAATTAAGAGCAGCGCCAAGTCGCTCTTCATCACCGACCGGCGCTAATACTTCCAAAGCTTTTTTGCTCTTAAACATATTTACTCCTTAGCTTAGTCCTGCAAGAACAAGGTTGTCCTCGTGCTCCTCAAGAGTTGAAGCAAAGTAACCTTCCTTGGTGCTTGTGTCGTGGCAGAAATAAAAATAGTCAGTTTCATCTGCGTATAGTACAGCGTTTATAGCGTCAAGTCCAGGATTGCATATAGCTCCAACTGGGAGTCCTTCACGCTCGTAAGTGTCGTATTTGTCTTCAAATGCTTCAACCTCAGCTGTTGTGTAATTCTGAAGCTCTGATGCAACAGTTGTAATAGTTTCGCTATAATAGGTTGAAGTCGGGTCTGACTGAAGTTTTGCTATATATTCGTCAAATCTGTTGTAAGGACCGTCTGTCAAACGGTTTATAAATACCGAAGCAATAGTAGGCATTTCCTCAACAGACGCCGATTCAAGCTGAACAATCGAAGCTAAGGTTATAACCTCATCAACTGTAAAGCCTAGCTCCTCAGCACGATCTTTCATTTCATCAGTGAACTTTGAATCGAAGTTGCTTCTTATTGTATCAATTACCGTTTCGTTTTCAGAATCGAGGTAAAACTGATAGGTATCAGGGAAGAAATAACCTTCCATTGCGAAGAATTTTTCGCTACTCGAATCTATAATATCTTCACATTCGTATCCAAGCTTCAGAGAATTGAAATCGTAAATAAAGTCGGAAACGCTTGAAATAACGCCGTTTTCTTCAAGCAAAACTGCCGCCTCATAAAGAGTTGTACCCTCCGGGAAGGTTATATCAACCGTTTCGAGCGTTTCTCTTGAGGTCATCAGAGTGTTGATTATATCGTTATAGTCCATCGAAGGCTGTAGCTCGATGTCGCCCGCAACTATTTTATCGCTGGCGTCCTTTACAGCTACACAAATCTGGAACAAAAGCTTGTTTTCTATTATTCCCTTATCATATAAAGCGTCGGTAACGTCGCCAACATCGTAAGATTCGCCAATGTTGAGCTTTACTGTTGTTGTGCTCTTTCCAATTCCTAAAAATTCAAGTCCGCAGGTAATTCCTGTAAAAGCAATTACTGTTGAAATGGTAAGGATTATGATTGTTAATATAATTCCTGAAAAAATAGAGCTGTTTACCTTTTTCTTTTTGGACTTCTTCTTACCTTTTGAAGAAGTCTTTTTAGAACTTGTTTTTGCAGCTGGCGCTTTGGTTGACGGCTTTTCAGGCTTTGATTTCACAGGCTTTTGAGAAGCAGTTTCCTTCTTTACAGGCTGTGCTGGTTTTTGGTTTTGCGTCATAGCATCCGACTTTTCAGGCAAAGTTACGCCCGCGTCTGCTACCTTAACATCATCAATATCGTCTACAACATTGCTTGGGGTTGAAGCAGTGGTATTACCTGAAGCTGGATTGCCGCCGAGCTTAATATCCAGGTCGCTCAAAGTGCTATCATCGGCAAACTGTTTGTCAGAGCTTGTCGATACGGTATCGTCAGACAAGCTGTCGTTTGCAAGAATTGAATGCGAATCCTTATCGTACAGCAATGCATCCAAAGCGTCCTGAGCTGAGGAATTTGTGCTGAGCAGCTCGTTGATATCATCGTCTAAATTAAAGCTGTCGTTTAATGCGTCTAATTCCTTGTTCTTATCATTCTCCATTAAATCAATCCGTCCTCTCGTAAATGTTTTTGTCGGATATTATCTTTTTTACCCTTATATCTGTTGGCAGCGTCGGAAGATAATCGACCATAAATTTGTCCATCACAACGCCTATCGCTAATCCTTCAAATGTACTTAAAAATCTATCGTAATAGCCTTTTCCGTAGCCTAGTCTGAATCCTCGTTTGTCAAAGCAAATCGCAGGGACTATGCACAGCGTATCGCTTGAGTTTTCATACTCACAAGTGCATTCATCAGGCTCTGAAATGCCATACATACCTGGGCTTAGCTCGCTTAAAGACGAAACCTCAAAAAATCTCATCTCTACGTTTGCCTGACATTTTGGAAAGTATATTTGCTTGCTTAGCTTCCTTGCAAGCTCAAAGAAGTTATATGTAGAAACTTCGTTATTGTATGGTGCATACAGCAATATTTTACGGCTTTTTTCAAATTCTTCAAGTGCTGACACTTTACCGAAAATTATTTCACTGGCAACGTCAATCTCACTTTTGGAAATTTTTCTTCGTGCATTTAAATATTTCTGCCGCAAGGCACTTTTTTCTACTTGCATTGCAATGAAGCTTCGAGAGCGTCAGCTTTTTCCTTACCTGCCAAAAGTGAAGACAGCATAAGTCCGAATTTAATCGCTGCGCCTGCGCCCTTTGCCGTTGTAATTTTACCGTCGTTTACAACAAGCTCGCTTGAAAGGGTTGCTCCCTGAAGCTCCTTCTCAAAACCAGGGAAACAGGTAGCAGTCTTTCCGTTAAGCAATCCCTTGTGTCCTAATATTGACGGAGCGGCACAAATTGCTGAAATATATTTGTCATTCTCAACACAGTAATCTATAAAGGACTGCACCTTTTCATTTGCTTCAAGATTCAGCGTTCCCGGCATTCCTCCAGGAAGAACTATCATTTCAAGTTCATCGTCAGGTTCAACCTCATTTATATCCAGATCTGTGATGACAGGGATAGAGTGGGAACCTCTTATGATGTTTGAATTTATTCCAACAGTTCTTACTTCAATACCACTTCTTCTTAAAATGTCAACAGGCGCTAAAGCCTCTACCTCTTCAAAGCCTTCTGCTAAAAAAACATAAACCATAATACAAACCTCTCATTTAAAAATAACAGTATTCTTTTCGTACATAAAAGCAGGGCGATAGGATTCCTTCGACTTTCTCAAGCCTTCTATTCCTAAATCCTCTTCCCTGTTTATATATAAGCAGTCTGAAGCCTGCACCCTTGCAAACTCATTACAAAGGCAGGGATAAGCTCCGTTGACTTCGCTTAAAGCCTTTTCAATATGAACGACAAACGTATCGGAATTCAGCTTTTCGCCAATCGTAAAGCCGACCATTTCTCCATTTTGATACAGCACGCCGCCGCTGAGATTCAGATATTTAAAATTTGTCAAAAAGGTGTTTATTGCATATTGCTCAACTACTGCCGAATGCTCGTCGTATTTATCAGAAGCATTAAAGCTCTTGGCAGAAAACTCAAAACAATCGTCAATTAAGCTTTCGTCAATCGGCACAAAGCTCCAATCGCTTTCCTTAAAACGCCTGATATGATTTCTCTTTCCGTGGTATTTCTTACCCGAAAGATTTATCAGATCCTCAGCTTTATAAATGTAGTCAAAATAATCTCTGTCAGCTTCGGTTTCGAGCCTGTCCTCGCCATAAAGTTGGGTCAGAACCTTTAGCATATCGCTATTTACGCCGTTAAGCTTTAGTCTTTTGCCAATTTCACTTGAAAACTCAAGCATTTTATCGAACAATTCCTTGTAACCTCCGCTTCCTGCTGGAAAGGTTAAATTAAAAAATTCGTCTTCAAAGCTTGCGCTTAAATAGAAATCCTTGTATCTTGAAATTTTAGTATCACTCAAACGACACCAAGCAACATTATTAGCAAAGGAATATTCACAGCCCCTGAAATCAGATTTTTTCAGAGCCTCATCTATCCAATCCTTGTCGCCAAGTTTAATTTGCCTGAATTCTAACATTTAATCACCAAACATTAAAACCTATCAATAATTTTCATAATTTCACTTGTGATTTTTTCTTTTGGAAATGGATTTTCTCCATCGGAGCATTGGATTATGTTCCAGTTAAATTTTTCTGCGGTATATAGAGCCGCTTCTCGACAGCGTTTTAAAAACTCAACGTCTACCTCGTGAATATCCTTTTTGTTTTCATCCCCGTTATACCTTGCACTCAAAAGCTTTTGAGAAACAGAAATTGGCATATCGAGAAAAATTACGCTGTCAGGTCGTGGAAGCCCCAGCCTTTCGTACTCATAATCAAAAAGCCAGTCAAGAAAGCTATCCCATTCGCTCTTTTCACATTTTACCATTTGATAAATAGCGTTTGAGGTAACGTATCTGCTCGCTAAAATAAGGTCGCCTGATTTATAAACCTTTTCCCAGTACAGCTTGTAGCTAGCATACCTGTCAACTGCATAAAAGCTCGCTGCCGCAAAGGCGTTAACATCAGCCGCATTTTTGGAAAATTCGCCGCTGAGATACATTTTGACAAGCGCAGACGAAGGATTATCATAATCAGGAAAGCTGATAGATTTATGAGATATATTTCTTTCGCTTAACAGCTTGTCTACAATTTCAAACTGAGTAGATTTACCGCTTCCGTCAAGGCCTTCAATTACAACTAGCGAACCTTGCATATCACTTAAGCTCCTTGTAAATTTTAACTACCTCGCCCATTTTCTTGCAGGACATTTTTCCTTCAGGACATCTGCCAGTCATAACGCAGGAAGGACCAGCGTTTGAAAACAAATGCGGCGCCACGCTTTTACAAAGGCGAAGCATTTCATCAGCTACTGCTTTGATTTCCCATTGAGCACGATTACAGCAGCGGTGTTTAAAGAAATTAAACAGGCTTCTTACGTTCATAGTTACAACTATTTTAGTTTCACAAGCGTTTGGCAAAACAAATCTTGCGTCTTCATAAGCTAATTTTTTAGCCTTTTTTAAAGCTTCCGCTTCGTCCATGCCATCGGCTACCAGCTTTTTTGTATTCTCTTTGGTAAGAATGTCTGCTATCTTATTGTAGCTTTCAAGCAGTGCGTTCATCTGCTTGTCAAATTCCTCTTTTGCCTCCCCTGACTGCTCAATTGCAGGAGGAGTAATATATTCAAAGCCACCTTCATTTACGTATCTCTGGCTCTTTTGGGAATATGAAGCAATTCTGTGACGAACAAGCTGATGAGAGCAGGCACGAGAAATTCCCTCAATTCCAAATGTAAATGAAACGTGCTCCATTGGACTTTCGTGTCCTATGGATGCCAGCATACTTATAAAGCTTTCGGTTTTTTCCTGTGTAAGTCCTTCACGAAGAGAACCAATATCGCTGCTTGAATAGCAAAGCTTTGCTGCTGTTGCTATTGTTTTTTCAGGTTCAGGAGTATAGGTTAAAAGCGTTACCTGCATAGAAAATTCAGTCCTTTCACAACTCATTACATATTTCTCTTAGTATATCATTATTTGACACAAATGTCAAATTCGCAAGAACCAAATAAAGCGAAACACAAGGTGTGTTTTTCTGGCCTTGTATTCCGCTTTTAAATTCTAGTTATTTTGAGCAGTTGAGCAGGTCCTCAGCGCTCTTCAGCGTCGAATCAGTAATCTTTTCGCCACTCATAATTCTTGCAATTTCCTGCTTCCTTTGTTCAAAGTCAAGCGGTATAACGCTTGTTGTGGTTTTGTCGTCGCTCATTTTCTTTTCAATCAGAAAATGCTTGTCTGCAAACGCCGCAATCTGAGAGAGATGCGTAACGCATAGAACCTGTCGGGTTGAGGACAGCTCCTTTAGCTTTTTTCCAATTCTCTGCGCTGCTTTGCCGGAAACTCCAGTGTCAATTTCATCGAAAATTACAACTGGAATGTTATCCTTGTTTGCTGTTACGCATTTGAGTGCAAGCATAATTCGTGAAAGCTCGCCGCCGGACGCTATTTTTGAAATTGGTTTTAAATCCTCGCCAGGGTTTACAGAAATTAAAAACTCAACCTTTTCAAGTCCTGTCGAAGTAAGGTTCCCCTTTTTAAAGTCTACACCGATTCTGACCTTTTCCATATTTAAAAATCGAAGCTCGTTTATTACGCTTTCGGTGAAGCTCTCGGCTGCTGCTTGTCGTTTTAATGACAGTTCTTTCGCTTTTTTGCTTACTTCTTTAAGTAAATTATTGCGATTCTCAGTAACCTTGTCAAGCTCCTCATAGCTTCCGACAAGCTCGTCGTATTCGTTTTCAAATTCATCGAGCTTATCAAGCACGTCCTTGAGTGTCGGACCGTATTTCTTTTTGATTTTAATTAAAGTATCTCGTCTTTCGCTTACTAATGCAAAACGGTTAGGGTCAATTTCAAGCTTCGACGAAAGTCGCAAAAGCTCATCTCTTATATCAGTAGCTTCAATTATAACGCTTGAGAGTCTGCTGGCTAAAGGTTCAAGATCGGAAAAGGAATCGCTGTTTGATTCAAGAATGTCGTTTACAACCTCAAGGCTTGATATAGCACCGTCGCTTGTATCGTTTCCAGAAAGCAGCTCATCGCTGCTTCTGAGCGAATTTAAAAGGCTTACTGCGTTGTCAGCTAAATTAAACTCCTTTTCAATTTCTTCGTCCTCGTTTTCGCTTTCGATTTTAACAGCGGAAATTTCGTCGATGACGTCTTTAAGATAATCTATTCTGATACTTCTTTGCTGATTTTGCGTTGAAAGCTCTTTGATTTTTCTTGAGGTTGACTGAAGCTCCCGAAACAGCTTTTTGTATTCAGAAAGTTCTTCCTCCAGTCCGCCATATGAATCAAGTATTTCAAGGTGCTTTGAATTGTCGAGTAATATAATGCTGTCGTGCTGACCGTGAATATCGACAAGTAGTGAACCAATCTCTCTCAGAGAAGAAGCGGAAACTGCTCTGCCGTTAATTCGAGCGATGCTTTTGCCCTGTGAGGTTATTTCACGCTCCAGAACCAGGCTGTCGTCGTCAGAGTCAATTCCAATATCGCTCAGGACTTTTTTAACGTCGTCGCCAATGTCGTCAAAGAGTGCGTTTATAAGCGCTTTGTCAGCGCCAGTTCTTACAACGTCCTTTGAAACACGCTGGCCTAAAATCGCATTTATTCCATTTATAAGAATCGACTTTCCTGCACCTGTTTCACCAGTAAAAACATTAAAGCCATTTGAAAAATCTATAGTTGCTTTTTCAATGACAACCAGATTTTCTATGTACAATTCTTTTAGCATTATATCACCCTAACAAATGTCTGAGCTTATTTACAAGCTCAATTGCAGATTGTTCACTTTTAAGCACAACAAAAATAGTATCGTCACCTGCTATTGTTCCAACTACCCTTTCAAAGTTTGCGTTGTCAAGCTTCGCACAAACTGCCTGTGCCATACCAGTATAGCATTTGATTACTACTGTATTTATAGCAAAGTCAACAGAAATGACAGCCTGTGGGAAAATTTCCATTAAAAGCTCAAGCGGCGATTTTCCCTTCTCTTTCAGGCTTGCTGGTATATCGTAGTGATAGCCGTTTTTGGCGTCGTTAACTTTTATAAGGGATAAATCCTTTATATCTCTTGAAATTGTTGCCTGTGCTGCATTAAAGCCGTATTCAGAAAGCTTTGTTAAAAGCTCCTCCTGATCCCTTACAACATTTTCAGATATTATTTTGAGAATAGCGTTTTGCCGCTCGGATTTTGACATTTTATTCTTCCTCCCAGACAGGCTTCAGCGGTTTCATAAGCTTGTTAGTGACTGATTTAAAGAAGCTTCCGCCTTTAATGTCAATAAGCTCAATATAGTGGTCAGATAAAGAAATTTCAACGCTGTCGCTTGAAGCAATACCTTTAAGCTCATTTCCGTCAGCCGTCAGGTTAAATACTCCCTCGCAGCTGCTTGCTGGTACAAAGTGAACGGTAAGCTTTGTGTTCTTTGAAAATATTATAGTTCTCGATAAAAGCGTATGAGGACAGATAGGCGTAAACTCAAAGCATTCCATATCAGGCTCAATAATAGGACCTCCGGCTGAAAGCGAATAAGCAGTAGCGCCAGTTGGCGTTGAAAAAATAACTCCGTCAGCTCTGATGTGTGAAACGGGAATGCTGTTTTTGTTTATAATAAAATCGGCAATCTGAGAATTGTGAGGTTTTGAAATTACAACGTCGTTAAGAACTGTATAGCTTTCGGATTTTCCGCCTCTGTTGACGGTTACGTTCAGCATCATTCTTTTTTCGGTAGAATAGTTTTTCGTCAGCAGATTTTCTAAAAGTGGGATTTCGTCATGCTCTAGGTTTGCCATAAAGCCTAGCCTTCCGCAATTTATTCCTAAAAGCTTTTTCTTGTGTAAATATGCAGTTCCTGATGCTGAGAGAATCGTTCCATCGCCGCCTACAGCAATAATAACGTCACAGCTTTTAGCGCAGGCTTCTTCATTGTCAAAGATAACATACTCGAGCGTTGAAAACTCGGATTTATAAAGCTCTGACATAAAGACGGTTACTCCTCTTGAATTAAAAAATTCACAAACGGAGATTACAGTATCATAGCAATTATTCTTGTCAAGATTAGGCATTATAAACACGTTCATAATTGTAAACCCTCCTGTTAAATGAGCTTTATTTTAAGCTTTCAAAAGCTTCAAGAACCTTTCCTTCGATGTCAATAGCTTGTCCTATGCCGCTAGTTTTAAGATGTAAGAGATATTCTATATTTCCGTCGCCGCCTTTGATTGGCGAACAGGTTAATCCGCAAACAGCAAGTTCGGCTGCTACGCACTCATTACAAATCTTTGTAAGCGAAAATATGTGGTCCTTTTTATTTTTGACAATTCCCTTTTTATTTAATGCGCTTTTTCCAGCTTCAAATTGCGGCTTTACAAGAATAACCGCCTCGCCGCTTTCGGATAATATGCTTTTTATTGGCTTCAGAGCAAAGCCGACTGATATAAACGATAGGTCAGCGCAAACAAAATCTATTCTTTCGTCAAAGAAATTGCTGTCAATATCCTTTACGTTTACGCCCTCTATATTTACAACTCTTTTATCCTGTAAAAGCTTATTGTCAAGCTGACCCTTTCCGACGTCAACAGCATACACTTTCTTTGCTCCGTTTTGAAGAAGGCAGTCGGTAAATCCGCCAGTTGAAGCTCCTAAATCTGCACAGACAAGTCCTTCTGATTTCAGGCCAAAGCTGTCGACTGCTGCTTTTAGCTTGTACCCTCCCCGACCGACAAATTGCGGTTCTTTTGAGGTAACGACAATTTTATCATTTTCGTCAACCAAGAGAGAGGGTTTTAAAGCTGGCTTTTCGTTTACAAGCACTTCACTTGCTTCAATAGCTCTTTGCGAATAGGTTCGGCTTTTAAAATATCCGTTTAAGGTAAGAAAAACGTCAAGCCTTGTTTTCATAGAAATCCGCCTTTATCGTTTCATAAATTTTGTCGCTGGAAAGTCCTGTTGATTGAAGCGCTCTTGAAACGGACGACTGTTTGACAAAATCAGTGATAGCGTGCGCCTTTATATCAGAGTTTATTGAGCAAAGCTTTTGAGAAATTGAGCCGTTTAAAATGCTCTCCTCGAAGAAATAAACAGTTTCGTATTGTGAAATTATATCCAGAACCTGCTCCTTGATTGGAAAAATCTGAACAAGCTTTAAAATGTCGGTTTTTATGCCGTCTGCTATAAGCTTATCGCTTGCCTTTAAAGCCTCGTTATATAAGCGTCCGTAAGTTATTATAAGCGTTTTACCGCCATTTTTTACAGTTTTAAATGTGGTAGACACATATTCATTAGTATCCCTTGATTCGTCCTTGCCGCGAGGATACCTGACGCACACAAGACCACTATCACTGTTTATTGCCTTCTCAACGCATTTTCTGAGCTCGCTATAATTGCCTGGCGAATAGATCGTGACGTCTGGAATTGACGTTAAATAGGAAACGTCAAATATTCCTTGATGAGTTTCGCCGTCCTCGCCGACAATTCCCGCTCTGTCAACGCCAATAATTGCGTGAGTTTTTGTAATTGCAAGGTCATGAATCAGCTGGTCGTAGCCACGCTGTAAAAAGGTTGAATAAACTGCAAATACAGGTATCATTCCTGCGTTTGAAAGACCTGCTGCGAAGGTTACTGCGTGCTGTTCGGCTATACCAACGTCAAAAAATCTCTTGGGAAATCTTCTTGCAAATTTATCAAGTCCGGTTCCATACTTCATAGCGGCGGTAATAGCGCAGATTTTATTATTTTTAGAAGCTAGACGAGTTACGGTTTCACCAAATACAGCAGAAAAGCTGTCAGAAGGAACAACATCAGGGTTGCCAGTTTCCAGATCGAATGCGCTTACGCCGTGATAACCGCCAGGATTTTTTTCAGCAGGCTGATAGCCTTTTCCCTTTATAGTATTGACGTGAACAACAACAGGACCGCCGATTGATTTTGCGGCTTGTAAAGCAAATTCAACCTCTTCAACATTATGTCCGTTGACAGGTCCTACAAATTTAAAGCCTAAATCCTCAAAAAGAGTAGGCATATTGTTTTTTAAAACCATATTCTTTACTGTGTTCTTTGATGCCTTAATAGTCCTCTTCAAAGGAGTTCCGAACACAGGCGTTTTATCAAGTAGTTTTTCAACAGCGCCCTTTGTCTTCAGGTATTGCTGCTTTGTTCTTAAAGTCGACAGATACTTTGCAAGTCCGCCGACGTTTTTTGAAATTGACATCTCGTTATGGTTTATGATAACGATTATATTAGTGTCACTTTTCCCAGCATTATTAAGTCCTTCAAAAAACTCGCCTCCTGTAGCCGCTCCGTCGCCCAAAACTGCTACAGCGTAGTTATTCAGCCCCTTTAGCTTGAAGGCATAAGAATATCCAAGCGCTGCTGAAACGGAGGTCGAGCTATGGCCGGAAATAAAAGCGTCATGCTCAGATTCTTCAGGACGACAAAATCCCGACAAGCCGTTCTCCTGGCGCAGAGTTTTAAAGCTTTGGTATCTGCCAGTTAAAAGCTTATGATTATATGACTGATGTCCAACGTCCCAGATGATTTTATCATTTGGCGAGTCGA
This sequence comes from Ruminococcus sp., assembly GCA_021199305.1. Classification (GTDB taxonomy): domain Bacteria; phylum Bacillota; class Clostridia; order Oscillospirales; family Ruminococcaceae; genus UMGS1601. The sequence goes on from JAJQIH010000025.1 coordinate 42,414, forward strand.
ACGCTCTGTGTATTGCTATAGTAAGTTCAACAGTACCGAGATTAGAGGCTAAATGTCCGCCGTTTGCAGATACTGTTTTTATAAGCACCTCACGCATCTGACGAGCCAGCTCGTCGCATTGCTCATAATTTAACTTTTTTAAATCGCCTGGAAGATTAAGCCTTTCAAGCATATTATCGTTATCTATCATTTTAACATTCCCTGATTTTTAATTTTGTCTTATCAAAAGTTCGCTTGTAAGCTCTTTTAAATCTTCGGCATTTTCAAAATTGTCAAGCGCATCGAGTGCCGCTTGTGTATACTCCTTTGCAAGCTCCTTAGCTTTTTGCAATCCATAAAGAGATACAAATGTAGTTTTGTTATTTTCGCTGTCGCTGCCTATCGGCTTCCCGAGCGTTTCAAAGTTTCCCTCAACGTCTAAAATATCATCGACAATCTGAAAAGCAAGTCCTAAATTGTAGGCGTATTCTCTAGCGTTCTGACGCTTTTCATCACAGCCCGCAAGCACGCAACCCATTTCACAAGCGGCGCTTATCAGCGCACCTGTCTTTTTGCTTTGAAGCTCCTTTAAAACCTCGAGTGGTATTTGCTTGTTTTCGCTTTCAATATCAATTATCTGACCGCCTACCATACCATAAGAGCCGGATGCGGCAGATAAAATTCCGACAAGTGTAATTGCTGTTTTGCTGTCAATTACACACTCCTGCGCTGCATCATAAATTCTTTCAAATGCGGTAAAGGTTAAAGCGTCTCCTGCGAGCAGCGCAGTAGCTTCGCCGAATTGCTTGTGGCAGGAAGGCTTTCCACGTCTGTAATCGTCGTTATCCATGCAAGGCAAATCGTCGTGAATAAGCGAGAAAGAATGAATCATTTCAATTGAAGTGGACACATCTATAAAGCTGTCGCTATCGGCATTACAAGCTTCGCAAAACAGCAGTATTAGAAGCGGGCGAATACGCTTTCCGCCTGCTGTTACGGAATATTCTTCGGCTGAAAGTACACTTTTTATAAGATCAGGCTTTTGAGCAAAATAAGACTTTAATGAAGCGTTGATTTTGTTGATTTTCTGAGTAACATTAGCGTTCATTCGTCTGTCTCACCGCCGTCGATTTTAGTAATTTCAAGCTTAGCTTCGTCTAATGCAGTTTTGCATTCGCTGGCTAAAGTTACGCCCTTTTTATATAAGTCAAGAGATTCGTTTAAATTAAGCTCCCCTGTTTCTAAAGTCTTTACGATTTTTTCAAGCTCAGAAATATTTTTTTCAAAATCCATTATAACACTTCTTTCTTCTGAATTTAAAGTACCTTTGCTTTTACCTCGCCGTTTGAAAAGGTAATGTCGACTATGTCGTCGCTCGAAACACATTCTGAATCGTTTACAACCTTACCGTCCTTTAAAACAATAGAATACCCTCTTAGCAAAACATTCAGCGGACTTAAGGCTTCAAGCCGAGCGGCAAGATTTGTAAGCTGTGAGGACTTATTGTTAAAGCGGTTATCAGCGGCGAGAGAAAGCCGCTTACTAAGCGAAAGATATTTATTCATTGTAATTTCGTACTGCTTCATCGGTGAAAGCAAGGCGCATTGCTGTGAAAGCATCTTGATCTTGTCTGAAAGCTTACTAAGATAAAAGTTTTCAGCTGTATTCAGCCTTTTGCGAAGTACTTCTGTTTTAGTATATAACTCAGATATATCAGGTACGGCAATCTCAGCTGCAGCAGATGGGGTTGGCGCGCGATAATCAGCAGTCATATCGCAAATTGTAAAATCAGTTTCATGTCCGACAGCGCTTATGCAAGGGGTTTTAAGATTAAAAACAGCGTCTGCGACCTCCTCGCTGTCAAAGCAGGATAAATCTTCATTTGAGCCGCCGCCTCGTGCAATAATTATTGTATCAACGCCAAAGCTATCAGCAGCCTTTAATGCCAAAGATACCGACCTTGCGGCTTGTGAACCCTGAACGGTTGCATGAAAGAGATAAATTTTCACTAAAGGATAACGTCTTCCTGTTACGTTTAAAATATCCTGCAAAGCAGCCGACGTTTCAGAAGCTACAATTCCAATCGACTTTGGCGAGTGAGGAATCGCTCTTTTGTTTTCAATTTTAAAGTATCCTTTTTTGGAAAGCTTATCTTTGAGCTCTTCAAGGCGCCTGGTATAGCCGCCTTCGCCGACAGGCATAACTTCACGAACAATTATCTGATATGAGCCGTCACGTTCATACACATCGATTTCGCCATAAACAACAACCATAGTGCCGTCAGAAAGCGAAACCTTTAAATTGCGAGCGTTACCTGCGAACATTACGCATCGGATAAGCGACTGCTCGTCCTTTAGCGAAAAATATATGTGACCGCTTGTTGTTTGTCTGTAATTTGAAATTTCTCCCTTAACAGAAAGACCTCTGAGCTTTAAATCGCTTTTAATTTTGCTGGAAATATATCTGTTAATCTGAGAAACTGTAAGAATAGACGCCATTTATATCAATCCTTCTTTGTATGCTGCGTACAGGCAGATGCCATAAGCGTTATCGCAGGAAAAATCAGCTTCGGCAAAATAAGAATTTGAAAATTCTCTTTTAAGCTTATCTGCAATAATCTTGTCTGACATTACACCGCCTGCGAAAATAATAGGAATATCGCCGAAGCGCTCAATTTGATAATTTGTCATCAATCGAAGAGCAGTATAAATATATTCGAGACAAAACGCTGAGATGTCTTCCCTGCTCTCACCGTTTTCATACATTTGCCTGCATTTATTTTCAACGCCTGAAAGTGAGCAATCACCGTCTATTAGCCTGAGATTTATTTTAAACTGCCTGGTTGAATTCTGAGCCAGCTTTTCAAGCTCCTTGCCGCAAGGAAATTTAAGTCCCAGCATAACGCCTGTTCTGTCTATAGCTTGTCCCGCCTTTAAATCTCTGGATTTTGAAGCAAGAGAAACTATTATCTCACCGTTTTCATCAAAGCTTACGTGCAGACAGTCGGTCGTTCCTCCGCTTATATGAAACGCCAAAAACGGTTGACGATTTAAAACTAAATCGAACCGTTTTGCTGAATATGCTGCCGCTAAAATATGACCTGTCTGATGAGTGGTCCTTATATATTTGATTTTACTTATGTAAGATAGGCTCTGGGCTGTACCGCTTCCCACCAAAAAGCAAGGCATATAAGATCCGCTTTGACTGGTAGGAGAAACTGATGCGCAAACTGCGCTTACAGGTTCAGTCTCATTCTGCATCAGTTTTTCAAGAACAATCGGCAGCTGTCTGGTATGATGAAAAACAGCGTCAGACTGCCTGATCCCACGCTCTCCGCTCTTTACTGGCAAAAGCATTTTCTCACCGTAAAGCTTATTTTTACAAGAATCGTAAAGTGCGGCGGATGTAGTATAATTGCTGGTATCAATTCCTAAAATCAAAGACATTTTTACAAACTCTCTGCGAAGGAGCCAAACACTCCGTTTACAAACTTTACGTCGCCTTCAAGTCCGTATTTGTCGACTAGCTTCATAGCTTCAGAAATAGCAACCTTTACGGGAATATTATATCCGTATAAAATTTCCGCAATACCTATGCTCAGAACGGTTACGTTGAGCTTTGGTATTCTTGAAACAGCTCTGGTTGTGCTGTAGCTTTGAATGATTTCATTTATATGGTCGTTGTTATTTAATACATCCCAGACAAGCTTTCTTGTCTTGCTTCCAAGATTTATACACTCAATCTCTCTGGCTGTTTCAAAAAGCTCGTCGAAGTCTTCGTTTAAAAACTTATTTTCAAAAAGCATTAAAAAAGCAGATTCTCTATATCCTAGCAATTCGTTCATATTTTTCACGTCCTTTAGGATATGCAGTCTACAAGCGTTATGCTGACCTTGCTAACGACTGCACTTGTCATATCCTGTATTGTCTTTTTTATATTATTTTGCATTGATTCACAAACGGCGGCAACCACACAGCCTCGCTTCATATTTATTGAAGCGAAAACCTCTATTACTCCGTTTTTAAAGTTTATCTTAACGCAATGCCTTATAAGTCGTGGTGAGATTTTAGAAAGTAGCTTATTTTCCGCAATCGGGACAAGACTGGCTCCGTCAGTTTCGGAAATTATTTTTTCAACCATAGCCACAAGACTGTCCTTGCTGATGCTGAATGCCGTATTTGAATCAAACATTATAAACCTCCTGAGTCTGGTTAAACTGCTTGTATTCATTATAGCATTAAAATCCGATAAATACAACTATTTGACATCAAAAATTCGTATGTTTTCGGATTCTACCTCAACCTCGCTTAATAAAATGTCTTTGATCTGAGCGATAGAATCAGCGTCTAAATCGCCGCTTTTTACCACTATATTTGCTCCATCCTCATCAAGATAAACTACTGCGTCCTCAAAGCCTGCGGCTAAAAGCAAGCTTTCTATTGTGCTTTCCTTTTCAATATAATTGCTCACAGCTTCAGCGCTTTTAGCAGCTACAGCCTGTTCCTCTTCGGTTGAATCTCCGCCATTTAATATACTTTGAAGCGTTTGAACGGCTGTATCTCTTGATTCAAGTCTGTCAAGTCTTGCCTGTTCAAAGTAGTCTACCTCTTCGTCTTCGCTTTCGTCAGCCGTTTCGCTTACAAACGCTGCTGTGCCATAAGTTTTCGACGAGTTTTCAACAACATCAGTTTCAGAAATTGTATCTGAATCTGAAACGACATAGTTTACATAAATTGCCGCTCCTAAAATCAGAGTCAGGCAGGTCAGAATTATCTGCTTCTTTCCAATAATGAAATTAAACTTTTTCATAAATATCTATCCTTTCTTGCTACCCCTTGACAACGCAAACGCTGCTTGTGGGTATATTCAAAGCGGTGCTTACCGCTCTGTAAACCTTTTCGATTATTTCGTACCTGTCGCCGCCGCTGCAAACTACAAGCACGCCTGTGACATTTGGTTCAACTATTTTCTTAATAAGCGGCTTCTGGTTTCCGTCCTCGTCGATAATTACTACTTTGTTTGTGTAGTCCTCGCTTTGACTATCGTCGCTTTCGTTGCTTTGCGTGTCAAGCTCCTCAGCGTATACATACTCGGTAGTTCCGTCAACAGTGACGAGTATATCGACCTCCCCTACTCCGTCGATTTTCTTTATAATTGATAAAAGCTCGCTTTGTATTTTGTCCTTGTAGGCTGTGCTTGTGCTGTAATAATCGTCAGCAACCGTTTGTGTCTTAACCTCTTTATCGGAAGAATCAAACAGCTCTGACAGTAAAATTAAAATCATTCCCAGCACTCCTACAACAACTATTACACAAAGCTTTTTGTTCTTTTTGAATTTCTCCCTTTGACTTGATATAAACGCTTTTAAGTCAATTCTTTTTGATTTCAATTTCTATATCCTCTGTTTCTAAAAGGTCTTTTATTACGTTTTGGATTTCTTTTTCGCTATCATCGCTTGAAACAACTATTTTTTCAATTTCAATATTATTGTATTCATCACTTATTGCTTTAATGTCAACAGATAAAACATCTATGCCATTTTCTTTGAGCGTCTGCGTAATACTGCTTTCAAGGCTTTCTTTGTAGTCCTCAACTAAAGCATCTGTTACCTCTTGTTCGAGGCTTTCAATTTTACTTAAATCTGGTGAATCTACAATATTTAAGTTCAGGCTCAAGCCGTCCTCGAAAAACGGACTTACAACTGAAATTATAAAAATCAGTCCGATGATAAATTTCACACACTTTTTGTAGTCGTTGTTCGGAAGCAGATATTCTGTGATTGAAAGGATGATTCCTATTACGCAAAACGCTTTGATAATTTCCTTTATAAGCTCCATTGCTACACCACGTTCATACTAAGCATCATCATTACGGCAGTTGCAATTATAAATATCAGGGTAAAGCAGGCCAAAATTCCTAAAATGATTGACAAAACAGAGTTTATTCCGCCTAAAAGACAGGATATATTTTGCTGGCCGAAAAACGTGCTTATTCCCCTGGTTATTGAAAGGACAGCCTTTAAAATTACAACCGTTACAACAGGTGTAAGAACTGAAAATACGATTGCTATAATTCCGACAATTCCAACGCCTGATTTTATGTAGCTCATACTGCTGACTACTGTCTGATAAGCGTCGCTTACAGCTCCGCCGACAACCGGAATAAAGCTTGAAGCGGCAAATTTAATAGCTCTTGTGCCAAGCGTGTCAGAAGCCTGACCTATAATACCCTGAATTGAAATAACGCCTATAAAAATTGATGAAATAAGTCCTAATATCCACTTTGAAATCGTTTTCAGCGAGCCTGAAAGATTTATACCCATAAGAGCAGGGTTGATAGCTTCGACGACGGAAACGGCAATTGTAAAGCTCATAAAGGGAACTAGTAGGTTTTCTATAAAAAAGCCTATGATTTCGCAAACGGAAAGAATTGTCACATAGTAGGAAATGCCTGAAGATGTGCTGCCGCCTGCTGCTAAAATGCTTGAAAATACAGGAACATAAGAATACATAAATACCGTTGCGGCTGTAATTGTTTCGGTTACTATGTTTAAGCAGCGGCTTATTGACGGATATAAAATTCCAACGCTTGCAAGGGATGCAATAACCGCTAAAATTGAATCCATATCGCCGTTATCCTCAAGCAGACTTTTTGTCATTGTCAGAATAATTATTACTATAAGCATTTCGCCCATCAACGTCAGCGGATTTTTTATATTTTGTAGCACAGTATCTCTGATAAGCTCAAGCCAGTAGGTAGCTGACAGCTTGTCAACATTTTCAGGACTATCAAAGGAAATATCGTTTTCACTCATAAGGTCTTGAGCATCATCGGGCAGCACCTCTGTCAGCGTTTTATCAGTATCGCTCAGAAACTCGTCAATATCATCTGCATCAGCACTAAGCGTTGGAACTAAAAATGCTATAAGAAAAACGCAAAGAACAATTTTTAACACCCTCATATTTAACCTAACATCTCGTCAATCAAAGAAATTACCGAGGAATACAGAGGCATTGCCAGAAGCAGAACGGTAATTCTTCCGAACATTTTAACATTTGAAGCCATTGCGCTTTCGCCGCAGTCTTTGCATAAATCGCTTGACAAGGAAGTTATAAAGCAAACGCCTATGCTCTTGAACAGAATTTCTGAAAACTCCTTGTCAATGCTGATTTTATTAAGCAGCGACTCAACCGTTTTTGTTATGTCGCTGACATTGGATACAAGAATTATCATAATCAGTACAGCTACGCTTGCGGTGATTATGAATGAAAATTCGTGAGCTTCCTTTTCAAGCAGCTTGCAAACCGCACAAGCTACAATGCTTAAAGCGCAAATTAAAATGATATCCATTTATCAAAAACCGAACGAACTCTTAATTGTTTCAAACAGCTCGCTGACCTGATTTATTACAAGTATTAAAACTATAACAAGTCCTGCAATTGTTATCATCATTGCCTGCTCGTCCCGTTCGGCTTTTTTAAGCAGGATGTTCAGAATTGATACTATAATTCCAACACCCGCTATTTTAAAAATCAAATCAACTTCCATTTTGCTTCTCCTAAATAAGAATAATTGCTAAAAAAGCACCAGACAACACACCAAGAGAGCTATACAGCTTACATTTAACCGGCGTTTTCTTTTCAAGCTCATTAAGCTTTAGCTTCAAGCGTTCCTCGCAGCCTTCAAACAGCAACAACTGACCGTCAAGCGGCGTTGTACCAACACTCTTACAAAGATCCGCTATGAGCTTGTTTACTTCTTTATCGTTTATCCTGTCGCAGACTTGCCTTAAATCAGCTACAATTTTGCTCGAGCGCATTTTGTTGAATTTTAGCGACAGCTTACAGCTTACAAGCTTATCATATAAGCTTCTTATTGTATCAAGCTCTCTTTGCGTTGCAACTGATTTTTGGCGTCCTAGCAGACAAAGAGTAATAAAAATTAGCAAAACGCCTGTATACTTAATGAACATTCTTAACGCTCTCTTCCTGGAGGTTTTTTATCTCGCAAATCTTTTTGTCTTTTGAAAGGCAAATAATTGTATCAAAGAATCGTTTCTTTAGCATCCTTCTGATAAGAGGCTTCTCTGTAGCTTCGTCTACCGACTGTGCGTGAGTGGTTGCTATCAGCTTGACGCCAGAGTTAAAAAGATATTCAAAGCTTGAAAGCTCTTTCTTTGAGCCTATTTCATCGCAGATTATATATTTCGGCGACAAAAGCCTTACAGCTCGCACAATACCCTCCTGCTTTGAAACGCCGCTTAAAACGTCTGTAAGCTTGCCGACGTCGTTTTCTATAATACCGTTATCGGCGGCAGCAATTTCATTTCTCTCGTCAATTATTGTTACTGAAAACTTGTTTCCAAGCTCTCTTGCAAGGTCTCTTAAAACGGTGGTTTTGCCGCTTGCAGGCGGACCGCAAATAAGCAGGCTTACAGGCTCTTTGAAGCTGACTGCCTCAAAAATTTTCTTTGAGCAGTATTTTACCTCTCTTGCAATTCTGATGTTTATGCCTGTTATATCATTGATTCTTGAAATTTCACCATTGTCGTAAATAAATGAAGAGGAAAAGCCTACCCTGTTTCCGCCCTGAGTTGTAATAAAGCCGCTTTTAAGCTCCTGTTCAAAGCTATAAAGAGAGTTGTCAAACGAGCGAAGATAGGTGTACTCAATATCATTTTTATAAACCTTGATTGCATTTGCAGTAGAAAGGGATAAATTTCCGCCATAAGTTACAAAGTATTCGTTGTCCTGCGCTTTTACGGTTAAGTAGTTTCCCACCCGAAGCCTTATTTCGCAGATTTTTTGAAGATCTGAAAGGGAGAGCTTCTCTATAGCGTTTTTAATTCCGAGCGATAAAAGGTCAAGGGTATAAAGGTATTTGTTGTTCATAATCGGCTCCTTTCTTTACTCCTACAAAATAGTATGTGAATAGTTGTCCGATTATGACTGGCGGCTTTATCTGTTGACAATTATTAGCTATTCCCGTATAATTAAGGTAGGAATTTTAAAAAATGGAAGTGTAAATATGGAAACGAAAATTGTAAAAACAGATGAGGAAATCAAAGACCTGGTAAAAATGGCGGACGGCGTCTGGCACGAAGCGTTCGCACAGATGATAACAACCGAGCAGATTGACTATATGCTTGAAAAGTTTTTGAGCTTTGACGCTATTAAAGCTTCATTTGAAACAGACTATGAGTATTATTTTTTGTGCGACGGTGATATGACTGTTGGATTTATTGCAATTTGTCCAAAGAGTGACAATACGCTTTTTCTTTCAAAGCTCTATATTTTAAGCGAGTACAGAGGAAAGGGTTACCTTGGCTGTACGTTTGATTTCCTTAAAAAGTACGCGGCAAATAAGGAACTGTCAAGCATCTGGCTTACAGTTAACAAGCACAACGGACGAGCAATAGCTGCATACAAGAAAATGGGAATGGACATAATAAGAAGTGAAGTTACAGATATAGGCAGCGGCTTTGTTATGGACGATTATGTTTTCGAGCTTCAGTCCTCAAAATTTTGAAAAATATTGTAAAAAGCACAGAATGTAATTGACCAGATACTTTTGAAAATGATATACTAATCTTATGGCAATAGCCTTCACAAAATCAAGGAGAACAGCTTATGAGAAAGACCAAAATTGTATGTACTATCGGTCCTGCTACCGATGACGAACAGATTATAAGAGATTTAATGACAAGCGGTATGAACGTAGCGAGATTTAACTTTTCGCACGGCGATTATGAAACTCACGAAAAGAGATTCAATCAAATCGTAAAAATCAGAGAGGAGCTTAATCTTCCGATCGCTACAATGCTTGACACCAAAGGCCCTGAAATACGACTTAAAAAGTTTGAAAATGGCAGCGTTGAGGTTTCTGACGGAGATACCTTTACACTGACGACTGAGGACGTTCTGGGAACTAAGGAGCGAGGTTCGATTACCTTTGCGAAGCTTCCTGAGGACGTAAGAATCGGTTCGTCGATTTTAATCAACGACGGTGTTATCGAGCTTAAGGTTATAAAAATTGACGGTACCGAAATAATCTGCGAGGTTATTCACGGAGGAGTTATTTCAGACAACAAGGGCGTAAACGTCCCCGGAGTTCGTCTTTCAATGCCTTACATCAGCGACAGAGATATGCTCGACTTACAGTTCGGCGCAAAAATGGGCTTTGATTTTATTGCGGCTTCATTCGTCAGAAGCGGAGCTGACGTTTCTTATCTCAGAAACTTTACTCAGTCGCTGGGTTGGACAACTCCTAAAATCATTGCAAAAATCGAAAATATGGACGGCGTTGCAAACATTGATGAAATTTTAGAGGCAGCTGACGGAATAATGGTTGCCAGAGGAGATATGGGAGTTGAAATTCCGTTTGAGCAGATTCCAGCTATCCAGAAGGAGCTTATAAGCAAGGCTTATAATGCGGGAAAGCAGGTTATAACTGCTACTCAGATGCTTGAATCAATGATTCACAACCCACGGCCGACAAGGGCTGAAATTACTGACGTTGCAAACGCTATTTACGACGGAACCTCAGCTATTATGCTAAGCGGCGAAACGGCTGCGGGCGACTTCCCTGTTGAAGCGGTCAAGACTATGGCTCTTATTGCTGAAACAACTGAGAAGGACATAAACTACTCGCATGACTTCTCCCTAAAAACGTATAATACAAATCTCAGCATTACAAACGCTATTTCTCACGCAACTGTAACCACTGCTCACGACTTAAACGCAGGAGCTATTATTGCTTTAACCAAGGGCGGAAGCACAGCAAGAATGGTTTCAAAATATCGTCCTGACTGCCCTATTGTAGGACTTACTACAAGTCCTATAACCTGCAGACAGCTTAATATGTCCTGGGGCATATATCCTGGAATAGTTGAAGAGATGTATAATACAGACGAGCTTATCGACCACGCTATTGATACTGCTTTAAAGCTTGGATACGTAACTGACGGCGATATAGCGGTTATTACGGGCGGTGTGCCTTTAGGAGTTGCTGGAACTACAAATCTTCTGAAGGTACAAAAGGTCAAGGAAAGATAAAATTTAAAATCCGGGCATAAAAAATCCCTGAGGAAATTTATCCTCAGGGTTTTCGTTTTTCAAATATTAAAGTCGTTTACTTCTGACCGTTGTAAACTGAAATTCTGGTAAGCGCTCTTTTAAGCTTTGCTTCAGCAAAGTCAAATGCTGCACCCGACTCTTTAGCTTCGGCAATTTTTTCCTCAGCACGCTTTTTAGCGGTTTCGGCTCTGTCAATGTCAATCTCGTCCGCCCATTCGGCAGATTGAGGTAAAATAGTTACCTCGCCGTTTGCAACTACCATTATTCCGTCAGCTACCGCCGCAATTCTATACTCGTCAGTTTCAATTTGCTTTACCTTCAAGGGACCTGTCAGAATATTTGAAACATAGTCTATATGGCCAGCTAAAATTCCTGTGTCGCCCTCAGAGGTACGCACAACAATCTGCGTTGTTTCTCCGTCGAAAAAGGTTTTCTCTGGAGTTATAATTTTGAGTTTGTACGAATTCATTAAGGATTCACCTACTTAGAATTTTTAGCTTTTTCAACCGCCTCGTCAATAGTTCCAACAAACAAGAATGCAGATTCAGGAATATCGTCGTGCTTACCTTCGATAATTTCCTTAAATCCTCTTATCGTTTCCTTGATAGGAACATACTTACCCTTCATTCCGGTAAACTGCTCTGCAACTGAGAATGGCTGCGACAGGAAACGCTGAACCTTTCTTGCTCTGTTTACGGTCAGCTTATCCTCTTCGGAAAGCTCATCCATACCCATAATTGCAATAATATCCTGAAGCTCTTTGTATCTTTGAAGAATCGACTGTACCTCACGAGCTACTTCGTAATGCTCTTTTCCGACAATTTCAGGGTCTAAGATTCTTGAGTTGGATTCCAGTGGGTCAACTGCTGGATAAATTCCGAGTGACGCTATGCTTCTTGAAAGAACGGTAGTAGCGTCAAGGTGAGCAAACGTCGTCGCAGGAGCAGGGTCTGTCAAGTCATCGGCAGGAACATAAACCGCCTGAACTGATGTGATAGAACCCTTGGAGGTTGAAGTAATTCTCTCCTGAAGCGCACCCATTTCGGTAGCAAGAGTTGGCTGATAACCAACGGCTGAAGGCATTCTTCCTAAAAGCGCTGAAACCTCTGAACCTGCCTGTGTAAATCTGAAAATATTATCGATAAACAGAAGAACGTCCTGACCTTCAACATCTCTGAAATATTCCGCCATCGTCAGTCCTGAAAGACCAACTCTCATTCTTGCTCCAGGCGGCTCATTCATCTGACCGTACACCAAGACGGTTTTGTCGATAACGCCAGATTCAATCATTTCGTTGTAAAGGTCGTTACCCTCACGAGTTCTCTCGCCAACGCCTGTGAATACTGAAATTCCGCCGTGCTCCTTGGCAATGTTGTTGATAAGCTCCATAATAAGAACTGTTTTTCCAACGCCAGCACCGCCGAAAAGACCTATTTTACCGCCCTTTAAGTACGGAGCAATAAGGTCAACTACCTTTATTCCTGTTTCGAGAACGTCGCTTGAAGCAATCTGCTCATCAAATGACGGCGGATCTCTGTGGATAGACCATTTTTCCTTGGTTTCAACCTGCGGCTTGTTGTCGATAGGCTCGCCGAGAAGATTAAACATTCTAGACAGGGTTTCTTTTCCGACAGGAACCTTTATAGGACTTCCTGTATCAACAGCCTCCATTCCACGAACAAGACCGTCTGTCGAGCTCATAGAGATACATCTTACGGTATCGTCGCCAATGTGCTGAGCGACCTCGACAACTATAAGATTGTCGCCGTTCTTAATTTCAATAGCATTCAAAAGATTCGGAAGGTTATTTACAGGGAAATTTATGTCAACTACAGCGCCGACAATCTGTACAATACTTCCTATATTTTTTTCGCTCATGGGTTTTCGCCGCCTTTCTAATCGCTGTTCTTCATAGAACCCGAAACAATTTCAGTGAGTTCCTGAGTAATCTGAGCCTGTCTGGCTCTGTTATATAATAACGACAAGTTATCAATCATTTCCTGTGCATTGTCGCTTGCAGCCTCCATTGCTGTTCGTCTTGCCGCTTGCTCGCTGGCGTATGAATCAACCACAGCTCCGTATAAAAGTCCTCCGAAATATTTAGGTAAAAGCAGCTTCAGAACCTCTTCAGGAGATGGGTCGTATATAACCGACGCCTTATATTTGTGCTTGGTATCCGTTTGCTCCTCTGATTCCTCAGGCTTTTGTTCTTGCGTTACTTCAAACGGAAAAGCAGTTACGTTTTTGGCAATCTGAGAAAGAGTGTTAGCAAAGGTTGTATAGCAGATTTCTACCCTTGCAAGCTCTCCCCTTGTGTATTTTGAAACGACGTCGTCTGAAATGTCAAGACAATCATAAACAGACGCATTTTCAGCAAATTGCGCTCGCTGATCGTATATATCGTAGCTGCGCTTTGAAAAATACTCGATTGATTTTTTGCCAATCGGCATAACAGAAATTGCAAAGCCGTCATTTATAAGGCTGTCAATTCGCTCCTGCGCAAGCTTTAATACGTTGTGGTTAAAGCCGCCAGCAAGACCTCTGTCGCCCGCAATTACTACAAGCAGAGCCTTCTTTTCAGCTACACTGTCATTCTTGACCGTGCCCGACGAATTAAGCGATATGTTTTTGAGCGTTTCGTAAAGCGTCTTAAAATACGGTTGCGCCTGAATAGCGTTTTCCTTTGCTTTTCTGAGCTTAGACGAAGCAACAAGCTCCATAGCTTTAGTTATCTGCATTGTGCTTTCAACGCTTTTAATTCGCCTTTTAACGTCCTTTATATTAGCTGTTGCCACGTTTTATCGCCACCTTTACAGAGATTCCTTCTTGTATGTTTTTAAGAACTCCACAAGCGCCTCTTTAAGCGCCTCCTCATTTTCTTTCGTCAAGTCCTTGGTTTGCGTGATTGAATCTACAATTTCAGGGTGAGAATAATGCATAAATCTGAACAGGCTGTCCTGACAGTCTGTAACCTTTGAAGCTGGGATTTCATCCAGATAATCGTTTACAACTGCATAAATAATCAACACCTGATCCTCAACGCTAAGCGGTGAGCTCTTACCCTGCTTTAAAACTTCAACTATTCTCTCGCCCTGTTCAAGACGCTTTTTGGTATCAGCGTCAAGGTCTGAACCGAACTGCGAGAAGGATTGCAGCTCCATATATTGAGAATACATAAGCTTCAGAGAACCTGAAACCTTTTTCATAGCCTTTATCTGAGCGTTACCGCCAACACGGGAAACTGAAATACCAGGGTTTACAGCAGGTCTTATACCTGAGAAGAAAAGCTCAGACTCCAAGAAAATCTGTCCGTCGGTAATTGAAATAACATTTGTAGGAATATATGCTGATACATCTCCGGCCTGCGTTTCGATAATCGGAAGGGCTGTTATTGAGCCGCCGCCGTATTCATCACTTAAATTACAAGCACGCTCCAAAAGTCTTGAATGGAGGTAAAATACGTCGCCAGGATAAGCTTCTCTACCTGTTGGTCTCTGAAGTAACAGCGACATAGTTCTATAAGCTACTGCGTGCTTTGAAAGGTCGTCGTAAACAATCAAAACGTCCTTTCCCTGAAGCATAAAGTATTCAGCCATAGCGCAGCCAGAATAAGGCGCAATATATTGAATCGGAGCCTTTTCACTAGCTGCTGCCGAAACGACGATTGTATACTTCATAGCTCCTGCTTTATCCAGTGTATCAACTACGTTTGCGACAGTTGAATTTTTCTGTCCAATCGCAACATAAATACACAAACAATCCTTGTCAGACTGATTGATGATTGTGTCAAGAGCAATTGTTGTTTTACCAGTTTGTCTGTCGCCGATAATAAGCTCTCTTTGACCTCTTCCGATAGGAATCATAGAGTCGATTGATTTGATACCTGTCTGAAGTGGCTTGTTTACAGACTTTCTTGCGATAATTCCAAATGCTGGAGATTCTATCGGGCGGGTTTCAGTTGTAAAGATTTCGCCCTTGCCATCAATCGGTTCACCCAAAGCGTTTACAACTCTGCCGAGCATTGCTTCTCCTACCGGGACCGAAACGATTCTGCCTGTTCTCTTAACCTGACTTCCCTCTTTGATGTCAGAATCATCACCAAGCAAAACGGCGCCGACAAATTCCTGCTCCAGATTCTGAGCCATTCCCATTACGCCGCCTTCAAATTCCAGAAGCTCTCCAGCCATACACTTTTCGAGCCCGTGAATTTTAGCGATACCGTCACCGACAGTAACAACTGTTCCGACATCTTCGAGCGAAAGCTTTGATTTATAATCTTTTATTTGCTCTTTTAAAATACCCGTAATTTCATCAGGACGTAAATTCATAAGTACTTACCATACCTTTCCCAATTCTATACAACGACAGAATTTATTTGCGCTTTTAGTTTATCAAGCTTATCACGAACGCTTGCGTGAATTTCAGTATTATTGTAGCTTAAAACAATTCCACCAATTATATTCTTATCAACGCACTCTTTTAAAACAATCTTCTTATTTGATACAACCGTCAGCTTATCAATCAGCTTTTCTCTTAGCGTATCGCTTAAAGGAATAGCTGTGGTCGCAGTTACCTCAAGAATGTTCATCTTTTCATTATACAAAGCTTTAAATTCCGCAAAGATAGCTGCTGCGTCACCTGCTCTGCCCTTTTTAGCCATTACGTTTAAGAAATTAAACATAATCTCGCTGAGCTTTCCTTCAAAGGCATCAGTAAGCAAGGCTTCCTTGTCCTTCCATTCTACTGTTGGAAGTTTTAAAAGCTTTACGAAATCTGGATTTTGCTCAAAAATTTGTGTTACACACAAAAATTCCTCGTATACGCTTTCAAGGCAGTCGTTTTCTATGCAAAGCTCAAACAGCGCAGTTGCGTAATTCTTTTCAAAAGAGCCTGTCATTGAATTTCACCTACATTGTTTATAAACTCCTCAATCATCTTCTCGTTGTCAGACGTTGAAATATTTTTGTCTACAACCTTCTGAGCGACGTCAAAAACAAGATCGGTTATCTCCGACTTGATTTCATTGGTAGCTCTCTTCTTTTCAACTTCAATTTCAGCGTTGGCACGGTCGACAATTCCCTTTTCCTGCTCTTTAGCACTGTTTATAATCTCGTCGCTCTTGCTGTTAGCTCTGGCAGTTGCAGATTGGAGAATCTGAGCTGATTCAGCCTTAACGCCAGCCATTTTTTCTGAATACTCATTTTCAAGCTTTAATGCGTTGTCCTTAGCTTCATTCGCTTTGGAGTAGGTTTCGTCAACCTCATTCATTCTTTCATCCAAAACCTTGTTTACCGGCTTAAACAGAAAATGCTTCAATACCAAAAACAGCAAAAGAGTATTTATAAGCATTGGGATTATAGTATCTAAATCAATTGAGAAAAAAGGAGTTTCAGCTAAAATCATATTAACCATAATTACCTCCCGATTTTACGTTTTGAAAGTAAGGTAAGCCCCGAAGGCTATTAAAGCTTAATCTCAGGGGCAAACCCGGTTTTTAAAGACTTCCGATAAACGGATTTGCGAACATCAAAAGAAGCGCAACTACAAAAGCATAGATACCCGTTGACTCTGAAACGGCACAACCGATAAACATCGTTCTTGTGCAGTCGCCGGAAGCTTCAGGCTGTCTTGCGATAGATTCAATTGTTTTACCTACTGCGTATCCTTCACCAATACCAGGTCCGATACCTGCTATCATTGCAAGTCCTGCACCGATAGCGGACGCACCTAAAACGATTGCTCTTGCTAAAAGTTCCATATCCATAGTTTTTTCCTCCAAACAAAATTGCTTTTATTATTTCAACAGCTTAGTGCTGTCAATTACTTAAAGTTGTCCAATAAACGGGTTTGCAAACATCAGCAAAAGAGCTACTACAAGAGAATAAATTCCTGTACTTTCGCTGACGGCAGAGCCGATAAACATTGTTCTCAGGCAGTCGCCTGTTCTTTCAGGAAACCGAGTGCAGGCGTTAACTGCTTTTCCTGCTGCGTTTCCTATTCCTATTGCAGGGCCTATTCCTGCAATCATTGCTGCTCCAGCGCCAATTGCAGAGCAAGCATAAACTATAGTTTCAGGGTTCATAATGTCCTCCTGTCAAAAACCTCAAGTTGTTAATCCTGTGCTACGTTTACCATTGTCAGGGTTGCAAAAATATACGCTTGTATACAGCCTGTAAACAGGTCAAAATATACGCTTAAAACTGCTGGTATACCAACCTGAAATACATTTATGGCAAACGGTCCTATTGCAAAGCTCAGATGAAGAATGCTTGAAAGTGACGCTAAAGCGTAGTATAAAATTCCCGTGATAACCATTCCGCCTGCGATATTTCCGAAAAGACGGAAAGCCATTGAAACAGGAGTTGCAACCTCGCTTATAATGTTAATCGGCGTAATTACTGCAACAGGCTGTGTGTAACCCTTCAGGTAGCCTAAAAATCCGTTCTTTCGGATTTTCTCATAAATCATCAGAATAAAGGTTAAAACGCCCCACGTTATTGTCGTATTAACGTCAGCAGTAATTGATCTGAGTCCTAAAAGACTGACAAGGCTTCCGACAGCGGCATAGCTTATAAGCATTGCAATATAGGGCGCATACTTCATATACCTCTCGCCCATATTTTGCCGAACCATATTATTTACTGATTTTACCAGCATCTCAGCAATAATCTGGCGCTTGGTTTCAGGCTTCTTCTTTAGATTTCTTGTAAGGAAAATGCACAAAATCCAAAATACTGCAATCAATATCCAGCCTACTACAACCGTTTCGGTAATCTTCCAGTCGATTCCAGGAATTGTAAATACGACTTTAGGTCCGTGAACGTCAAGAGCCGCTGTACTTATCATTTGCATCTGCATTTTTCTTCACTTCCTTATCTGAAAAATTATCTATTGTCATTGCTATTCTAGGGTAAAATTGTGGAATTAAAACGCCAAACGGATTTAAGATCTTAAGCTTATAACCTGATATGCAAATTCCTAAAAGCAGAACATATCTTACCAGGTAGCTTGTCATTACTATTCCCTTTGCGTGCGCTTTTCTTGTAGTTAAAGCTGTATACATTGAATCCGCCATAAACAAATAGGACAGGAGCATAAACGCAAAGCCCACAAGCAAGCCGATAATCATCTTAATGTCAATGCTAAAGGAAATAAGAGCTGTAATAATATATGTTATTATCAGCATCAGGAGCATTTTAAAAATCAGCTTTTTAAAATAAGGTCTTAAAGGATTATCTTTAAATCTACTCATTTAATTCTCCAAAATAAAGCCATTGTTAAGACATTACCCACAAAATATATTCTATTCGCAAAAGCTGCCAAAATTCCTGAAAATATAAACGGCAGTGTTCATACGGATAAAATTCTCATTAAATTATGATACCACCAATTTTTATTATTTGCAAGGAAACAGCACTATTTGTAACCAATTTGTAAGAAGTTTTTACCAAAAATTTTTCCTGTGTAAAAACCGGCAATCTGGCTTTGTAAAGACATAGTAAAAATAATAAAAGCCGAAACGCCGGCTAGATGCTTCAGCTTCATTGCTTTATGTATTATACACCTTTATTTTCCATTTGTCAACATCCTGGGCGTGCAAAAAATGTTGAGTTTAGCTATTGACAAGGGCGAAAAATAATTGTATAATAGATTAGTAATTTTGAAGACAATGCCGCTGTGGTGGAATAGGCAGACACAAGGGACTTAAAATCCCTCGGACTAATAATCCGTACCGGTTCAAGTCCGGTTAGCGGCACCATTAAAGCCTTGAAATGACAATAGTCGTTTCAAGGCTTTTTTGTTTTGCACTTACTTTAAGTATTCCTCAATTATAAACTTCGGACGTTCTTTCGTTTCAAGATATACCTTACCGATGTATTCGCCGATTATTCCAATAGCAAAAAGCTGCAAGCCTCCAATCGCCCAGACGGAAACGGCAATTGAAGTCCAGCCCTGAACTGTAGCACCTGTAAAATGGCGAATCAGGAAATATATAAGCATTATTATACTGACACAGAAAATGAAAATTCCCAAAAAGGTAATAAAGCGAATTGGCTTGATTGAGAATGATGTTATTCCCTCAAAGGCAAGCGCAATCATTTTTCTCAGCGGGTACTTTGACTCGCCTGCCAGGCGCTCTCCCCTTTTATAGTAAACCTCTGCCGACTTATAACCGATAAGCGGAACGATTCCTCTGAGAAACAGATTTACCTCCTTGAAGCCTTCTAGTCCCTCAAGCGCTCGTTTTGACATAAGCCTGTAATCTGCATGGTTGTACTTGATTTCAGCGCCCATTATTTTAAGCAGCTTATAATAGCACTGAGCGGTAGCTCGTTTAAATCTCGAATCGGTTTTTCGGTTATCTCTTATTCCGTAAACTATATCGCAGCCGTCATAATACTTTTCAAGCATTTCATCAATGGCATTTATATCATCCTGCAAATCTGCATCAAGAGAAATTGTTACGTCGCAGTCGTCCTTTACAGTCATAAGTCCGCCTAAAAGAGCGTTCTGATGACCTCTGTTTCTTGTAAGCTTAATACCTGAGAAAAGGTCGTCACGCTTGTGAAGCCCGCAAATTATATCCCATGTCTTATCCTTTGAGCCGTCGTTTACAAACACTATTTTACTCTTGTAGGAAATCTTGCCCTCTTCCATCAGCGAAACCATTTTGTCTTTAAGCTTTTTTGCGGAATCAAGCAGAACCTCCTGCTCATTGTAGCACGGAATAACCAAATAAAGCACCGCTGTCTGCACAACCATTCCTCCTTTACAAATATTCTATTTTGAGTATATCACTAAGGGTGCTATAAGTCAAATGCTATGTGTAAGGTTTTAATATTTTTGCCAAAATAAAAAATCCCCGCTGTATTTTTTACAGCAGGGATTTTAACAAGTGTTACCCGGATCTGTTTTGGCTATTTTACTCGCTTATTGTAAATTCTCTTCATCAAAAAATATGCAACTACTGCTGTTACAACCTCAGCAAACAGGAATGTAAACCAGATTGTAAAGGACATATCGCTATTATTTCTCGCAATCAACGCAAACATATAAGCGGGCGGTACTATAAGCACAAGCTGTCTTAAAGCTGAAATAATAAGCGATTCGAGTCCACCCATAAGAGCCTGGAAAACGCCCTGAAGCGCAATGTTGATTCCAGCAAAAACAAAGCTTAAAGTAATGATTCTCATAGCGCTCATAAGATAGCTGTTGGTAATTCCCGACAGGCCGAAAAGGCTTGCAAACGGCTTTGCAAAAATTTCAATAATAGCCGTTCCTAAAATCATTACAACGATTGTATAAATAAGTCCGTACTTGATTCCCTCATTGATTCTCTTCTTACTTCTCATTCCGAAGTTAAACGCAACGATAGGCGTTATAGCATCTCT
Organism: Ruminococcus sp.; assembly: GCA_021199305.1. Classification (GTDB taxonomy): domain Bacteria; phylum Bacillota; class Clostridia; order Oscillospirales; family Ruminococcaceae; genus UMGS1601. Next base: position 62,860 of record JAJQIH010000025.1, read on the forward strand.
TATTCCAAAAGCGGCAAAAAGTACGAACTGATAAATCTTATAGTACAAGCCGTAAGCTGTAACCATAGCTTCATCGACAGTTACCAGAATTATATTTAGCGCATAAGTCATAAAGGACATCAAAGCCTGTGCGATAATTGCAGGCAGACCGATAAGGTATATCTGCTTTATTGTTTTAAGTGACGGCGCAAGGTATTTAGGATTGTTGGTGATTTCCTTATTGAAAATCAGATGGAAAATAAAGGCTGACAGGAAGGATACGCACTGACCGATAACGGTTGCGTATGCCGCACCCTTTACTCCAAATTCAGGACAGCCTAGCAGTCCGTAAATCATAATCGGGTCGAGTACGATGTTGGTAACTGCTCCTAAAATCTGAGAAATTGTTGAAAGCATCGACCTGCCAGTCGCCTGAAGCATTTTTTCAAAAATTGAGAAAAATACTATACCCATTGATATAACGCAGCAAATTTTCAAATACTCGCACGCCATCGAAACGATAAGAGTGTTGCTCGACTGTGTTTTGATATACGCTTCAACGCCAAATAAACCGAAAAGTAAAAATACAACGTAAATTACTATTCCTAAGAAAATAGCGTTGCCAGCAGCCTTGCTTGCGTTTTTTAAATTCTTTTCGCCAAGACACTTGGATATCAAAGCGTTAGCTCCGACACCTGTACCAATTCCGACAGCTACCATTAGCATCTGAACTGGAAATGCGAGTGTCAACGCGTTCAGCGCTTCCTCGCCGTTAGTTGACATATTGGACACAAAAATACTGTCCACAATATTATAAACCGCTTGCAAGACCATAGATAAAACTATCGGTATCGCCATTTTAAGCATAACCTTGTGAACAGGTTCTGATCCCATTTTGTTTGTAGTAACATTTTCTTCCATTATTTATTTCTCCCTTTCCTGAGGACAAACAAATAATGCGTAAGTCCTCACAAAATCTGTCCGGACTTACGCATATATGCTACTCGACTATTAAGTATTTTATCAAAATTCACAAGTAATTTCAAAGGCGTTTTTTCACAAATTTAATTCGTCTTCGCCCTCAAAATTTGTCTATTTCTAAACAGGCATTACTTTACTATCGCTGTCTGAATGATTTGAGTCAATGCCGTATTTCTTGTTTCTTCTCTTTTCAAAGAATGTAGGTGCAACCTTCGGGAACTGAGCGTAGCTCAATACGTCCTCCTCCTGCTCTATCCACTCTGCGCATTCGCTTCTGAGCTTATCAAGCTCAGGCTCAAGCAAATCAGCAGGACGACAGGTAATAGGCTCCTCGTCGCCGCAAATTTTCTTTTGAAATTCCGGATCGACAGGAACTGGAGTTTTACCGTATTCGCCTCTTACAAGTCCCTTGAATTCCTTGGTTACTGTCTTGTATCTTTCACCCATAATGATGTTAAATACAGCCTGTGTACCAACGATCTGAGAAGTTGGAGTTACAAGCGGCGGGTAGCCTGCATCCTTACGAACTCTTGGAACTTCCTTAAGTACGTCGTCAAGCTTATCCTCTTTGCCTGCCTGCTTGAGCTGTGAAAGAAGGTTTGAAAGCATTCCGCCCGGAACCTGATAAATCAAAGCGTTAGCGTCGGTTGCCAGCATTTTAGGATCAAGCAAGCCGTTTTTGATGTACTTCTCACGGAGAGTCATAAAGTAATCTCTTACCTCAGTCAAAGCTACAAGGTCAAGACCTGTATCGTACTCTGTTCCCTGTAAAGCTGCTACCATAGACTCAGTAGGCGCATGAGAAGTTCCGAGAGCGAGCGGCGACATAGCTGTATCTATTATATCAGCTCCAGCCTCAACACCCTTTAGCAAGCACATAGAAGCAAGTCCCGATGTGTAGTGGGTATGTAGCTGAACAGGAATAGAAACAGCAGCCTTGATTTTCTTGACAAGCTTTTCTGTTTCATATGGAGTGAGAAGCGCTGCCATATCCTTGATACAAATTGAATCAGCGCCGATAGACTCTATTCTCTTGGCGTAGTCTACATAATACTCGTCAGTAAACACTTCACCAGTAGTATAAGAGATAGCAATCTGAGCGTGAGCGCCCTCTTTCTTGGCGGCTTCAACTGCGGTTTCAAGATTTCTTATATCGTTCAGTGCATCAAAAATTCTGATAATATCAATTCCGTTGGCAACCGCCTTCTGAACGAAATATTTTAAAACATCGTCTGCGTAATGACGATATCCAAGCATATTCTGTCCTCTGAAAAGCATCTGAAGCTTTGTATTCGGCATTGCTTTTCTGATAGCTCTTAATCTGTCCCATGGGTCCTCGTCAAGAAATCTAAGGCAAGAGTCAAAGGTAGCTCCGCCCCATACCTCGCAGGAATAGTAGCCTATTTTATCCATTGCAGGAAGAATAGGAAGCATTTCGTCGAGCGTCATTCTTGTAGCGATAAGCGACTGATGAGCATCTCTGAGGACTGTTTCAGTAATTTTTACCTTAGCCATTTTATCTGTCCTTTCGTAAATTACTTAATTACAGCCAAAACTGTTCCTGTTTCAACATTTGCCTGCTTTGAAACGTTTACAGACGCAACAGTTCCCGCACATGGTGCGTTTACGTCGTTTTCCATTTTCATAGCTTCAAGAACAAACAAAGCCTGACCCTCTGTTACCTTATCGCCAACGTTTACCTTAACGTCTAAAATAACGCCTGGCATTGGAGATTCAACATTAGTACCGCCTGTTACCTGTGCTGGAGCTGGCTCTGCCTTTGCAGCAGGCTTTGCTGGAGCTGGTGCTGCAGCAGGAGCAGGATCTGAAACGCCGTTAGCGTCAGCCTCTTCAACAACTACATCATACGGAGTTCCGTTTACAGTAATATTATATCTTTTCATCTTAATGACCTTTCCTTTCAGAAAATTTTAATTAAAACGGGCTGTTTGAATGCTTCTTTGAAAGAGTTGAGACTCTCTTTCCAACCATCATTTCTAAAGCTGAAATAAGAGAAGATCTTATTTCCTCCTTGAAAATAACGTCATCAATTGCCATCTTCTCAGCTGTCTTCTGAGCAGAAGCTTCGTTTTGCTCATATTCCAAAGCAAGAGCTTCTCTTGCCTTAGCAACGTCGTCTACACCCTTAAGCTTGTCGTGCTGTAAAAACTCAACGGCAGTCAGAGGCTCTATTGAAGAAATTACAGCTGAGTCAACAGCGTAAACCAGATCGGCATTTGCACCCTTTCCAGCAAGCGCTATAAATGCTGAACCATAAGCCTTACCTAATATAACGGCAATCTTGATTGTTGTAGCTTCAGCGTAAGCTCCAGCTACCTTTGCAAGCTGCTTTACTGCGCCTGACTTCTGAGCCTTTTCGCAGGAAGCAAAGCCCTTGGTGTCAACAAGCGTAAATACAGGAATTGAAAAAGCATCGCAAGTTCTTACCATTCTTGCAATTTTTGAAGCGTCGTCAGCGTTCAGCTTTTTCTCACTCTTATTGGTAGCGACAACGCCAACCGTTGCGCCGTTCAGGGTTGCAAGCGCTGTATATGCGCTTCTTCCAAAGCCAGAATAAAGCTCGAGTACGCTGCCTTCGTCAAAAATGCTGTTTGCGCACTTATCAGCTTCAGAGTAATCCGCAGCAGAAGGAGCTGCAAATTCAAAAATCGGAACCTCTGAAATATTGTTTTGCGGCAGTCTTGAAACAAGTCCTCTTACAGCATCAGCGCAGGAAGCAAAATCGTCGCAAACGATTGCTGCAGTTCCGTTTTCCAAAGCTGTTGCTGAAAGCTCCTTATCCTCGCTGTTCGGAGTGATAAACAGCTCTGCGTCCTTTGCCATAACAACAAAATCAGCTGATACAGCTATCATTGCTGCAGTTGATGCGCAAACTCCTGCAATAAGAGAAATTTGCGGAACAACGCCTGATAGCATACTTGCCTTGTTAAGCCATTCGCCATAACCTTCCAAAGCGTTTGTGGCATCGCTTACATCAGCGCCATAAGAATCGTAAATTCCTACAATCGGAACTCCCGTCTTTAACGCCAGGTCATAAATTTTTACGAGTTTCTTTGCCTGCATAGCGTTCAGCGCACCCTTTTTGCTTTCAGGATCCTGAGCGAAAGCATAAACAGGATTTTCGTTTACATAGCCGAAAGCTGTAACCACTCCGCTTAAATCGTCTCCCGATTTAACGGATGATGCTACTTCCGTAAATGCTCCTTCGTCAAAAAGCATACTGAGCCTTTCTCTTGCAGACAAAACAGTCTGAGCACTCATTCTTTTTCCTCCAATCATTCTAATAGCATAATGCTAATGCAAATTTTATGTAATTATCATAGAGCTTTTAGCTCCGTAAAAATTCAATGGGGATTTATTCCCTTTGAATTTTATATGAGTCATTTTGGCAAAAGCCAAAATGAAACATCCTGTGTTTATTATACTACTAAAAACAAAAATTGACAAGTTATAATGTACTATTTTCCACAACTTTTACATTTAGACAGAAAATCGCCGATTGAGTCCAGCGTTTTATAATTATTTTGCACAAAACCCAGCATCTGAAATTTACCAAGCTGAACATCTGAAAAGACTGCTTTGTCGATTCCGCTAAGCATCGCCTTAAATAAAATTGAACGAACTATTCCGTCAAACAAAATTAAATCCTGGTAGCTTTCTATGTAATCTATGCTGACACTGTCACCTTCAAGATGGTAAAAGCCGTAGCCGTTTACCTCTCCTTTATCATACGACTCAACAACTAATGTCAGATCCTCGTCAAGTCCGAACTTTGAAAGCTCTTCAAAATACTTTTCTCTGTCTTCTGCCACTTTGATTTCAAGCATATAATCACCCTTTGTTACTTCGATTTTGAAATTGCGGTTCTTAAAGCTCTTAGCTCTTCGCTTGTAAGCTCTCTGTAATCTCCTGGCTTCAGCATTCCAAGCTTTACAGGGCCTATAGCTGTTCTTTTAAGCCTTGCAACCTCAAGTCCTACAGCGTCGCACATTTTTCTTATCTGTCTGTTTCTTCCCTCTTTTATAACCATTTGCAAAACAACTCGGTTGCTTTCGCTTGTCAAAACGTTTATAACGCACGGAAGCGTTTTCCGACCGTCTATAAGCACACCTTCGCTCATTTTAACAAGCTGTTCCTCAGAAACAGGCGGTCTTACAGTTACACGATAGGTTTTTGTGACGTGCTTTGACGGATGCATAATGTCGTTTGCAAATACTCCGTCATTTGTAAAGAGCAGCAGTCCTTCTGAATTTTTGTCGAGCCTTCCTACCGGATAAACCCTTTCAGGTACGCCCTTTACAAGCTCGGACACATTTTTGCGGTCAAGCTCGTCGCTCATTGTCGTTACATATCCACGAGGCTTGTTGAGCATAATGTAATATAGCTGGCGTTTATGAGAAAGAGGAAGTCTTTCGCCGTCTATGCTTATATCCGACTTAAAATCAGCCTTGTCGCCAAGCTTACAAGGTCTTCCGTTTACCTTTACTCTCCCCTGAACTATAAGCTCCTCAGCTTTTCTTCTTGAGCAAAAGCCAGCCTCGGCTATAAGTTTTTGTATTCTTTGCTTTTCCATATTATCTCCTATGTAGCGACGGAAAAATCCGTCAGAATATATTTTTAAAAAACAGCTCTATCCTGTCAAGAAGTCCAAGCTCTTCATCATCCTGCTTTACGCCTGACACGGCGGTAATTGGCGAAGTGGCAATTACTTCACCGTTTATCATAAACCTTACCTCGCCTACAATATCGCCCTTATCAATCGGCGAATAGTAAAAAGGCTGGATGACTATAACTTCTCTGACATTATCTGTGTCGCCCGAAAAAATTGACCTTGTAACGCTTTCACACTCAGCTTTGAAAAAGCTCTTTTCGCCGCCTACAATCGGCAGCTTAAAGCTGTTAGCAGAAGGGGTAAGGGTTACCGACTTGTAGCTTGAAAAGCAGGAATCAAATAGAGCGGTATGGTCGTTCCAGTCGTCAGGCGCATTAAGAGTTACGCATATAAGCGTAGCGCCGTTTCTCTCGCAGGCTGAAACAAGGCATCGTCTTGCCTTATCGGTAAAGCCAGTTTTTCCGCCTATTATTCCGTCACAATAGTCAAACAGCTTGTTGGTGTTGGTAATTACGTTTGAATTGCCGTCGCCAAAGTCAACGTTCATTGTCCTCGTAGAAATTATTTCCCTGAAGGTTTCGTTTTCAAGCGCCGCTTTCATCAAAACCGCCATATCATAAGCTGTGGAATAATGCTCATCAGTATAGTCGTCAAGTCCTGACGGGGTAACAAAATGAGTGTTTTTAAGTCCTAATTGCCCAGCTCTCACATTCATAAGCTCTACAAAGCTTTCAACGCTGCCTGAAATTCTGACAGCGGCGGCGTTTGCAGCGTCGTTACCGCTTGCAAGCATCATACCATAGCAGAGCTTTCTAAGCGTAACCTTATAGCCTTCCTTCAAACCCATTGACGAGCCTTCAACCTGTATGGCTTCAGCGTCAACTACAAACTCTTCGTCAAGGCTATCCTGCTCAAGAGCGATTAAAACAGTCATTATCTTTGTGGTTGATGCCATCGGGAGCTTTTCGCTTTCGTTTTTACCGTATATAATTTCTCCGGTATCAGCATCAATTACAATAGCAGACTGAGCTGAAACGCCGACAGCCTCAACATTTAAGCAAAAGCCAGCAGAACCTGTCAGCATTAAAGCTAATAAGGCAGTTATTACTTTAAACTTCATCTTCATAGCGCACACATCCTTTTTAATTTAATATGCGCTCGAGGAATTGAAATATAAGCTGTTAATTTTCGCCTTTTTTGTTGATCATATCGGTGATTTTGTCAATGACATCAGGCACCATATTGACAATAGCATTAGAGCTGCTTTGATTAACAGTCATCTGCAACAGCTTGACATCGTCACCTGTAATTGTAATAAAGGCAATCGGGTCAATCTTGACTCCGCCGCCTGTTCCGCCGCCAAACTGATCCTTTGGATTCTTAGTTGGCAAATCAGAACCGCCTGTTGCGAAACCAATTTTTACAGCTGAAATAGGTATGATCGTAGTGTTGCCGACTACAATCGGCTTTCCTACAACCGTTTCACCGTCAGCAATCTGACGCAGCTTTTGCATTGCAACGTCAACCAAGTTTTCAAGCTTTTTCTCACTGCTCATTTTTTAACAACTCCTTGTCTTGTTTTTTATCGGTTGAATTTTTGCTTCTTTCGGATAAATATATCTTCAGCATTTTTGCGCCGTAGCAAAGTAAAATGCCGAGAATTGTACTTACTCTTATATATACGTTTCCCGAAAGCTTAACCTCAAGCTTCTTTTCGGTAAATTCAGTGTTTAAATCGCAGCTTTTGATTTTGATAGAAAAAATCATACACAAAAACGCAAGTGACTGGTAAAACGCCATATTGGCATAGCCGTAATTTACCGCAGCCTTATATGGGTCTTCATTTCCGAGCATTATGTCAATCTCAGTATTGTAAAAGCGGATTTTTTTAAGCAGTCGCCTTAGCGTTTTCCAGGTAAGCGGAGCATAAGGCTTTATCATATTCCACTTCTCTTTAATCTGGCTGAGCTTTCCCTGCTTCTTTGGCTTTTTGGATTTCTTTGGCTTTGGAGTTTTATTTGTCTTTTTGCGTTCCTTAATTGAAGCCTTTTTTACAGATTCGTTATAAAGCTCTTTTTGCTCGGAAATTTCCTTTTCAAGCTCAATTATCTTCTGCTCGGTTTCCTCTTCGCTGAAATCGTTTATTTCATCTATTATATCTTTTTTTGGCGGTTCTTTTTTCTTGACAGGCTTTTTAGAAGTCTTCTTTTTTGTCACTTTCTTTTCTTTTTTTGCAAGCTTTTTTGCTTTAGCTTTTTTACGCTTTTCACTTTCAGGGTTCTCATAAAGTGTAAAGAAAAAATACTTGACAATAACAGAAGCTTTGTTTTTTGCTGTTGACTCAAAGCTATAAGAAATTCTTACCGAGAATCGCAATAATGCGTAAATGACGACAATTATTCCGATAATTATGCACAGCGCTAAAATTGCCATCATCTCCTTAGCTTGATTTTACAATGTCATTTTTGACAAACCACGTGAGTTTAATCCTCTGTGGTTTCGCCTTCTTCAGTTATATCGTCGTCGAAGGATATTTGCTGCTCCTGATCTGGAAGAGGCGGCAGCTCGGAAAGGGACGAAATCTGAAAGGTTCTCAAAAAGCCGTTTGTCGTTTTGTAGGCTATCGGTCTGCCCGGAACGTCGATTCTGCCTGCTTCCTCTAAAAGGCCCTTTTCAACAAGCGAGTTTACAACGCTTGAAGAATCAACTCCTCTGACATTTTCTACAAAGCCTTTGGTTACAGGCTGATTGTAGGCAACTATTGTCAGAACCTCAAACGCCGCCTGAGAAAGAGTAGCGTTTTTCTTTTCTTCAAGAGCTTCCTTGATATAAGGTGCGTACTCTCGCCTTGCAGAAAACTGATAAGAGTCGCCAAGCTCTAAAATTTCAAGCGAGCTTGAAATATTTAAGTATCTTTCTCTTAGCAGCACAACAAGCTTGTCCAGACTTTGTTCATCAACATCTATAATATTACACAGCGTTTGCTTTGAAACGGGGTCTCCGCTTGCAAACAAAACAGCTTCTAAAACCGAAATCTTTTCGTCAACCAGCATTTTATACTTCTCCTTCAGCCGCTTTTCGTTTTGAATGTTCTCTGTTAAAGGTCATTTCCGTATTGTCGTCGTTAAGCCAGATTCTTCCCGACTTTGTAAGCTCTAAAATTGCAAGAAATGTAGCTATGCGCTCGCTCTTATCGGTCATAGAATCAAAAACTGCGCTCATTGTACATTTACCAGTTATGTAAAGCTTTTTGAGAACAAAAATAATCTTTGAGGTTACCGACACAATCTTCTTTGAAACGATAGGCTTGAATACCGCTGTATTGTCAGTACCGCTTTCATCACGACGAACCTCCAGAGCAATATATGTGTCAAGCAGAATTTCCTTATCGTGAAGCTTTTTATACGTCTTGTCGACGGGCAGCTTTGTTGGCGGGCGTACATAAATCTCGCCATAAGCACATTTGTCCTGCAAAAGCTTTGCTGCACGCTTACACATTGAATATTCAATCAGCCTGCCCTCAAGCTCCTTTTTCAGCTCCTGCGATTCGTTTGGTTTTGGAAGAAGCGAAACGGTTTTTATGTAGATAAGTCTTGCTGCCATTTCTAAAAATTCTCCAGCAGCTTCAAAATCCTGCTCCTTCAGGCCCTCAATATAATCTAAATACTGCTCCAAAAGAAGCGAGATTTCTATATCGTAAATGTTAAGCTTGTGCTTTTGTATTAAGTGAAGCAAAAGGTCAAGTGGCCCCTCAAACGCTTCGAGCTTAAACGAAATTGAACTCATATAAAAATATTCTCCGTTTACTAAAAAATCAAGTCAACCCAGCGAGATAAAAATTCAATGCATTTGTATAAAATGTTGCCTAACCAATTAAGGGGAGTATCCAGAACGCCAAATAGAATAAGCACCATAAAGCCTATACTTATATACATCTGATACTGCTGAATCTTCCATTGATATTTAAGCGGTAAAAAGACAGTCAGCACTCTTGAGCCGTCAAGCGGCGGAATAGGTATAAGATTAAATACTGCAAGCATCAGATTTATCATTACAAAATAGCTTATAATGTACAAGACGTAGTAAAGGGTCTGGGTCAGTACACCGCCAGCAACATAATATACAATCTTGTAAATAACACGCGCTATGTATGCGACGATTATATTTGACGCCGGTCCTGCGAGTGCTGTTATAATAGTTCCTGACTTTATATGCTTGAACCTGTTAGGATTAATTGGTACCGGCTTTGCCCAGCCGAAGCCTGCAAGCAAAAGACAAATTGCTCCTATCGGGTCGATATGTGAAATTGGATTGAGGGTTAATCTACCAGCATTTTCAGCGGTTCTGTCGCCTAATTTTTTTGCAGCATATGCGTGAGCAAACTCATGAACAGGCAGCACCATAAATATGATTAAGATTCTTGTTCCGTATTTCAAAATAGTTTCAACAGTCATAGTTGTCAACCTCCGTTCAACAAAAAGCTGTTACTCTAAATTGTACCACAACTAAAATGAAATTACAAGCATAACTGTGCCGAAAAATGTTATAAAATTCTCGCTTTTAATTTCCTGTTTTATTCCCCTTTTGCTTGACAACTATAAAAATAAATGCTTAAATAGAGTTACGGGAAAATCAAGCGGAGGGATGACTATGAAAATAACTGACGAGAGCTTATTTCAAAGCAAAATAAAGGGCGTTTTAATAACAGAAGACGAAATAAAAGCAAAAATCTCACAGGTGGCAAAGGAAATAAATGAGCGTTTCGCTTCAAAGCCGCTTTTGCTGATAAGCATTCTGAAGGGATCGTTTGTATTTCTTTCAGACCTTATGCGGGAAATTAAAATCCCCTGCGAGGTAGCGTTTATGGCGGCAAAAAGTTACTTTGATGAAACCTCGCCCCGTGAAAGCGTTCAAATAACGCTTGACATTGACAGAGATATAAGCGAATACAATGTAATAATTGTAGAGGACATAATAGATACAGGCAGAACGCTTAAAGAGATTGTTAAAATTCTTGAGAGAAGAAAGCCTTTGAGTTTGAGCGTTATTACACTTCTTGACAAGCCTAGCAGACGACTTACAGACTTTAATGCAGATTGCTCTCTGTTTACGATTGAAGACAGGTTTGTAATTGGCTACGGATTAGATTACGGGGAGTATTACAGAAATCTTCCCTACATAGCAGAGCTTAGCGAATAGGACACAAAAATCAAGCGATATCCAAAATCAGTGGGTATCGCTTGTATCTTTTATCTACGTTCTTCTTTTCGGCTTCGCTTATTTTCGTACATTCTGTCGTCCGCAATCTTCAGCATATCCTGATAGCCTAGCGTTCCGTCAAACTTACAGTAACCCAGCGAATAGCTTACCTTTACGGTTATATCTTCGTCAAGCTGAGCTGTGCTGTTGTCCTGACGGGATCTGAGGTCGCTTATACTGCTCATAAGCTCCTCATCGCTGTCAAAGCCGTAAAGAATAAGAACGAACTCATCTCCGCCCTGTCTTGAAACAATACTCTGTCCTTCTGCGGAGCTTAAAACCCTGGCGATTTTTCTCAGGTAAATATCGCCGTTGTCATGGCCGTATTCGTCGTTGATTTTCTTTAAACCGTCAGCGTCTACCATAACGACTGCGCTATGCTTCATAATCTGCGGGTAAGCAAGCATTTCTGAAAGTCTGCTTTCAAGACCACGTCTGTTGTAAAGACCCGTCAATGCGTCGATATCTCTTTCGGATTCGACCTGTATTCTCTTGCGTGTTTCCTGAGTTACATCTAAGACAACGCCTAAAACTCCGCCGTTTTCGTCAACTATTTCTTCAAGCTTTATATACTTGTTGGTTTTGCCCTCAAGGCAATAAACTCTTTCATCGGTAGCATTGCTGCGAAGCTTGTCGATATATTTCTGGAAAAGCTTGTAGTCGTTAAAGACTTCCCTTAGTTCTTTTGTATCAAGCGATAAAATATCAGGAACGTGGTCGGTGTAACGAACCTTTTTCATCTTGGTATTATATTCGTAAACACCTATACTCAGATTCGTCTGATTTAATACGTAAGAGATTTTTTCGGTATTCTTCAGAAGGCTGTTAATCATAAAATGAATATGTTCGCAAAGCTCGGAAAACTCAATGCTGCTGTTTGAATTTATTTCTTCGTTCAGATTGCCGTCCGCTATCTTCTGAAGCTTATCGTTGACGTAATTGATTTCCTTGATTACATACTTATTTATATGTCTTGAAATTGCAATAATAAGCACTAATGCAACAATAATAAGACCGCCGATAAGAGCTATAACAGCGTTCGGAATGCTGTGGTAAAGCGTTGTATCAGAAATTACTCGACCAACCAGCGTTCCATCTACTTCTGTAAATATACAATATGAAGGAACTCCGTTTATAACAGCGTGGAAGCCATCTCCGCTACTTTCTATCCTGTCTAAATCGAAGCCTAAAACTTTCATCTTGACATCGATACAATCGGAATCTGTAGAACCGATTATAGTTTTGCTCTCTTTATCGATAGCGTATAACTCCGCGCCGACATCGGTTGTCAGAAGCGAGAAAATATACGAAATTTCATTATGATCTGTAAGCGACAAAACGCTGTCCGGCGAAATTCCAATCTGAAAGATATAATTGCCACTTGTGCTCCAGACAGCAGAATATTGCATCACCTTTCCTTCGGCGGTATTAGGCGTAATATCCTGAACTAGAGAGAGAGTTTTATCCTCAAGCATTGGCTTGAAAAATTCCATTTGCTCACCAGAATCAAAGGTATAGCCATAATACTCAGGATGAGTTCCGGAAACTATACAACCTGTTTCATCAAAAATGTGTATCTCGTCAACCTCGACAAGCTCAGCAATTTTTTTAAGCTCGTCGACGTCGTCAAGCGCATCGGGGTTTTCAAGAAGCATATAGTCTACAGCTTTTGCATTTGTCATACAGGTTTCGCTGTACTCCTCTTCTACCTCGTCAATCTCAGCCTGATTGTCCTCTAAAATTTTTTCGACCTGTTCAAAGATAACCTGAGAGGTTTCTTTAGCCTGAGTCTGAGCGTTTAAAATATGTAAAGTAAATACAACCAGAAAAATAGCGACAACAAGTATTATAGTAAGACGTAACAGATATCCAATTGTCATTTTCTTTAACGTCTGCATGAAAATCCTTCTTTCAAAAATGCAACCAATAGTTAATTTGCATTAACTTTCATTATACACTACTTTTTGAAATCTTGCAACACCTATTTCGGAATTTTTTAGAGCTATCAGCACAAAAATGAACCCACTGAGAGAAATTTTCCAGTGGGTTTTGCTGATTTACTTTATTCCCTTGGCATAAGCGTTAATTATACCAACGTCGGCGGTTGATACCTTTTCGTCATAATTCATATCGGCGACTTCAAACTGCTCGCTTGATAAGAGCTTTACTCCCTTAGCGTGGGAATTTGCAAGGCCAACATCAGCGGTAGTTATCTTACCGTCAAAATTAACATCGCCCATAAGCTTACCATAAGATTCTGTTGTAGGCTCCTCTGTGACGTCAGTTGAAGGCTCGTCCGACTCCCCTGTCTGTTCGTCGGTAGTGATTTCGGTTGAAGGCTCGTCAGTTGAAGAAGCCTCGGTTATATCCTTGCTTAAGCCTGTTACTGAAAAGCTGACAGTAAGAGCTTCTTCGGCGTAAATATCCAAAAGCCTTATAGCTGAATCGCCTTTGGAGGCACCGTACTCGCTATAAATCTCAATTCGCAGATTTCCGTTTTTCTCAAAATCACCGTAGAGAATTTTGTCAGCATCAAAGGAAACCTCAACACCGTCAACTGTAATGCTTACAAGCTTTACATCTATATCAGGATAATTTTCATAAGCGTCGACCAGATCAACGCAAAATACTGTCACTCCGTCAATCGGGTACTGCTTGCCGTTTGAGGCGTTGGTTCCGTCATAGACAAGCGTATAAACTCCGTCTTCTGTAATTTCAATACTGACAGGGTCGTCAGCACAGGAAGGAGTGTTATCTGCATCTGAAAAAACCAAATTTGCTATTATTGAAGCGTTCACACTTTCGGTTGTGGTTTCACTCGAAGCGGCAGTAGATGATTCGGCGGTTGTTTCCTGCGTAGCTGTAGTTGAATCCTCTTCGGTAGCAGTAGATTGAGTTTCAGTCTGTGAGCTTTCTTCAACCTCAAGCTTAATTGAGGAGCCGCCTGTAATTGTTGCCGTACTCAAGCCGTCAAGGCTCTCGCCAGTATAAAGAACGTCCGCTTTACCAGAAGCCGCCCAGATATTGCCAATGCTATTATATGTAGTGCTTGCAGATTGCAAAGCTGCATTAACTTCAAAGAGATAGGTTTTGTTAACAAGAATTGTAGTAACCGTCAGTAGAGCGGATGTAGCGTCCAGCGAGCCTAAATTATTAAGCGCATCGGCATTTATATTATCAATAGTAACTGAGTAATCACCGTTGCCCGAAACATCAACGCTTGCGTTAAAATCCTTGTAGCTGGAGCTTTGGGCGGAAAACGCAACGGTAGCTGTAGCGCCGTTTGTAACTGTAAAATTATAGGTTATGGAATTTATCGTTTCACTCTCCGCACTTGAAAAAACAGGCAGACAGAAAGCTAAGTTCAGAACCAGCAGGCAAACTGTTAACAGGCTTAAAATCTGAGTTTTCATAGGAGGGGTCCTTTCGAATAACATAGATATTGGCGTAGTTTATTTTTCAGTCACGCCATATCTTTCACACAATAATTGCTGAAAACGCTCAGCGGGATAGATATACTCCATTTTGCCGTTGATTTTTTGTCTGAGCAGATATTCACAGTTGATGTATTTATTCAAATCGATTGAATGTAAAATACCGTCACTGATATAATCTGCTAATCTATAGCCGTCAAGCAAAAAATTTGACTGGAAACTATTAAGTGATGATATAATACTTTTATCTATCAAACGTGAAAAGCAAGCCGTTGGATAATCTTTGAAAAAGCGTTCCAGTAGTTTTTTCATCTTGTTATTATTTTCATAAAGATTGAACAAATAATGAGCTATATATTCAGGAATATTTTCCTTATCCTCCGTCTTGATATCAATTAAAACAAGTGTAAGCTTACTTGCAAAATTAACAACCTGCAAGCATTGCATATTATTAAAGTAAAATAACTTTCCGCCCCACTCCAAGAGCGGATCGCCGCTTTCTCGCTCCAAAACAGCACCAGCCATTGCTCCAACGAATTGATCAGAAAAGTCCTGCGGCATTTTAAATTCGTATTGATCAAATGTTTCCTTTGTTACATATATAATCATTTGGGTTCTCCTTTGAAGAGTGTATATGTCACTTAATTTAACACAATCAATGCTTTAGGTTCTTTTACAACCATTCCCATTGATTTTGAAAGAACCGAAGCAGACACTCTACGCAACGAACGACCACCATTTCCGTAATAGGGATCTGCGTAGTAAAAATACAAGACATTATCGATGTATTCATAACCGCATATAACCACAAAATGCGTTCCAGAATTATAGTGCGTTACTATTGACGAAGTATATTGTACAACTACAATTGCCCGGTGTCCGTTATCTATTTGCTTTTTAAGCGTAGAGGTAGAATTGCTTGAATAAATATTTTTAGCTGTATATTTTCCACCAGAATACATCTTAACCAAGCTTAAAAGCTTTGGCGCAGTCATTCCACCACCGCCTCTGAGACTTCCTTGATCGTTTAAGCTGTTTTTCTCGCTAAACAATATAAGCGAGTCCTTACTCCAGCTTTGATTTTTCTCGCTGTTTACTAAAATTGCTACCGCTGTCGGTCCGCAAGCAGAATATCCAGCTATACTTCCGCCATACTGTCCGATTGCACCTGTAGGTAAAATCTTAGCATTGCTTCTCTTTGAGACATTGCTTGATTTTATCAGAACCTCTGTTGACATATAATCAATAACTATATACCCATTGTATCTGTAATCAACGTGTCCTGTGTACCAAGAACCGCCAGAGACGGTGGATTTATAAGCGTAGCTTGTCGTGTATACACTGGATGAAGATTTAATATAATACAAACTGTATTTGTAATCAGGAACGGCTGTTTTAGAGATTAATGTGCCATAATAGGTTTTTGAATTAACGGTTCTATACGCCTTTACCGCAAAATAATATGTTCTTCCTCCGTCCAAGCCAGTCTTTGTGAAGGATGTGCCGGTTGTACTCTTTAAACTGACCCAATCACCATTCTTGCTTGTTTTATAATAAATCTTGTAGCCTGTGGCCCCAGTTACTTTGCTCCACTTAATGGTTACCTTTTCTTCACCTGCAGTTACTGTGAAACTGACTTTACCAGGCTTTGTAGTTGTAATTATAGTATCGCTCGCCGTTCCCCAGTAAGTCTGACCATATGCTTTTTGATACGCCTTGACTTTAAACTTATAGGTAGTTCCAGACTTTAATCCGCTAATACGATAATTAAACGTACTGTTGCCTGAAATGGTTTTAATTGTTTTCCATCCGCTGCTTGTCCATTGATAAATTCTATAGCCGCTTGCGCCAGAAACTTTATTCCAGTTTATTCTTACAGCATCTGTGGAATATGTAAAGTTGGTTTTAGCTTTAACCGTAGGGACGACAAATGTTTTTGTCTTGGTAGTTATTGTATCGGAAGCAGTTCCCCAATAGGTTGTTCCGTTGTATTTGATATATGCTTTAACCTTGAATTTATAGGTGGTTCCCGGAACCAAATTCTCTACACGGTAGTTAAACGTGCTGTTACCTGAGATGGTTTTTATAGTCTTCCAGCCACTGCTTGTCCATTGATAGATTCTATAGCCGCTGGCACCATAAACTTTGTCCCAGAAAATTCTTACAGCGTCATAAGTTTTATTGTAATTTGTGCTTGCTGTTACTTTATCGAAATCATCCAATAATATATATATATTATTTTCAGCATAACTCAGTCCTGCGGAATTCTTATAGCAATAAATAATCAAGTCTTCATTGCACGAGGAAAACACGCCTGTTCCGAGTTCAGTAACGCTAGCTGGAATTTCTATGCTCTTTAAGCTTTCACACATTGCAAAAGCTCTGCTTCCTATATAAATTACTGAATCTGGAATATTTATGCTTTCAAGACTTGTACAATAAGAAAACGCATCGTTTTCAATACTGACTACAGAGTCAGGTACTAAAATACTTGTCAGACTTGTGCATTCCTGAAAAGCGCTTTGACTAATAGTTGTGACAGAATCAGAAATTGTTGCGCTTTTCAGATCTGAACACCGATAAAAAGCATAAGTTCCAATGTTTGTAACCGAATCAGGGATAATAACGCTTTCCAACCCACTACATCTTGAAAATGCAGATTTACCAATACTTGTAATTGAATCAGGAATATCTACGCCAGTGATGCTTGTCTGGTTATAGAAAGCCTCTTTACCTATACTCGTTACAACATACCCGTCAATCTCGCTTGGTATATCAAGTTCAGTTTCTTCTCCAACGTATCCTGTGATCTGCAATGTGCCGTCATCAAGTACCTCATATTCATAATCGCTTACAGTCTGGGCGCTGGCAGCGATTGTTGGCAGGCATACAGTTAAACTCAAAACTGAAACAAACGCAACAAGAAACGATAAAATTCGCTTTTTCATAAAAATCTGCTCCTATAAAAGTATATATTCATTATATATCATACATTCTGTCTTGTCAATTAACATATTGAACAAATATGAGAACTGATTTTTGTGCAGGTTGAAGGGTGGTGGGTGGTTTTGGTAAGAAAAATGTAATTTTTGGTAAAGACGCAAAGCCGCCCCACTGCGATTTGCAATGGAGCGGCTTGGGGGTAATGTCTATTAAAGATGGGTCTTAATCGGAAAACATCGGGGTTGAAAGGTAACGCTCGCCTGTATCAGGCAAAAGTGCTACGATAAATTTTCCCTTATTCTCTGGGCGCTTTGCAAGCTCGGTTGCAGCGTAAACTGCTGCACCTGAAGAAATTCCTACCAAGAGTCCTTCCTTTCTCGCAAGCGTTCTGCCTGTTTTAAATGCGTCGTCGTTTTCGACAGCAATAATCTCGTCGTAAATATCAGTATTAAGAGTATCAGGAACAAAGCCTGCACCGATACCCTGAATTTTGTGCGGTCCTGCTGTTCCCTTTGAAAGAACTGGCGAACCGGCAGGCTCTACAGCAACAATTTTTACGTTCGGATTTTTGCTCTTTAAATATTCGCCAACACCCGAAACTGTGCCACCAGTTCCAACACCGGCTACAAAAATATCAACCTTTCCGTCGGTATCCTCCCAGATTTCAGGACCAGTAGTTGCAAGATGAGTTGCAGGATTTGCAGGGTTTGTAAATTGGCTTGGAATAAAGCTGCTTGGAATTTCCTCTGCCAGTTCATTAGCCTTTTCTATTGCTCCCTTCATACCCTTTGCGCCGTCTGTAAGAACAATTTCTGCGCCATAAGCCTTCAAAAGATTTCTTCTCTCAACGCTCATAGTTTCAGGCATAGTTAAAATAATTCTGTATCCACGAGCGGCAGCAACAGAAGCCAAACCAATTCCAGTATTTCCGCTTGTCGGCTCAACTATCACCGAGCCTTCCTTCAGCAAGCCCTTTTGCTCTGCATCGTCAATCATTGCCTTGGCGATTCTATCCTTTACGCTTCCAGCAGGATTAAAATATTCAAGCTTTCCGTAAATATCAGCTTCAAGTCCGTTTAGCTCGTCATAATTTTTGAGCTTCAGAATCGGCGTTGAGCCGATCAGGTCAGTAAGTGTTTCATAAACTTTCATTGTAAATTTCTCCTTTTGATTATTTATTTTTATGATTTCCAGAATTTTATCTTTTCTAAAATCAGTTTTAACATCGAAAATAGGATTTGGGAGTTCTTATAATTTTCATAGCAACCACGCTTTCTTTACTATTACCTATATGTTTTCTAGGTATTAGTATAGCACGATTGTTGACTGTTGTCAAGGGGGATGTGGAAAAATTTTGTGATGTTGAGGAAAATATTTGCACACAAGCAATAAACGGCAGGCAAAATTGCCTGCCGCTTTTGTACGGTTAACCGAAAGTAAATTTATCTTATCCCTTTGGCATAAGCGTTAATTATTCCGACGTCGGCTGTCGTTACTTTGCCGTCGTCATTCATATCTGCTGCTACAAACTGGATATCGTTTAGCTGCTTTACCCCCTTTGCGTGGCTATTAGCTAGACCGACATCTGCTGTGGTTACCTTACCGTCGCCGTTCAGGTCACCAACAGTTGATAGCATAACATCAATCAAGACATAATTTATTTCGTTGTCTATTGCGTATTGCTCAGCATATGAACCAGAATAACAATATATAGTCAAATCATCGCACTTGTTAAATGCACCATCTCCAATTGATGTAACTGTTTCTGGAATTATTATACTTGTCAGTAGATCGCAATAGTAAAAAGCATAATTTCCTATACTAACGACTGAATCCGGTATAGTTATACTGGTTAAACTACCGCAACTACGGAATGCATAATCCCCAATACTTGTCAATCCTTCTGATAGCGCAACCGATTTCAAGCTTTCACAATTACCAAATGCACCTTCGCCAATTTCTGTAACGGACTCAGGTATATTCACAGTAGTTAAATTCATATTGTAATAGAATGAATATTCGTAAATTGTTTCTACTGTTGATGGAACTGTTATTTCACTGCTATATTGTGCAAAATAAATAACGGTTTTGTCTTTGTTATACAAAATATTATTCTCCACTGTGTATTTTTCATTCTCGCTGTCGCAGCTCAGGTCAGAAAGAGCATTGCAATTTGTAAAAGCAAACTCTTCTATTCGTCTTACACTTGCAGGAATATTTAAAGTTGTCAGTGAAGAGCAAGAATTAAAAGCAGAATATCCTATATAAGTAACCGTATCCGGAATGGTAACTTTTGTTATGTAACTGTTTGAACTCACAAAGTAATCTCCAATAGAAACCACGGTTTTTCCATCTATTTCAGAGGGAATTTCCAATTCAAACAAATCAGATTCATTACCATCGTATTGATAAACTTCTACGCCGCCTGTGGTATTCTTGGTAGAAAAGAGTGAAGTTCTGATTGTTACAGTATACGAGCGCGGAGCAACTTCATCATATCCGGCTTCCAGCTCATAATATACGCCATTTAACTCCGCCATAGCATTTCTATGACCGCTTCCAGCTCCAGGATCACGGTTTCCATTTCTGATCCAGGCTGTTATACCTAGCTTTTCACACGTTTTTATGATTAAACTGGTGCTTGCCCAGCAATCACCGCCGCCATATATAAGCATTCCTTTTGCACTGGAGTAAGAGGCGTCATAATCATATAAAGCCGGGAATCGACATATCTGCTCCATTATTTCGTAATCCGTCATATCAGATGAAATGTTTTCGTCTATGTAATTTTCTATAGTCTGATCCACATATACATCTGAATAATCTTCTACAGTAACAGAAATGTAATAAGAAGAATTGTTTGTCGTAACTTTAACTATAGATTCACCTGTAGTCAACTCTTCATAAGTGTCAGCATCTTCAATATAAGCAGTAGTATAAAAAAATCCACTGACATACCAAGTTACATAAGCAGGTTTAATCAAGCCGCTTGATGAAACAGTTACAGAATCTCCAGAAACCACCTTGTAAGAAACAGCATCACTATCAGAAATCTGATAATTCTGAGCATAGCTATCAGGAATCGACAGGACGTCCTCATAGGATGGCGTCATTCCATAAATTGTCGTTGAATAGGCAATGTCATAAGCTTCTGCACTAACTGCCACCGTTGGCAGGCAGACAGTAAGCCCTGCTACCATTGCAAGTGTGGTTAATAAACTCAACAATCTCTTTTTCATAAAAATTCCTCCTTGGTTAATTTTAAATCAATACCTGACTTGTCCAGACTTTCGCCTTTACATATAGTATACTTTGCATTTTTTGTATCTGGCATTTTCCTGACAAAACGCACAAAAAGCTGACAAATGACAGAATTTGCTGCATTGACAGACAAGCTGTAAGACCAAGCCATAGTAAGAACCGGCAGCATTGATATGATTTGCTTTTTATAAAAATCATCTCTGATAGATTTCGTTAATTTAATTATACCACTTTTCATATTTTGATTTCAATGTCTGAACGACAAACTTTTTGTAATAATTGGTAAATTATCAGGGTAGTGATGGGATTTTACTATTTTGTGCTTGCCAGCTACTTCATTGCATTGTACCACATTGAGAAGTTAGCATCAGATTTAGCCTGTCGAGCTTTACTCTCAGCTCTTCTGGCGCGTCCCTGAGCTGAAGCCACCTCAGAATTTAGTCTGCCAACTTCGTTCTCTAGCATATCTATTCTCATTTGCGCTTCTCTCAATGCTTCTGCATTTTGAGCTGCTATCTCTTGCATCTGACGATTATGCTCGTCCTGCTCAAAAATGTTGATGGCATCCATCAGATTGTCAGCTCGGCGGTTATTAACAATGTCGTACAAATGCTCCAGAGAATAAACGTTGCAATAATTGTCCGGAATATCTCCTATCAATTCAATATTCTGAGAATATATTTGCTTTGACTGATTGTCAAGTGCAGCAATTTCCTGAGAAAGCTGCTCATTATAGTCAGATAATTTAGTGTTCTGCTTTTTTAATGATATGTGTAAGTAAATAGCATACACAATAGGTAGAGGAAAATACACTATAAATGCTATAGCTTCAAATAAGCTTGCTATTCTAGAGGAAGACGTAATGTCAAAACACATACAAATCAAAAACAAAGCGAAAATTGCTAATGCTATTACCGATTTCTCTATTTCTCCTCGTGTCTTGTTTTTCCTTTTACTATTATAAAGGCCAAAATAGACAAGACACGAAAGAATAATGCTAATAACTGTAAGTGTTTTCCAGTAAACCACATCAGTGAAAAGCGAAATAATGCCGAAGACGATATACGGCACTAGAAAGCAAACAATTGAGCACGCCAAAACTGCTACGCTTATAGCGATTGCGCTCAAAATAGAGTCTACAAGTGTAAGGCTTTTGTTGCTCTCGATTGTATTAGCGTTTTGATTGGCTTGATTTTGAAGCTCGTTCTTTTTGATCAGACAATCTTCAATTTGCCTTACAGGCGGCAGTGCATTTTGCAAGTAACTTAAAATTTTCTCTCGACTGATTTGATTCTCCATAATTGTCAACTCCTAGATGATTTTAATTTTTTATTGATACGACTATTCAGGTCGTTCAATTCCCTTTTTAAGACCCAAAGCATCTTCAACATAGCTTATCTGTCCGTTAATGTTATTACTGTTGCTTTCGCCAGTAGTTGCGAGAGTTTTCATAGTAAGTTTCATTACCGTTTTCATCGTATACATATCTCTCCCAGCAACCATAACTGTTTTCATAGTAAACCACAGCACCAGTATCGTTAAACTCCTGGTTCTCCCAATAGCCCGCACTGGTTTCAAAATGCTTTACAAGTCCTTCGGGCGTACATTCAAACTTTTCGCAGTAACCGTCGGAAAAAATAATTCTCAACGGCTGACCGTTTCCGTCATACTCGTGTGACTCCCAATAGCCGGTACTGTCCTCGTAACGAGTTACATTTCCAGCGTCATCATACCTTCTTTCTTCCCATGTACCGTCTGGAAAATTTTCACGGACAGTATGGAAATTTTGATTAAATTTCATAGCATTACCTCCTGATAAATCTTATTTGTATTATAAGTTGAAGTTATTATCCTTTAAATTCTACTCCACAGCATAACTTGATAGGTGCAGTTTTTTCCACCTGACGACCAAGTGAGGGTTTCAACCTGTGCTGAACCGTCTTCAAACTCAACTGAAGCCAAACTATATGCTACTGCTCCTTTTTCAGAGCTATCGTCTTCATCTGATGTTTCATCGCTGCTACCAGATGACAATGAAATACAAATAATTGCAACCACTCCAATTACAATAACTGCCGCTATGCAAATTATTGTAATAATTACTGCTTTATTGGATTTCTTGTCCGCCTGTCCATTTGCAGTTGCATACTGCTGTGAAGGAGTTTCAACGCTTTGAGCATTTTCAATCGGCGTTCCGCACTCATAGCAAAACTGCTCGCTGCCATTATAGGTGGCTCCGCATTTTGTGCAAAATTTTCCCATAAAAAACTCTCCTTAAAATATAAATATATTCATCGAGGTTAGCCTCGTTTGCGACGTTAATATTTTTGTTAATTCTATTTTACCATATACCCCCCCCCGTAAATTCGCAATTTAGACAAAAATGATTTTGAAATTTTGTGCAGTTTGCATAATTATGTAATTTTTGACCACTTTTTTGTAATTTTTGGTAAGGGAAAAAGCCTGCTCATCTGCCGCTGGCTTAACTCGAACAAAATCCATTGCCAGCACTTGCGGAAATTGTCAAATTATGGTAAAATTATTTAGTAGGCAAATGTTTGAGAGCTTCGAGGGGAGAAATGGCTATGAAACGAAAGATGGCGTTGATTGGTTTTCCGTTTGCGTTTGGCTTGTTTTTCTCTTCGTTTATGTCAAATTTTATATCTGCTTTGGTTTTAGCTGCCGTTATTGTTGTATCGGCGGTTTTATTTTTTATAATTAAAAAGTACAGAAATATTATTCTTATTGTGTCTGTTGCGGTAGTTTTTGCGTTTGCAATAAACATCCTGTATAACAAGCTTTACGTCGAGCGGATTTTAAGTTATTCTGGCGAGAGCGTTCAGTTTTCAGGCTACATCAAAGACTACGAATATCTTTCATCCGACACGCTCAGAATTACAGCAAAGGGAACGATGAATTCCAAAGTTTCGACGCAGCTTTCCTTTATTACAGACTCGGTAGAGGTTGACTATTACGATAAGATTAACTGCTCGCTTACCGTCGAGGAGATAGAAAATACAGTTTCATTTAACGCAAAGGACTACTACAATTCTCTTGGCATTTATCTTGAAGGCGACGACTGCGAGAACGTTCAGATTACGCCTGTCAGCTTTTCATTTATGAGGTATATTTTAAAGTATCGGGATTATCTTTTTGAGGAGATTACCTCTTATCTTCCAGACGACACAGGCGGATTTTTAGGAGCTATGCTTTGCGGCGATAAAACGGAAATAGACGGAGCTACTAAGCTTAGCTTATACAGATGCGGACTAGGACATATTTTCGCACAGTCGGGCGTTCACCTTGTAATTATTACAGGACTTCTATACTCGGTTCTTTCGATATTTTTGAAAAACAAAAAGCTTGTAAGTATAGCTTCGTTATTTGTGATTTTGCTGTTTACGCTATTTGCGGGAGCAAGTCCCTCAGTAGTCAGGGCGGCGATAATGTCAGGACTGATTTACTCTTCATATCTTTTTAACCGAAAACCTGACCCGTTAAATTCTTTAGCTTTAAGCGCAGTTGTAATTCTTGTCATTTCTCCAGCATCAGTCAGAAGCGTTTCGTTTATTCTTTCGTTTACAGGCGCATTTGCAGTCGGCGTATTAGCACCATTTCTTCAAAAGAAATTCGCAACCGACAAAAACAGAGCTTTTCTTTCTCTTGCACTTCCGAGTGTTTGCGCAAGCCTTGTAACAACGCCTGTGTCTTTGTTTTACTTCAGTGAAATTTCACTTATCTCCCCTGTTACAAATATTTTGCTTGTGCCAATTTGCACAATGGCACTTACTCTTACCGCTTTGGTTGCGGTAACCGGCGGTATTTCTATAATTGCTCATCCGATACTTATTGTCGCTTCACTGCTGGTAAAAGGAGTTATAAAGCTATGTGAAGCTTTCAGCTCAATTCCGTTTTCGTACATCGGAACGGGCAGTGCTGTTACAAAAGCTGCAGTGATTTTGTTTTGCGTGAGTCTGATTCTTTGCCTGGTATTTTCAAAAAAGCTATCAAGCGTTTTTAAAAGAGCATATTGCTTGTTTTCGCTTGTTTGTGTTCTGACATTATCTTCATCGCTTATTTTTGGCAACAGCGTTTCGGTTTACGACTTAACATCGGGCAGCAAGACTGTTATAGTTGCTGTAAAAAATAACTATGCGGCAGTTTTTGACACAAACGGCAGAAGCGGTTTAGGAAGCGCCGTTGAAAGCTTACTTGAAGAAAATAACGTAAAGAGCGTTGATTTATTTCTGTCGAAAAATACTGCAAACAAGGAAGCTTACTATAAAAGCTCGCTATATGTAGATATTTCGTCAGTTTGCGATATTACCGATTCAAGTGTTGAGTGCAGTTCAATAGAAGCATCTGTTACAAATACTGACGAGGCACTTACTCTGTCGCTTGAGGACATGAGCGTTATATTCGACAAGGAAAATAGCGAGGTAATTTATAGCTACAAATAATCATAGCACAAGGAAAGCATTTCAAAAGTTGCAAAAGTTCTGCAAATGTGGTATACTTGGCTTAAATTAGTTTTTGGAGGGACTGTCAATGGCGAGCATTTCTGATAAAGCGCTTTCTTCGCTTGTAAGAAGCGGCAAAATTGACAGCCTTTATTTATTCTACGGAAGAGACGTCGGCGCAATTGAATCGTTCACCAAAAGACTTGTAAACAAAATAATGCCGCCAGAATCGGCAGATATGAATCTTCACAGATTTACAGGAAAATCTCTTGACTTATCAGAGCTTGGTGATATAGTTGACGCCTACCCTCTTTTTTGCGAAAGAAAGGTAGTTGTAATCAACGACCTCTATTTAAACGAGCTTAAAAAGAACGATTTGACCTATCTAAAGGATATTATAAAATCACTTGACGACAGCACCACGATAATTATCTATATTACAGGAATAGACATTTACAGGAGCAAAACCGCTCTTAATAAGGAATGGGCGTCGTTTGCAAAGTATTGTGAAAAGTACGGCAGCATCTGCGAATTTAAACCTAAAAGCTTAAGCGACCTGTCAAAGGCTATTGCAGCGAAGCTTTCAAAATCGGGACTTTCAATTTCTCTTTCCGATGCTTCGTATTTAGCTCAGGTTTGTCTTTGCTCGACTACTGTTATAAACAACGAGCTTTCAAAGCTTATCTTTTACAAGCAGTCGGGAGAGATTACAAAAGAGGATATTGACCTTTTGTGCGTTGGACAGTCGGATACCGACTCGTTCAAGCTTGCAAATGAAATTGTTGCAAAAAGAGCAAGACCCGCTTTTGAAATTTTATCAAGTCTTTGCTCAAAGCCGGACGAATATATTGCTACCCTTTCTTCGGTAAATTCCGCCTTTTGCGACCTTTACAGAGCAAAGCTTGCAAGAAGTATTGGCGCGACGGACAGCGACATTGTAGAGGACTTTTCCTATCCTGCAAATTTACAATTTCGTGCTAAAAACGCTTATCGCTCTTGTAAAGACTACTCGCTGAAGGATATAAGACGCTGTATTATGATTCTGTCAGATGCGGATTACGAGCTAAAGTCCAGCAGATGCGACCCTGAGGTGGTAGTTCAAAAGGCAATTTCTAAAATGATTGGACTGAAAAGCTGATGCTGTATACTGACAAGGCTATTATAGTTGAGGGCAAATACGATAAGATAAAGCTTTCATCAGTTATCGACGGCGTAATTATTGTTACAAACGGCTTTAACATTTTCAAGGACAAGGACCGCCAGCAGCTGATTCGCTTTTACGCTGAAAAGTCTGGAATCATTATCCTTACAGATTCTGACAGCGCAGGATTTCAGATAAGAAGCTTTATAAAAAGCTTTGTAGATAACGACAGAATCACAAACGTGTATATACCTGAGATTTTCGGCAAGGAAAGGCGCAAGGAAAAGCCATCTAAGGAAGGCAAGCTTGGCGTCGAGGGAGTTTCAAACGAGGTTTTGATTGATACGCTTAAGCGCTGCGGAGCGTTAAGCGATAAAAAATCGGCCGAGCCCATAACGGTTCTGGACCTGTATAGCTTAGGACTTGTTGGCGGCGAAAATTCTCTCGCTAAAAGACGGGCGTTATTACGCTCCTGCGACCTGCCAATCAACGTTTCTACAAAAGCGCTGCTTGAAATTTTAAACAGGACATTTGAAAAGAACGACTTGTACGAATACGTTCAGGAAAATATATTAAATTCGGAAGGAAGAGCTTCAAATGAATTATCTTCATCTTATTGATTTAAACGACTTCCCTGTTAAGTTCTGGGACGAGCTTTTAGAGCTTGGCATCGACATTTACCACAACCCTGAAAAGTATGCTCACGCTTGCGACGGAAAGATTATGGCTACCCTTTTTTATGAGCCGTCGACGAGAACGCAGATGTCATTTCAGACGGCAATGCTAAGACTTGGCGGAAGCTTAATTGGATTTGACAATCCTTCTACATCATCTGTCGCTAAGGGCGAAAGTTTGTCGGATACAACGCAAATAGTTTCAGGCTACGCAGATGTGCTTGTTATAAGGCACCCTCAGCCAGGAGCTGCAAAGGCTGCAGCTTTGACGGCTGACTGCCCTGTAATAAATGCAGGAGATGGCGGTCACCTTCACCCTACTCAAACGCTCACCGATCTTTTAACGCTAAGGCTTGAAAAGGGCACGCTTGAAAACTTAAATATCGGCTTGTGCGGGGATTTAAAAAACGGTCGGACGGTTCATTCGCTCGTAAAGGCGATGTCCTGCTACAAGGGAAACCACTTCACCTTTATTTCTACAAGCGAGCTTAAAATGCCGCAGTACATAAAGGACATTCTTTCGGTTCACGGAGCAAGCTTCAAAGAGGTAGAATCCCTCGAAGAAGCAATTGGCGAGCTTGATGTTTTGTATATGACAAGGATTCAAAGAGAGAGATTTAAAAGCGATGAGGAATACTTTGCTCAAAAGGACACTTATGTTTTGGACACGGCGAAGCTTTCCCTTTCAAAACCAGACTTAAAGGTACTACATCCTCTGCCTCGAGTTGACGAGATAACAACTGATGTTGACAAAAACGAAAAGGCAGTCTATTTCAAACAGGCTAAGTACGGAATGTACATAAGAATGGCGCTTATTATGACACTTTTATCAAATGAAAGCAGAAGCATTCCCCTGCTTTCGGGCAAGGAATATCCAGGAGTTTGCTGTTCTAACGAGCTATGTATAACAAACAGCGAGAGCTATCTTCCAAAATCGTTTGTTGGCATAGGCGACAATGTAGAATGCGAATTCTGCAACGAGAGAACACTTCTTTAAATATAAAAAAGAAAAATTCGGAGGTATATATGGCGAACAAAAGAAAGGTCAAAATATACTGGGGAAGAATTTTTACAGCTCTTGCCGTTTTAATAGCGTTTATTATACTGCTTGTAATGGCAATCAGGGGCATTATTGGGGTATTTACAAAATCAGACGACAAAGAGGCAACCGAGGCTAACGCTTCATCGGTAGCAGATACCGACGACGGAACGCTTGACGTAACTATATTTTTAAATCCTGGTCACGGCGGCGAAGAGGATTCAGGCGCTTTATCGGTTGACGAAACGAGATACGAAAAGGACGACAATCTGACAGTAGGTCTTTTGGTTCGTGACGAGCTTGAAAGCCGTGGAATAACGGTTATAATGTCAAGAGAGGACGATACGTTTGTAAGCCTCTCGGATACGGCTGAAATGGCTAACGAATCGGGTGCAGACCTGTTTGTTTCACTACATAGAAACAGCGCAGATATTGGCTACGGAGTTGAAGCATGGGTAAACTGGAACGCTCCAAAGGCGGACACGCTGCTTGCGGATAACATTTTATCTGCTCTCAACGAAAGCACAATCTCAGAAAACAGGGGTGTTGGGTTCGGCTATATCGGCTACAGCTATACCGCTCATGTAAATTACGCTGTTAACAATCAGACGACTATGCCGAGCTGTCTTTTAGAGCTGCTGTTTATTACAGATGAGGATGACAACGTTTTGTTTGACGAGTATGTTGAGGAATACGCCGTAAAAATTGCTGACGGAATCGAAAAGACAGTTTATCAGTTGGGAATCGCTGAGGATCCCGACGGAGAAATTACTGAGATTGATCTCGATTCATACAGCTACCCCGGCGCACCTGAAACGGTTGAGGTTACAGACCCTGTAACCGGCGACGGCGATGACAGCTCAAGCTCAAACGACTACGACTTTATAGACACTGATGCTTTACTTGCTAAGAAGTGGTGGGAGTTTTAAAGGTAAAAGAGCAATAGACGCAAATAAGCCTGCACAGATATTGTACAGGCTTTATTTTTGGAAGGATCAGGCTTTACTTTCAAATACCACTATTCTTTCACTTGGCTTTCACTTCGCTTGGATATACTTGTCGTTAATTTAAGGTTGAGCTAAGGATTTTCTGCTGAAGCTTAAAAATTCAAGCTCACAAAGGGATTGAAAATAGAAAAACTGGAGGCATTTTATGTTAAAGCTACAAAACATAGTGAAAACTTATGTAACAGGCGATTTAACCCAGAACGCACTGAAGGGTGTCAGCATAAGCTTTCGTGAGAACGAGTTTGTATCCATCTTGGGTCAGAGCGGTTCAGGAAAGACAACTCTTCTTAACATCATTGGCGGACTTGACAGATACACCAGCGGAGATTTAATCATTAACGGTGTATCAACCAAAAAATACAAGGATGCAGACTGGGATTACTACCGAAACAATTCTATCGGATTTGTATTTCAAAGCTACAACCTGATTCCGCACCAGACGGTGCTTGCAAACGTTGAAATGGCACTAACGCTTTCCGGAGTTTCAAAAAGAGAACGCCGCAAGAGAGCTATTGAGGTTTTAAATAAGGTTGGACTTGGAGATCATTTGCACAAAAAGCCTGCTCAGATGTCTGGCGGTCAGATGCAAAGAGTTGCTATTGCAAGAGCGCTTATAAACAACCCCGATATTTTACTTGCCGACGAGCCGACAGGAGCTCTTGATTCTGAAACGAGCGTTCAGATAATGGATCTTTTAAAGGAAATTGCTAAGGATAAGCTCGTTATTATGGTAACGCACAATCCTGAGCTTGCAGAGAAGTATTCAACGAGAATTGTAAATCTGCTTGACGGCGAAATTGTGAGCGACTCCGACCCATACAAGGAGGAGCATATTGAAAAAGCAAAGCCAGAAAAACACAAAAAGATTTCAATGTCGTTTTTTACGGCACTTTCGCTTAGCTTTAACAATCTGAGAACCAAAAAAGGTCGTACAATTCTTACCTCCTTTGCGGGAAGCATTGGAATTATAGGAATTGCGCTTATTCTTGCGCTTTCAACGGGTATGAGCACATACATTACCGACATTCAGAAGGAAACTATGACCTCCTACCCTATTACAATAAGCTCGGAAACCTTTGACCTGACGTCAATGATGGAATCGAGTATGCCTGCTGATAACGGCGGCGAAAAGGAAAGCAAATCAGACACGCAGGTTTACGCGGATTTAACTACTTTGGAAGCTAGCGAATCGATAACGTCAAGTATAGTTCAGAACAACCTCACAGAGTTCAAAAAATATCTCGACGATCCGGATTCTGAAATTTTGGACTATATCGGCGAAAACGGAATTATCTACAACTATGATGTGAACTTCAGCGTTTATTCTCACGACGCAGACGGAAATTTAATTGACAGCAACACTGATACCAGCGATTTAGTGACATCTGACTCAACAATGAGTGATATGATGAGTATGAGCAGCGAAATGATGTCTTCAATGAGTAAAAGCACAACGTCTGGCTCAACGGGTGCTGAAAATTTCTCAGAGCTTATGGCGGGCGCAAACGGTGATGTTGTAAGCTCGGTTGTAACAGACAGCTACGATGTCCTGTACGGAAGCTGGCCTGAGCAGTACGACGAGGTTGTACTTGTTTTAAATCAGAACAACTCTATTGCGATAGAAACGCTTTATCAGCTTGGACTTATAACTGCTGATGAATTTAATTCCGTATCTGAGAAGATTGAAAACGGCGAGGAAGCTGACGAGATAAGCTTTGATTTTGAAGATATTTGCGACCACGAGCTTTATATGGTACTTGCTTGCGACCACTATACAGAAAACGAGGACGGAACGTTCAGCTATATTGAAGCTACAAATGTAAACGAAGATCAGCTTTTAGAAAATGCGGTAACGCTTAAAATTACGGGAATTGTTCGTCCGAACGAGGACAGCGATACGCAGTCTGTTACAACGGCTGTTGGATACACTTCCCTGCTGACAGATTACGTTATTGAAAAAACAAACGACAGCGCAATTATCAAGGCACAGGAAAGCGATGAAAGCATAAACGTATTAAACGGTCTGGAATTTGAAGCGGCTGACAATTCGGTAAAAGCCGAAGAAGCGAAAGAGTATATAAGCTCACTGGGAATTTCTGAAAAGGCTTCACTTTATCAGATGATTTTGTATTATTCTTCAAGCGACACCAGCGCAGACACGTCAAGTGATACGCAAGCAGCCTTAGCTGCAACTGATGAAAGCTCGATGGCAAGCGCGCTTGATATGTGGCTTGAAAACGACCCTGATGAGAGCATATTGCTTTCATTCTATGATGAATATATAGCAGGTGCTACTTATGACGATAATATGGAGGCGTTTGGCAAGGTAAGCTACGACGCTCCAAGCTCTATAAGCATTTACACCGACAGCTTTGAAGACAAGGACTACATTGCTGAGTGCATTGAGGACTACAACGCTGGCGTTGATGAGGAATCGCAAATTACCTATACAGATTATGTTGCGCTTCTTACATCATCGATTACAACAATCATCAACGGAATTTCTTATGTTTTGATCGCCTTTGTTGCAATCTCACTTATAGTTTCCTGCATAATGATTGGAATTATCACTCACATATCAGTTCTTGAAAGAACGAAGGAAATTGGTATTCTCCGTGCACTCGGAGCTTCAAAGAGAAATATTTCACAGGTATTCAACGCAGAAACATTTATTATAGGCTGCTGCGCTGGAATCTTAGGAATTGTGATTTCGCTCTTAGCGCTGATTCCGATAAACTCAATTATTACAAGCATTTCCGGAATAAGCGACCTGAAGGCACAGCTACCAATCAGCTATTCGCTGATTCTGATTGCAATAAGCATTCTGATAACGCTTATAAGCGGTCTGTTGCCTGCAAGAAGCGCTTCAAAGAAGGACCCTGTAGTGGCTCTCAGAACCGAATAGATTGTAGGATTGCAAATATTTGGCAAAAATAAAACAGCTGGGAAAAAGTTTCTCAGCTGTTTTTTGTATTCCCGAATTTACTTACTTGAAAGCAAATGTTGAAATAGCGTCGTCTATTGCGGTTACGCTGTCGTCAAACGTATCAGCTGACGACAGGTAGGTAATTATTACACCGCCGTTTTCATCTGCTATAAAATACTGCTTTTGCGTATCGGTCGATTCTGAAATAGTCATTGAAACGACAAGCGTTCCAACTTCATTTTCGCCAAACGTCTGAACCTCAGAGCTTAAAACGTCGTAGCCTTCTACCTCGTCATACTGAACCTTGAAGGACTCGGCAAACTCGTCGCTTGAAAGTCCTGCATAGTCGCTTGAATATACAGCGGAAATGCTCATTGACGAATCGGTTATGCCTGCAAGCAATATAAGCTCATCGGAACCAGTTGTCAGACTCCAGTCATCTCCAAACTCAACCGTATAGTACGAGGTTTCAAGCACGCCGTCGCTTAAAGTAACGCTTGTTTCCTGTGCTTCGGTAGTATCAACCTCATAAACGATTTCGGTTTCCTTGGTCGCTTCTTCAGTTTCAGCCTCAGATGTTTCACTTGAGCTGTCATCGCTGTTACAAGCCGAAAAGGTCAAAGCAGCGGTTAAGCAAAGCAGCATTGCAACAATTCTTTTCAACTTCTTTTCCTCCTTTATGCATTTTAATTAGTGGTGGAAAAGTCTTATACCTGTGAATGTCATTGCCATATTGTACTTGTTGCAGGTTTCGATAACGTTATCATCTCTTATTGAACCGCCCGGCTCGGCAATGTACTTAACGCCGCTCTTGTAAGCACGCTCGATATTGTCGCCGAATGGGAAGAAAGCGTCAGAACCTAATGCTACGTCTGTGTTCTTTTCAAGCCATGCCTTCTTTTCCTCTCTTGTGAAAACCTCCGGCTTAACCTTGAAAATCTTCTGCCACTCGCCTTCTCTTAAAACATCCTCATATTCGTCTGAAATGTAAACGTCAATTGCGTTATCTCTGTCAGGTCGTCTGATATTGTCGACAAACTCTAAATTCAGAACCTTTGGCGACTGTCTTAACCACCAGTTGTCAGCCTTGTTGCCTGCAAGTCTTGTGCAATGGATTCTTGACTGCTGACCGGCGCCGATTCCTATTGCCTGACCGTCCTTAACGTAGCAAACGGAATTTGACTGGGTGTACTTTAAAGTGATAAGTGAAATCATAAGGTCCTCAGCCTTGTCACGAGGAATGTCCTTGTTCTCAGTAACAATATTCGACAAAATCATATCCTCGTCTATGTTAAGCTCGTTTCTTCCCTGCTCAAATGTAACGCCGAATACGTCCTTTGTTTCAACAGCTTCCGGAACGTAGTTTTCGTCAATCTTTATGATATTATATGTTCCCTTTCTCTTGCTCTTTAAAATCTCAAGAGCTTCAGGGGTATAGCCTGGTGCGATAATACCGTCTGAAACCTCACGCTTTATCATCAGAGCGGTTGGCACGTCGCAAACGTCAGAAAGCGCAATAAAATCTCCGTAAGATGACATTCTGTCAGCGCCTCTTGCCCTTGCATATGCGCAAGCAAGCGGTGAAAGCTCGCCTAAATCGTCAACCCAGTAAATCTTCTTAAGAGTGTCAGACAATGGTCTTCCGATTGCTGCTCCTGCAGGAGAAACGTGCTTGAAGCTTGTAGCGGCGCACATTCCTGTTGCCTTTTTTAGCTCCTTTACAAGCTGCCAGCCGTTAAATGCGTCAAGCAGATTGATATAGCCAGGCTTGCCGTTTAAAACTTCAATAGGAAGCTCAGCGTCGTTTTTCATAAAAACTCTTGACGGCTTCTGATTTGGATTACAGCCGTATTTTAATAACATTTCATTTGCCATTTGGGGTACCTCCATAAATTTTTTATTTTGTGTATTTATTTACAATCCGTGAAACGGTGTTGCCGCTTTCAATATCGATATATCTGACGAAAAGCGAAACCTTATTGTCTTCGTTAAGGCTATTCCACAAGCCGTTTGTAAATTCGTCTATATCATTTGGAATCGTTACCTTTTTCGGTTCGCCTTCAAAGCTGGGCAGCGGATTTCCGTCACCCATATATGTATGAATGAAGTGACCGTAGCCAGCGACAGGATTTGTATAGGTAAAGGTAAATCTTTCGCAGCAATCAGGATTTCCGTCAGCTGATTTCAAAATGCTCATTGCGTAGTTATATGTGCCGTTTTCAACGTGCATAATTCCCGAAATTCTAGGAGTATAATTCGGGCAATCGTCCTCGTATTCACGGTTTCTGAGCGACTGCTCAAAGGTCTGCTGCTTATCCATAAGCTCATAGATAGTATCGGTCTGATCGCCGTTTGTGACAATCGTCTTGTTACCCAGAACCCTTACCGGCGAATAGATGATAAGATGAGGGTCAGTAAGCTTTGAAGGGTCCGCAGCTTCGGTTTTGATTCCGTCTGAAGTTTCTGTAAACACACGGTTGCGTGAATTTACGCTTCTACCCATAATAAAGTATGCTGTAACCGCACTTTTTCCGTCTTTTGACTTTCCGATTACAATACCTCTTCCCGGATAGGAGTTACTCTTTAGTTCTTCATAAATGTCAAGCGTTTTCATAAATCTACCTCCTGTTATAATCAAATATTCAAAATATTTTAAGCTTCTACATAAGCCTTGCCATCTTTAAGCTTGATTTTGTCCTCGCAAAAGAGCGATACCGCCTTTGGCAAAATTTTCCACTCAGCCTGCTCCATAACGCGCTTTTGCAACGTCTCAGGCGTATCGTCAGGCAAAACCTCTACTGCCTTTTGCAAGATTATCGGTCCGCCGTCGCATTCAGACGTTACAAAATGAACGGTAGCGCCTGTCAGCTTTACGCCCTTTTCAAGAGCCGCTTCGTGAACTTTAAGTCCGTAAAAGCCCTTTCCGCAAAAGGACGGTATCAAAGCAGGATGGACATTTATCATCTTGTATGGATATGCGTCGCAGACGATTCCATCAAGAATTGTCATAAAGCCTGCATAAACGATAAGGTCAGCCTTGTATTCATCAAGCACTCTGAGAAGCGCTTCGGAATAAGCCAAGTTATCAGAAAAATGCTTTCTCGGCAAAACGGTAGTTTTGATTCCAGCCTTTTTTGCACGTTCTAAGGCGTAAGCACCCTCCTTTGAAGAAATAACGCCGACGATTTTGCCGTTCTTTATTTCTCCACAGTTTTGCGCATCAATCAGAGCCTGAAGATTTGTTCCGCCGCCTGAAACAAGCACACATATATTCTTCATAATCCAAAAATCCTTTCAAAACAAGTGCTGTTAACAGATAATTACACCCTCGTCGCTTGAAACAAGCTCACCGAGAACATAGGCGTCTTCTCCTGCTTCCTTTATAGCGGCAATAGCCTTGTCTGCATCGTTTTTATCAACTACGACAGTCATTCCAACGCCCATATTAAATGTATTGAACATATCTCTTTCAGGAATTTTTCCTACCTCTTCGATAACGCTGAAAATTGGAAGAACCTGAACTGCGTTTCTTTCAATCTTAGCACTCAGGCCGTCTGGCAAGCTTCTTGGAATATTTTCATAAAAGCCGCCGCCTGTAATATGAGAAATTGCCTTTACGTTTACCTTGTCAAGAAGGTTCATAATCGCCTTAACGTAAATCTTTGTCGGCGTCAGAAGTGTATTGCCAAGCGTAGTGCCTAGCTCTGAGTAATGTCTTGCCAAATTCGATTCGGTAACAGAAAATACCTTTCTTACAAGCGAAAAGCCATTTGAGTGAACTCCGCTCGACTTAATTGCAATCATTACGTCTCCTGCCTTCTGAGTGTCAGGCTTTAAAATCTTGTCCTTGTCGACAACGCCTACAGAAAAGCCTGCCAAATCGTACTCATCTTCTGGCATAAGACCCGGATGCTCGGCAGTTTCACCGCCGACAAGCGCACAGCCAGCCTGAACACAACCCTCTGCAACGCCAGAAACGATAGTTGCAATCTTTTCAGGAATATTCTTTCCGCAAGCGATATAATCAAGGAAAAACTGAGGCTTTGCGCCGCAACAGATAATATCATTTACGCACATAGCCACGCAGTCGATACCAACTGTATCATGCTTATCCATCAAAAATGCGATTTTAATCTTTGTTCCAACGCCGTCGGTTCCTGAAACCAAAACAGGCTTGTTGATTCCTGTTAAATCAAGCTCATAAAGTCCGCCGAAGCCGCCTATTCCGCTTATAGCACCCTTTGTCATTGTTCTCGCTACATACTGCTTCATAAGCTCGACAGATTTGTAGCCTGCGGTTACGTCAACTCCTGCTTCCTTATAGCTTTGTGAAAAACTATTCATTCTTATCTCTCCTTAATTTAATCTATATTGAACTTCATCTGACGTTCATTTTTAATCTTCGACTCAAATTTATCCTTTGGCATTTCCTTCGGCGTTTCTACTGGATATTCGCCAGTAAAGCAACCTGTACAAAAGTCGCAATGTGAAATTCCAGCGAGCTTCTTCACATTTTCAACGCTTAAGTATTCGAGGCTGTCTGCGCCTATACTTTCGCAAATCTCATCAACTGACATTTTGCAAGCGATAAGGTTATCCTTTGAGTCAATGTCAATTCCAAAATAACAGGGCGAAATAAACGGAGGTGAAGAAATTCTGACGTGTACCTCCTTAGCGCCTGCATCCCGCAAAAGCTGAACGATTTTTGCGCTTGTAGTTCCCCTGACAATACTGTCGTCGATCATAACGACCCTTTTGCCCTTAACGGTATTTGAAATTACATTAAGCTTTATTTTTACGGAATTTGTTCTCTCCGCCTGTGAAGGCTGGATAAAGGTTCTTCCGATATATCTGTTTTTGGTAAAGCCGATTCCATAAGGAATTTTACTTTCCTGAGAAAATCCGAGCGCAGCGTCAAGTCCTGAATCAGGAACGCCTATTACAACGTCGGCGTCCACAGGATGCTCTCTGTAAAGATACTTTCCTGCTCTCAGCCTTGCTTTATGAACGCTTGAACCCTCAATTACAGAATCCGGGCGAGCAATATATACATATTCAAACACGCAGATATTTCCCTTTGAACCGCAATGAGTTTTAATAGACCTTACGCCTGTATTGTCGATAATTACAATCTCGCCCGGCTCAATATCTCTTATAAACTGCGCACCTATACTGTCAAACGCACAGGTTTCACTGGCAACGACATAGCCACCTGAAATTCTTCCTAAAGACAGCGGACGAAAACCGTTCGGATCCCTTGCGGCAATCAGCTTTCTCGGCGACATTACAAGAAGAGAATATGCTCCCTTGATTTTATACATTGCGTTTTCAACGGCACGCTCGATAGAACCGCTCTTCAAGCGTTCTTCAGTTATAGCGTATGAGATAACCTCGGTATCGTTTGTGTTGTGAAAAATCATTCCCTTCAGCTCAAACTCTTCTCTCAGCTCTCTTGCGTTCACAAGATTACCGTTGTGAGCTATCGACATCGGTCCCTTTATATGGCGAACGACAAGCGGCTGAGCGTTCGAGCGGTTAGGCTTACCGGTTGTTGAATACCTGACGTGGCCGATTGCAATCTGACCCTGACCGAGTTTCTCAAGCGTATCCTTATCGAAAACCTCGTGAACTAATCCCAAATCCTTGTGATGGGTAAAAACTCCGTCGTCGTTTACGACAATTCCACAGCTTTCCTGTCCTCTGTGCTGAAGCGCATAAAGTCCGAAATAGGTCTGCGCTGCAACGTCGCAGGTATCGTTACAAAAAATACCGAATACTCCACATTCCTCATGAATTGAGTCAAACATCAAGCTCTCATTCCTTTCCGCTCCAGCAGTATGTGCAAAGCTTACATTCATCAAGTCCTATCGCTTCAACAGTTCCCTCAAGAGTCTGAAACTCCAAAGAAGTAAGCTTTAATCTTTTACAAATCTCATCACGAAGCCTTCTGCCACGAGGGGTATCAGAATGACTGTACTCCTCGATATATTTAATTCCCTCATCGCCTTCAAACTCGTTGATAATTTTTCTTGCTATAAGCTCAAGCTCCGAGGTGCTTCTTGAAAAATTAAGATATTTACAGCCGTACATAATCGGCGGACAAGCGGAACGCATATGTACTTCCTTTGCTCCGTTTTCATATAGAAATTCGACCGTTTCTCTCATCTGAGTTCCACGAACTATACTGTCGTCAACGAACAGAAGCTTCTTGCCCTTTATAAGCTCTGTTACGGGTATCAGCTTCATCTTTGCAACCTGATTACGGACGCTCTGATTACTCGGCATAAAGCTTCTCGGCCAAGTAGGCGTATATTTTATAAACGGTCTTGCAAAGGGTATTCCGCTTCTGTTAGCGTAGCCGATTGCGTGAGGCGTGCCAGAATCCGGAACTCCGCAAACGCAGTCAACGTCAGGCAGACGTCCGTTATCTATATCGTGCCGAGCCATTATTTCACCGTTTTTCATTCTCATAACCTCGACGTTTGTACCCTCGTAAATGGCGTTCGGGTAGCCGTAATAGGTCCAGAGAAACGAGCAGATTTTAAGGTTCTCGGTTCCCTCGTTCAAAACCTCGATACCATCTGATGTAAGCCTTACAATTTCAAACGGTTTAAGCTCAGAGTGGATTGTATACCCCAGCTTTTCAAACGCAAACGATTCAAGGGAAACGCAATAGCCGTCGGCGTTTTTACCGATTATAATCGGGAGTCGTCCAAACTTATCCCTTGCGGCTATTATGCTGTCATTTGTCATAATCAAGAGAGATAAAGTTCCCTCAATCTTATTCTGAGCGTAGATAATTCCCTCTGTGAAGTCTGACTTCTGAGAAATAAGCGCTCCTACCAAAGCGGCGTAATTTACTCTGCCGCTGCTCATAGATTCAAAATTTGCACAGCCGCTTTCCAGAAGCTCAGAAAACAGCTCTTCGGCATTGTTGATAATTCCTATTGTACAAATGGCGTACACTCCAAGCTTTGAAGTCATAAGTATCGGCTGTGGGTCAGTATCGCTGATACTGCCGATACAAATGTTACCCTTCATTGAAGCTATATCGCCTTCAAACTTCGTCCGAAAAGGCGAATTTTCAATGCTGTGCAAGCTTCGCTGAAAGCCAAGCTCCCTGGAATATGCTGTCATTCCGCCACGTCTTGTTCCTAAATGAGAATGATAATCGGTTCCGAAAAAGACGTCGGTTACTGTATCTCTTTTTGAAATTGCACCAAAAAAGCCACCCATAATATCCTACCTCTTGTGTTTATATTTTTATTTACAAAGCTCCTCTTGAAGCTTCTTTTCTTTAGCAATTACACCTTCAACCATTGCCTTCTTTTCGTCCTCGAGCTTTAAAGCTAACTCCTCATCGTCGATAGCAAGCATCTGAACTGCTAAGGTAGCGGCGTTTTTAGCACCGTTTACTGCAACAGTTGCAACAGGGATACCAGACGGCATCATAACAGTTGCCAAAAGTGCGTCAAGTCCTTCAAATGTAGACTTTATAGGAACGCCGATTACCGGCAATGTTGTATGCGCAGCAATTACACCCGCTAAGTGAGCTGCCATTCCAGCAGCGCAAATGATAACGCCGAAGCCGTTTTCCTTAGCGTTCTTTGAAAACTCAGCAGCAAGGTCAGGCGTTCTGTGCGCTGACATAATATGTGCTTCGTATTCTATTCCGTACTTCTTTAATACATCAAAAGCTCCCTTGACAACTGGTAAATCGCTGTCAGAACCCATTATAATTGCGACCTTTTTCATTTCAGTTTCCTCCGAATAAAATTTTTCAAAAAACAAAAACTGCAACTCTTAAAAAAGCTGCAGTTATAACTATGCCGTTTTTATATTTGAGTACAATAAGTCGAGGATACCGCACCCAGCTGTCGACATCCCCATTGAAGAAGTGCAATAAACGAAAATGTTTTTTATCATTACAAATTCTCCTGCCCCAAAAACTCAGTTCGCACGACTGTGCAAACCTATCACACATATTATTGTACCTCAAACGGAAGAAAATTTCAACTGTTTTTTCATAAAAAATAAAGAAAAATCAATTCTCGTTCTTGTCTATTTTGCTTAACCGATTACATAGACATATTCTTTCTGAAAATATCGTTGTTCTGAATCCTTTCCATTTCTCTGTTGTAAGCGTGGATTTTGTGACTTTGCTCAAGATATTGCTCCTGCTGGAACTTGCTCATTGCGCTGAATTCACCCGACAAAAAAGCCTTTGAATTTAGCGCACAATAAACCTCCGGCATTGCGGTAAACCGCCAAAGTTCGTTTTTCATCTTATCTTCTCCTTGATTTTTTCAAATTGTTTCAGTATTTCTCTTGCTTTATTTATCTGTTCATCGTTTGCAGGCTTAACGCTGTCAAGCGAGTAGTCAAGACCCAGCTCCTTCCACTTGTGAACTCCCATTGTGTGGTAAGGGATAAGCTCTATTCGCTCTATATTTTCAAATCTGCTTAAAAACTCGCCCAGCCTTTTAAGTTTTTGCTCGTTCAACGTATAGCCTTCTAAAATAACCTGTCTTATCCAAACAGGCTTGTTTATAGCTTCTGTAAATATAAGCGTTTTGATTGTGTTTTTGTTGTCCAGCCCTGTTAGCTCTATAGAACCTGCGACATCAATATCCTTGATGTCTAAAATTATAAGGTCGCTTGCTTGTATCGCTTCTTTTGACTTATCAAGCTCTATTGCGCCTGATGTGTCAATTGCGCAGGAAATGGAATATTTGTGAAGCTTATCTATAAGCTCAGCTACAAATTCCGCTTGCATAAGAGGCTCGCCGCCAGAAATTGTGACGCCGCCTTTCTGGATAAAGCTTTTGTAGCTTAATACCTTTTCGACTACCTCGTCTGTTGTCATTTTGTATCTGGCGCCGCTTAAATTCCAGCTGTCGGGGTTATGGCAATAAAGACATCTCAAAGGACAGCCCTGCATAAAAATTACAAAGCGTAAATTTGGCCCGTCGACTGCACCTAAGCTTTCAAACGAATGAATAAAACCGAGCTTACTCATCAGAGCTTCTCGTGGAAGGTTCTGTTAATTACTTCTTGCTGGTACTCTCTTGGAAGCTTTATAAAGTTTACAGCGTAGCCGGAAACACGAATTGTAAGCTGGGGGTACTTTTCAGGGTTTTCCATTGCATCAAGAAGCGTTTCACGACGAAGGACATTTACATTGATATGGTGTCCTGTTTCCTTTGAATACCCGTCAAGCAGAGATACTAAATTTTCCTTTTGCTCCTCCTTTGATTTACCCAGAGAATCGGGAATAATTGAAAAGGTATAGGAAATTCCGTCCTCAGAAAATTCAAATGGTAGCTTTGAAACGGACATTAAAGATGCAACGCTTCCCTCTTTATCTCTGCCGTGCATAGGATTTGCTCCCGGAGCAAAAGGCTCGCCTTTTTTCCTGCCATCAGGAGTTGTACCTGTCTTTTTGCCGTAAACGACATTTGAAGTAATAGTCAGAACACTCATTGTAGGCTTTGCATTACGATAGGTTTTAAGCCGCTTTAGCTTTTTCATAAACTCGGTTACAACTCTTACAGCTAACTCGTCAGCTTTATTGTCGTTATTTCCAAACTTCGGGTAATCGCCCTTGACCTCAAAATCAACTGCTATGCCATTTTCATCTCTTACAGGTGTAACACTTGCAAACTTTATAGCTGAAAGTGAGTCGGTCACAACAGAAAGACCTGCTATCCCGCACGCCATTGTACGGACAATATCCTCGTGATGAAGCGCCATCTGAAGCCGCTCATAATCGTACTTGTCATGCATAAAGTGAATGATATTCAAAGCGTCGATATAGACCCTTGCCAACCACTCAAGCACAAGGTCGAATCTTGACCACACCTCAGAAAATATAAGCTCGCCTTCGGAAACCTCTGGTATTACAGGCGCTACCTGTTCGCCGCTTATTTCGTCTTTTCCTCTGTTTATTGCGTATAAAAGAGCTTTGGCAAGATTTGCTCTTGCGCCGAAAAACTGCATCTGCTTGCCTATTCTCATAGCTGATACGCAGCAGGCTATTGCATAATCATCAGTAAAGAGAGGACGCATTATATCGTCGTTTTCATATTGAATTGACGAGGTATCAATAGAAACGGAAGCTGCATATTTTTTGAAGTTTTCAGGCAGCTTATCGCTCCACAGCACCGTAAGATTTGGTTCAGGCGCAGGTCCTAAATTTTTAAGTGTATGCAAAAAGCGAAAGCTCATTTTTGTCGCCATACTTCTGCCGTCTATACACATTCCACCAATTGATTCGGTTACCCAGGTAGGGTCGCCCGAAAAAAGCTCATCGTAAGCGGGAGTTCTTAAAAATCTCACCAGACGAAGCTTCATAATAAAGTGGTCAACTATTTCCTGAACGTCGCTTTCGGTGAGCCTTCCCAGCTCTAAATCCTTCTCGGCGTAAATATCCAGGAAGGTTGAAACTCGCCCTAAGCTCATAGCCGCTCCGTTTTGCTCCTTGACGGCGGCGAGATAGGCAAAATACAGCCACTGCACCGCCTGCCTGAAGCCTTGCGCCGGGCCGCTTATATCAAAGCCGTAGCCTTCAGTCATTTCCTTTAGCTCATAAAGTGCTTTGACCTGCTCGGCGATTTCTTCTATATGCCTGATATTTTCCTCGCTTGTACCGAGCTTCTGAGCTTCATACTTTTCCTCGTTTTTATACTCGATTATTCTGTCTACTCCAAAAAGAGGCACTAATCTATAGTCGCCGATTATTCTTCCCCTTCCGTAAGCGTCGGGAAGTCCTGTTATAATGCCTGAGTGCCTTGCCTTTTTAATTTCGCTGTTATAGACATCAAAAACTCCGTCGTTGTGTGTTTTTCGATATTTGAAAATTTCCTCAATTCGCTCAGGCAGACTTCTTCCGTAAGCTTTAAGGGAAGTATGAACCATTCTGATTCCGCCAAACGGCATAATAGCACGCTTAAGCGGTTCGTCAGTCTGAAGTCCTACTATTTCTTCAAGCTCCTTGTCGATATATCCAGGCTTGTGAGAGGTAATGGTTGAAATTGTTTCTTCGTCAATATCCAGAACGCCTCCCGCTTCCCTTTCCTTTTTCATTAAATTCAGGACTTCATCCCATAGCTTTTTTGTCTTTTCTGTCGGCGGCGCCAAAAAGCTTTCATCACCCTTGTATTCTGTATAATTATCAACTATAAAATCCCTTACATCAAGCGTTTCCATCCACGAGGTTTTGCTCATAAAAATCGCTCCTTTCTATGCTTTTAACATTTCCAGAAGAGCGAAAAATATTCAGGCTTAAAAGAACAGGTCTTGTTTTAAAAAATTGTCATATTACACAAAAATATTGCAATAATCAGCGATTTATGGTATACTGTTAAAAACAAACAAATAAAACTCAAGGGAGATAATTTTCATGAAAGAACTTATGCTTGGCAACAAGGCATTTGCCAGAGGGCTTTACGAAGCAGGATGCAGCATTGTTTCGTCTTATCCTGGAACTCCTTCAACGGAGGTAACCGAGGAAGCCGCTAAATATGATGAGATTTACGCTGAATGGGCGCCTAACGAAAAGGTAGCTATGGAGGTAGCTCTTGGCGCATCTATTGCAGGAGCAAGAAGCTTTTGCGGAATGAAGCACGTTGGCTTGAATGTTGCGGCGGATCCGCTTTACACAGCTTCATATACCGGCGTAAACGGAGGAATGGTTATAGCTGTTGCTGACGACCCTGGAATGCACTCGTCACAGAACGAACAGGATTCACGTCACCACGCTATTGCTTCAAAGATTTTGATGCTTGAACCGTCCGACAGCAAAGAGTGTAAGGAATTTACAAAAAGCGCATTTGAGCTTTCGGAAAGGTTTGACACGCCTGTTATAATTCGCCTTTCAACTCGTGTTGCACACTCGCAGTCGGCAGTTGAGCTTTGTGAGCGTCAGACTAAGGATATGAAGCCGTATGAAAAAAATCCAGCTAAATTTGTTATGATGCCTGGAAATGCTATTCGCCGCCACCCTGTTATCGAGCAGAGGATGAAGGAAATAGCTGAATATAGCGAAAGCTGTCCGTTTAATACAATTGAGGACAACGGAGCTAAGATTGGCGTTATTACTTCGGGAATATGCTAC
Source organism: Ruminococcus sp. (assembly GCA_021199305.1). Lineage (GTDB taxonomy): Bacteria > Bacillota > Clostridia > Oscillospirales > Ruminococcaceae > UMGS1601. Next base: position 106,712 of record JAJQIH010000025.1, read on the forward strand.
GAATACACAAAGGAAGCTATGGGCGACAGCGTTAACATCTTAAAGCTTGGTATTGTAAATCCAATGCCAACAGAGCTTATAAAGAGCTTTGCTGAAAAATGTGAGAAGGTTTATGTAATAGAAGAGCTTGACGATGTAATTGAAACGCATTGTAAAAAGATTGGCGTGGATGTTATCGGCAAGGAGCTTTTTGGCTGGTGTGGAGAAATTTCACAAAATATGGTAGCTGAAAAGTTATTAAGCGTTATGCCGCAATTTGACACGTTTGACGAAACAGTTCCGGTCAGACCGCCTGTAATGTGCGCAGGCTGTCCGCACAGAGGACTTTTCTACTGCCTTAAAAAGCTAGGTCTTACCGTTTCAGGCGATATAGGTTGCTATACGCTTGGAGCTACAGCTCCGCTTCAGGCAATGGATTCTACCATTTGTATGGGAGCATCGGTTTCTGCGCTTCACGGCTTTAACAAGGCGCTCGGCGAAAAAGCTGAAAAGAAGTCGGTAGCTGTAATTGGCGATTCGACATTTATGCACAGCGGTATGACAGGACTTGTAAACATAGCCTACAACTCAACAAACTCAACTGTAATTATTCTTGATAACTCTATTACGGGAATGACTGGGCATCAGCAAAATCCAACAACCGGCAAAAACTTAAAGGGCGATCCAGCTTATGCGGTTGACCTTGAGGCTTTGTGCCACTCTTTAGGAATCGAAAGCGTGCGGGTAGTAGACCCATATCATATGGCTGAAACGGAAAAGGTTATAAAGGAAGAGCTTGAAAAGGCTGAGCCTAGCGTTATAATTTCAAGAAGACCATGCGCACTGCTTAAATACGTCAAGCACAATCCGCCGCTTAAGGTAGATGAAAGCAAGTGTGTTGGCTGTAAGCAATGCTTAAAGGTTGGCTGTCCTGCAATTTCAATACATAACGGCAAGTGCGTAATCGATCATACTCAGTGCGTTGGCTGTGGAATTTGTGAGGAAATGTGTAAGCTCGGCGCAATCAGCGAATAAATAACCATAAACGAGGTGTAAATAAATGGAAACAAAATCTATTATGATAGTAGGCGTGGGCGGCCAGGGAACGCTGCTTGCTTCAAGACTTTTAGGCAGCGTTTTGCTCTCGCAGGGATTTGACGTTAAGGTAAGCGAGGTTCACGGAATGAGTCAGCGTGGCGGCTCGGTTGTAACCTATGTAAAATACGGCGATAAGGTTTACTCCCCTATTGTTGACAAGGGAGAAGCTGACGTTATTATAAGCTTTGAACAGCTTGAAGCGGCAAGGTATTTGCCGTACCTCAAAAAGGGCGGTAAGATTATAACCTCTACGCAGAAAATTGACCCGATGCCTGTAATTACAGGCGTAGCTACATATCCTGAGGACATTTTAAAGAAGATTGAAGACAAGGGCGTAAGCGTTACGGCGGTTAATGCTCTGGAGCTTGCTGAACAGGCTGGAACTTCAAAGGCTTCTAATGTTGTGCTGATGGGAGTTGTGTCAAAGCTTACTGACTTTGATATTGACTCCTGGCAAAAAGCCATTGCCGAATGCGTTCCGCCAAAGTTTTTGGAACTTAACAAGAAGGCTTTTGAGCTGGGACGTCAGGCTGTAAAGAACTGATGAAAAGGTCAACAAGTAAAATCGACAAGCTGACGCTTGCGATGATAAGCTACTACAAGAATGATCCTCGTCGGATTCAGCACTTTTTAAAAGTTCATTCGCTTGCAAGGCTGATTGGCAAATACGAAGGACTTGATGATAAGACGCAATTTATCCTTGAAGCAGCCGCTTTGGTTCACGACATTGGTATAAAGCCAGCTGAAGAGCTTTACGGCAAGGGCGTTTGCGGCGGAGATTTACAGCAAAAGCTGGGCGTTGAACCTGCGGCGGCAGTTTTAGGCGGCTTGGATTTTGAGAAGGACGAAACAGACAGGATTTGCTATCTTGTAGCGCATCATCACACGTATAAAAACATCGAGGGGCTGGATTTGCAGATTTTAATAGAGGCGGATTTTTTGGTAAACGCTTACGAGGATTCGCTTTCAGGCGATGCAATAGAAAGCTTCAGAACAAGGATTTTCAAAACAAAAACGGGAACAGAGCTTTTGCGCACTATGTTTTGTGACAAGAGCTAAAACCCGTAAAAAAATAAACCAGGAGTTGATTGGCGATGGAGAACGAAAAACGGTATCGTGACGAAAGAATCGAATGTATGTCCAGAGAGGAAATGAGAAAGCTTCAGGACGAGCGTCTTGTCAAGCAGGTTAAGCACGTCTGGGATAATGTTCCCTACTACCGCAAGAAAATGGACGAAAAGGGCGTAACGCCTGACGATATAAAGTCGCAGGACGACCTTTATAAGCTTCCGTTTCTTTCTAAAGCAGATTTGCGTGACGCTTATCCTTACGGACTTCTTGCAACACCTTTGGCAGACTGCGTAAGAATTCAGTCTACGAGCGGTACTACAGGAAAGCGTGTTGTTGCGTTTTACACGCAAAACGACATTGACATCTGGGATGAATGCTGCGCAAGAGCAATAGTTGCAGCGGGCGGTACAAACGAGGACGTTTGTCAGGTTTGCTACGGATACGGACTGTTTACAGGAGGACCTGGACTTAACGGCGGCTCGCACAAGGTAGGCTGCCTGACGCTTCCGATGTCGTCCGGAAACACAGAGCGACAGATTCAGTTTATGAGAGATTTAGGCTCGACAATTCTTTGCTGTACGCCGTCGTATGCGGCTTATATCGGCGAAACGCTTCACGAAATGGGTTACACAACCGACGATATAAAGCTAAAGGCTGGAATTTTCGGTGCAGAGCCCTGGACGGAGGAAATGAGAAGAGAAATCGAAAGACTTCTTGGAATCAAGGCTTACGACATTTACGGACTTACTGAAATCAGCGGTCCGGGCGTTTCGTTTGAGTGTGAAGAGCAAACCGGAATGCACATAAATGAAGACCACTTTATCGCTGAAATTATAGACCCTGAAACTGGCGAGGTTTTGCCTGAAGGTTCAAAAGGCGAGCTTGTATTCACAAGCATTACAAAGACCGCTTTTCCGCTTCTTCGCTACAGGACAAGAGATATTTGCGTTCTTTCAAGGAAAAAATGCTCTTGCGGCAGAACGCTAGTAAAAATGACAAAGCCAATGGGCAGAAGCGACGATATGCTTATAATCAAGGGTGTAAACGTATTCCCTTCTCAGATTGAATCGGTTCTTCTGAAAATGGGAAATGCAACTCCTAACTATCAGATAGTTGTCGACAGAGTAAACAACGCAGATACGTTTGAAATCAAGGTTGAGCTTTCTGACAGTATGTTCACAGACGGAATTGATACGGTGGATGCGCTTGAGAAAAAGCTGTCTGCTGACATTCACAGCATTTTAGGAATCAAGGCTAAAATCAGTCTTGTTGCGCCAAAGAGCATTCCACGCTCAGAGGGTAAGGCAGTAAGAGTAATCGACAAGAGAAAGCTTGTATAAGTCCGATTGAAAGCAAAAACAGCGTTTGGGAAAATTCCCAAACGCTGTTATTTTTTTTACTTTTTTCTCCGCTCGAAGGTTATCTTGAAGTCTGTTAAAAGGTCAGATATTGAACGTTCTGAGCGAAACGGGAAGAAAAAGCGAAGCCTTCCCTTCTGCTTTTCCTGATAAGCCCGAAACTGTGATTTGATTTTTTCGTATCTGACGTAAACGTCGTTTTCTTCGGCGAACTTTTTAAGCTTTGCCATAATGCTTGACGAGTAGGCAACATCGATAATAAATACACCGAAAAAAAGTCCTACAAAGAACGAGAACGCCAGATTGTTTGAAAGCCATTCAAGCGCATCAAGAATATATGGGTGAATCAGGAAGTAGTAAACGGCTCCTAAAATTGCCCAGGCAAGCGAAAATTTAGGGCAGATAAATCCCTTTATATTTCCCCACTCGTCAGAATAATCCCACAATCTGACGCTTGTAACCTTTAAGCCAATAGTTCCAGCAATAAACTCAACTGCCGTCATACAAAGCGCCATTATAACAAACAGCACAGGCTTTTCTATGTACGGGTTTTCAATTATATCAAGCTTTTCAAGGCTTGCAATCAGGTAAAGCATTACCAGTCCGCAGCCGTAAATCGGAAGATAAGGTCCGACGCAAAAGCCAGGGTTTACCCACTTGCCCTCCGGATTCATTTTCTTGTCGAAAAAGCGTCTGAAAAGAAGCTCTATGCACCAGCCGATAATTGAACCGATACAAAACAAAAAGGCTATAACTAAAAAAATGCTCAATTTTCTCCCTCCCTATTTAAAAAAACAAAGTCCCCCGCAAAATGTACAAGGGACTTAAAATGTTATTGCTCCATTCCAAGCTTGACAGCGTTCATATTGACGTCAACTAAGTTCTTCTTTTTAGGCGGTATTGCCTTTTCAAAAGCCGCACGAAGAGTATCAACTGAAACGATGCCTGTTTCCTTTATAAACTTACCGAGAAGAATGATATTAGCCATTCCTGTCATACCGTTTTTATCGGCAAGCTCAGAGGCTGGAACGTAAAACGCTCTTATATCCTCTCTGTCGCTCTTTTTGTCAATCATTGAGCTGTCAACTATTACAATTCCGCCAGCCTTTACGTTATTTATAAACTTATCAAAGCTCGGCTCGTTCATTGCTATCAGCATATCAGGGTCAACAACCAGCGGCGAGCCTATCGGGTCGTCAGAAATGCAAACTGAGCAGTTAGCTGTTCCGCCTCTCATTTCAGGACCGTATGAAGGAAGCCACGAGATTTCCTTTTCGTCCATCAAACCAGCATAAGCTAAAATCTTTCCTGCAAACAGTATTCCCTGTCCGCCAAAGCCAGCTAAAACAATTTCATTAAGCATTGTTATTGCCCTCCTCTCTGACATTTACATCCTTGTACACTCCGAGAGGATAATAAGGAATCATTTCGTTTCTCAGACGCTCAAGCGCCTTTACAGGAGTCAGTCCCCAGTTTGTAGGACAGGTTGACAAAACTTCAACTATTGAGAAGCCTCTCTTTTCCTTTTGATTCTCAAAAGCCTTTCTGATAGCCTTCTTTGCTTCGTTGATATGTGGAACGCTGTCTACTGCAACCCTTTGAGCGAGAGCTGTTCCTGAAAGAGTTGAAAGCATTTCGCAAACTCTTACCGGGTAGCCCTGAACCAATGGATCTCTGCCGTAAGGAGTTGTCTGAGTGATTTGTCCAGGAATGGTAGTTGGTGCCATCTGACCGCCTGTCATTCCATAGGTTGTGTTATTGATAAAGATTACTACAATGTTTTCGCCCCTTGTTGCTGCGTGAACAGTTTCGCAGGTACCGATTGCAGCCAAATCTCCGTCGCCCTGATATGTGAAAACATAAGAATCAGGCTTTGCACGCTTGACGCCAGTTGCTACAGCAGGCGCTCTGCCGTGCGGAGCTTCAATCATATCGCAGTTAAAGTAATCGTATGCCATTACAGAGCAGCCTACAGGACAAATTCCTATAGTGTCGCCCTCAATTCCCATTTCGTCGATTACCTCGCTTAAAATTCTATGTACAATTCCGTGCGTACAGCCAGGGCAATAGTGAGTTGGAACATCGCAGTACGCATGAGGTCTTTTATATACGTCAGCCATTATTCAGCACCCCCGATTTTAACAATTTCATTCAAAACCTCGCTCGGCTTTGGAATTACGCCACCTGTTCTTCCGAAGAATGAAACCGGTATTTTACACTCAGTCGCAAGCTTGATGTCGTCAATCATCTGACCCATATTCATCTCAACGCTCAGAAGGTTTTTAGCGCACTTTGTAGCGTCCAAAAGCTCCTGCTTCGGGAAAGGCCAGAGGGTCTTTGGTCTGAAAAGTCCCACCTTAATTCCCTGCTCACGAGCACTGTTTACTGCGCTCTTTGCTACTCTTGCGGTTGCGCCGAAAGCACAAACTACGATTTCAGCATCGTCGCACAAATAAACCTCAGCGTCAGTTTCTTCGCTCTCAATCTTTTCGTATCTCTGATACCTGTCGATAACTGAATTTTCAAGAACCTCAGGAGTCAGGAAAAGAGAATTTATAATGTTATGCTCACGCTTATTCTTGTGGCCGTTTGTTGCCCAGCTCTTATCAACCTCAAGCGGCTTTATTTCAGGGAATGTGATAGGCTCCATCATCTGACCTAATAGTCCGTCAGCCAAAATCATAGCAGGCATTCTGTATTCATCAGCCTTGTCAAAAGCCTTTACAACCATATCTACCATTTCCTGAACGGAAGCTGGAGCGAAAACCAGAACGTGAAAGTCGCCGTGACCTAATCCCTTTGTAGCCTGCCAATAATCCGCCTGTGAAGGCTGGATTCCGCCAAGACCAGGGCCACCTCTTTGTACGTTTATAATAACGCAAGGAAGGTCGGACGCTGCTATGTAGGAAATTCCTTCGCTCTTGAGAGAAATTCCTGGCGAGGACGAGGATGTCATACATCTTGTTCCTGTGCTTGCAGCACCTAAAACCATATTTATCGCCGCAAGCTCGCTTTCAGCCTGTAAAAACAGTCCGCCGTTTTTAGCCATATACTTAGCCAAGTACGCTGAAATCTCCGTTTGCGGAGTGATTGGATAACCGAAAAAGCATTTACAACCTGCTCGCATTGCAGCTTCAGCCAAAGCTTCGTTACCCTTCATTAAATTTCTTTCTGCCATAACACTCCACCTATCTTTCCACAATAATTGCACAATCAGGACACATTGTGTAGCACATTCCGCAGCCGATACACTTGGATTCGTCTACGCAAACTGCTGTGTAATATCCCTTTGAGTTGCGCTTTTCTTTTTGAATTTCTACAATCTTCTTCGGGCAGGCGGTAGTACACAACGCACAACCCTTGCACCGTTCAAAATTGACAGTCATTTTTGACATTTTGACAGTCCTCCTTTAAAATATATGAAAATAAGATGTATAGAACAATATCTATTCTTCCCAGATAGCTTTTACATAACGCTTGACATTAAAAGGCTTTGGCACCTGAGCTTCGCATTCAATCGGCAGGCAGGTACATTTAAGCTCAATGCCAGTTGCGGAACAAATGCTATTTGCAAAGTCGCAGGAATCAAGAACCGTCTTAGCAGAGGTTTCTTCTCCTAAATTTGAATTGTTGACGATACCTGTGCATTGAAGTCCGGAAACGCTCTCGATTCTTCCCATCAGGCTTAGCGTTTCATCAAGCGTATCCGAAAGGTACCTGTACTTATTTACAACATAGAGCATATCAATTTCCCCTCTGTTGTAAAAGTCCTTCAGTGCTTCGCAATATCTTCCCAGCGCCATAGCTCCGTCGTCATCGCCGCCAACGTCAATAATCAGATAACCATTTTCGTTAGCCAAACGCTCAACGTCAAACGTAATCGCTGGAATGTCAAGATTAGTATTTGCATAAACGGATGCAGAAAGCTCGATATTATTATCACGAAAAAGCTCCTTGAAATCGGCGGTACGAAAATAAGGATTTACTATATCGAGATCGACAATTCTCACCGTTTCGCCTTTATTTGCAAGGTACATTGCTAAATTTACGGCAAAATTAGTTTTACCGCTTCCGTAATGACCTGTTATAATGCTGATTTTTTTAATATTGTTTAAGCTCATTTACACTCCTTGGAAACTGAATATTTGCTTTGCGTAAATTTTGCCTCTTGAAATTTTTGCTTAAAGACTAGTATAGCACTTTTCAACAAAAAATTCAAGATTAAATTATTTAAATCTCAAAAATCTGACAAAAATACGCTTCTTAAAAAGGGACAGCACTAATGCCGCTTTGCGCATTATGCTGTCCCCATTAAATTTTTACTTTTTCTTTCCCTTCAGAACAAGCGGATATGCGCCCTTTGTTACACAATCAGGAGTTACTATAATTTCAGTAACGCTCTGATCCGAAGGCAGGTCGTACATCGGCTGCATTAAAATTCCCTCAACAACTGAGCGAAGTCCTCTTGCACCAGTTTTTTGCTCGATTGCTTTCTTTGCAACCTCTCTGAGAGCCTGATCCTCAAAGGTAAGCTTTATTCCGTCGTATTCAAACAGCTTTGTGTACTGCTTGACAAGCGAGTTTTTAGGCTCGGTAAGAATCTTCACCAATGCGTTCTCGTCAAGCTCCTCAAGAGTCGTTATAACAGGAAGTCTTCCGACAAGCTCAGGAACAAGACCAAACTTAACCAGGTCATGCGGCTCGATAAGGTCGAAGTGCTTTTTATCGTCTGTGCTTTTAAGGCTTGCGCCAAAGCCGAGCGAGGATTTATCGGTTCTCTTGCGTATTATCTTTTCAAGTCCGTCAAAAGCGCCGCCGCATATAAACAGGATATTCTTTGTATCAATCTGAATAAATTCCTGATGCGGATGCTTTCTTCCTCCCTGTGGCGGAACATTGGATTCGCAGCCTTCGATGATTTTTAAAAGTGCCTGCTGAACTCCTTCGCCGCTTACATCCCTTGTTATTGAAGTGTTCTCGCTCTTACGTGCGATTTTATCAATCTCATCGATGTAGACAATTCCGTTTTGCGCCGCTTCTACGTCATAATCAGCAGCCTGAATAAGCCTTGTAAGAACGTTTTCAACGTCGTCGCCGACATAGCCTGCTTCTGTAAGTGTTGTAGCGTCGGCAATTGCAAACGGAACGTTTAAAATCTTAGCGAGCGTTTGTGCCAGAAGCGTTTTACCAGTTCCCGTCGGGCCTAAAAGCAAAATGTTGCTCTTCTGAATTTCAACATCGCTTCCGTCGTCAATGCTCATAACTCTCTTGTAATGGTTGTAAACGGACACCGCAAGCGACATTTTAGCGTTATCCTGACCTATAACATAGTCGTCGAGAATCTTCTTGATTTCATGCGGCTTTGTTAAATTTATGTCAGCGCCCTTTCTGAGAGGTCTTTTACTATATGGCGAGATTTCGCCGTTTTGAACCATTATATCATAGCAGAGCAAAACGCACTGGTCGCATATATTTGTATTCTGTGCTGAAAAAAGATTTCTGACCTTGTCCTCCGCCTTTCCACAAAAGGCGCAGTGCCTTACATTCTCTTTTCCCGCCATTTATATCTTCCTTTCCGTTTTAGCTTCTCTTGTCGATAACCTTGTCAATAAGGCCGTACTCACACGCCTCGTCTGCTGACATATAGTTATCTCTTTCACAGTCTTTGTGAAGCGTTTCAAAATCCTTGCCGCAGTTCTGAGCTAAGATCTTTTCGAGTCTTTCTCTTGTCTTCAGCATATTGTCAGCGTGAATCTGAATATCTGTCTGCTGACCGCTCAAGCCGCCTGAAATCAAAGGCTGGTGAATTAAAATCTCGCTGTTTGGAAGCGCAAAACGCTTACCCTTAGCTCCGCTTGAAAGCAAGAAAGAGCCCATTGAAGCAGCAAGTCCTACGCAAATTGTAGAAACGTCGCACTTTATATACTGCATTGTATCGTAAATTGCAAGGCCTGCGGAAACGCTTCCTCCAGGAGAATTGATGTATAAATCAATATCCTTTTCAGGGTCCTGACCTTCAAGGTACAAAAGTTCAGCAATTACAACGCTTGCAACAGAATCGTCAATCTGACCTGTGAGCATTATAATTCTGTCATTTAAAAGGCGTGAAAAAATATCATAGCTTCTCTCGCCACGACTTGTCTGTTCAACAACATAAGGTACTAATGCCATTTCCATTTCCTCCAATTCAAAAATTTCAATAAAGCTTTCGCCCACAAATACTTGCGGGCGAATTAAAATTACTTAATAACAGCTTCCTTCTTAACAAGCTCTGCTGCCTTACCGACAGCTATATCCTTCTTGAGAGCGTCAGCAGATACATAGCCCTTAACCTGCTCAACGTCCATATTATAATTGTCAGCCATTTTCTTAAACTCTTCCTCAGCTTCGTCGTCTGTAACTTCTATTGCTTCAAGAGTTGAAATCTTTTCAAGTGCTAAACGGAGTTTTACCTGCTTTTCAGCCTGCTCACGGTACATAGTCTTCAAGGAATCCATTGTCATTCCTGTGTACTGGAGATACATATCAACTGATACTCCCTGTGGTGCAAGGCGCTGACCTAACTCCTCAATCATTTCATCAGTTCTTCTCTCGTACATAACCTCAGGAATTTCGCCCTCTACCTTTGCGATAAGCTCATCAAGGATTTTGTTTTCCTCCTCCTGCTCGCAAGACTTCTTGGCAGATTCCTCAAGCTTCGCTCTTATGTCAGCCTTCAGCTCGTCAACTGTATCAAATTCAGACTGATCCTTTACGAAATCGTCGTCAAGCTCAGGAAGCTCCTTAGCTGTAATCTCGTGAAGCTTGATTTTGAAAACTACTGGTGCGCCTGCTAAATCAGCTGCGCCGTAATCCTCCGGGAAGGTTACATTGATGTCAAATTCATCGCCTGTGTTGTGGCCTACAATCTGCTCCTCAAAGCCAGGAATAAACTGTCCGCTGCCTAAAGAAAGAGTAAACTTTTCAGCCTTTCCGCCCTCAAAAGCAACATTGTCCTTAAAGCCTTCAAAGTCAATAACTACATCGTCGCCGTTCTGAGCAGGTCTGTCCTCAACAGTTATTCTTCTCATTCCCTTTTCGCGAAGATGCTCAATCTCGTGGTCAACATCCTCGTCAGAAACAGTCTTGACAGACTTTTCAACTTCTATTCCTTTATAATCCTTGATTTCAATTTCTGGCTTTGTAATGCAGGTAACCTTAACAGCTGCGCCCTTTTCCTTGGAAACCTCTGTTACTTCAACACTTGGGCGGTCAACAAGCTCAAGTCCTGCTTCCTCAACGGCTGTATCAACCTCAGCTGGCAGGATTGCATTCAAAGCGTCCTCATAGAAAACGCCCTCGCCGTATTCCTTTTCAACTACCTTTCTTGGTGCATGACCTTTTCTGAAGCCTGCTACAGAAATATTCTTCTTAGCCTTTAAATATGCAGACTGAACTGCTGCTTCAAAAGCTTCAGCAGAAATTTCAATTTCAAGCTCATACTTATTTGTTTCAATTTTTTCTGTTGATTTCAAACTCATTTCAACGTCCTCCAAAATATGTAATGTTCAATTTTTAAGTATCTAAAAAAGTATACCATATCGCATTATATTTTTCAAGCACTTTTTGAATAAATTTTCTAATTTGATTCGACAAAGTGCCTGAAAGTTTGCTATTTAAGCTCGTTTGTAATGTCGAGCGGATCAAATTTCAGGTAATCTGCGGAGATAAGCCTGAAGTCTATTCCGTCGACAACTCCGTCGATAGCGAAGTTATGCGCTGCTCCGTGAATATGTCCATAAAAGCACTTTTTAACGCCGTACTTGTGTAAAACCTCAAGGATTTCAAAGTTGTACTCAGAATAATAAATAGGCGGATAGTGCAAAAATACAACAGGCGTTAAATTTTCATCCAAAGCAGATTTAATTGAAGCTTCGAGTCTTCCAGCTTCTCTTAAAAGAACCTTTTTGTCGGCCTGCTCGCCCTTTTTTTCGTTTATCCAACCACGAGTTCCGCAAATTCCGAAGCTTTCGTACCTATAGTGGTTATTAAAAAGAATTTTAAGCGTATCAAAGCCGTTAGCCTGAAAGTAGTTTTCAAGCTTTGTTTTTGTTTCCCACCAATAATCGTGGTTACCTTTAAGCAGGATTTTTTCGCCCGGCAGCGAATTTAAAAATTCAAAATCAGGCTTTGCTTCTTCAAGGTTTATGCCCCAGGAAATGTCGCCTGCCACAACAACGGTGTCGGTTGGGCGAACCTTGTTTTTCCAGTTGCTTTCAAGGCGAGAGGTATAATCGTACCAGCCTTTGAATACGTCCATTGGCTTATCCGTCCCCAAAGACAGATGAGGGTCGCCTATTACAAAAATTGCCAAATTATTCCCTACCCTTCGAGAGGTGTTTACATCATAAAAAAATATACTGCTCCGCTTAGTATATTTTCTGACTTTCGGCTTACAATAACTACGCAGACTAAAGCTCTGCGGAAGGAGATTTTATTATGGAAAATAAAATCCGTGGTATCAACTGTGACGTTGCAAGTTGCGTCTACAACAGAAACTCTTGCGAGTGCGTAGCAGGAAATGTAGACATTTGTTGCTGCTGCGACAAGCCAAATTGCAGCGATGAAACAATTTGCAGAACCTTTAAGCCGAAAAATCAATAGTCACAGAAAATCGTCTGTCTAATAAGGCAGACGATTTACATATTTTACGCCAGAGCGCTTAAAACAAATTCCTTCATATCGTCCTTGTCGATAATCTGTGTAAAGCGTACTTGCTTGTCTTTAAGCTCAGCCAAAGACTTAGGAACGCTCATTTTTGAAACCTGATTCAGCTTTTCAACAAGCTCGAACTCGTCAAGGTTTTCGTCATATTCGCCAAGAGCTGACAAAACGCTGCTTGAAAACTTATATGGGTTAGCTGTTGAAGCGATAAGAGTTTTTGTCTTATCTCCGGTTTTCTCAACATAATCCTCGTAAACCTTAACTGCAACGGCAGTATGAGTATCGCAAAGATATGAATACTTATCGAAAACTCTCTTGATAAGATCCTTCGTTTCATCGTCGTTACAATATCCTGCGCAAAAGTCGTTTTTTATTTTTTCAAATACATCGGCGGTTACTTCATATCTGCCCGTCTGCTTCAAGCTTTCAAACCATTCTCTTATAAGCTTATCATTATCGCCGCTCAGATGATAAAGAAGTCTTTCAAGGTTAGACGAAATAAGAATATCCATTGACGGAGAAATGGTAGTGTAAAACTTTCTGTTTCTGTCATATACGCCAGTTTGCAAAAAGTCTGTAAGAACATTGTTGGAGTTTGAAGCGCAGATAAGCTTATTTACCGGAACTCCCATTTGCTTTGCATAGTAGGCAGCGAGAATATTTCCGAAGTTACCGGTCGGCACTACAATGTTAATCTTATCGCCTGCGTTTATCTCTCCGTCCTTTACAAGCTGAGCGTAGCTTGATACATAGTAAATAATCTGGGGAGCAAGTCTGCCCCAGTTTATTGAATTAGCTGATGAGAACATCTTTCCGCTCTGAGAAAGAGCGTCTACAACGCTTTCGTCCGTAAAGATTGCCTTAACGCCGTTCTGTGCGTCGTCAAAGTTACCCTTGATAGCGCAAACGCCGACGTTTTCACCCTCCTGAGTTGTCATCTGCTTCTTTTGCATTGCGGAAACTCCGTCGTCAGGATAGAATACCATTATTTCAGTTCCCTCAACGTCCTTGAAGCCTTCAAGAGCCGCTTTTCCAGTATCTCCTGATGTTGCAACCAGAATAACTACCTTCTTGTCAAGATTTATCTTCTTTGCAGAGGTTGTAATCAGGTATGGTAAAATCTGAAGCGCCATATCCTTGAACGCACAGGTTGGCCCATGCCATAGCTCAAGCATATATGTGCCATCAAACAGGTGAGCTATCTCGCAAATATTTTCTGTGTCAAATGCCTTGTCTGTATAAGCGTTGTCTGTGCAATAGCGAATTTCAGCTTCGGTAAAGTCGGTTAAAAACTTTGAGAAAATAAACGCCGCTCTCTCAGGGTAAGTTTTGTCGCCGAGTGAAATAATTTCCTCAAGCTTAAGCTTTGGAAGCTCGCTTGGAACAAAAAGTCCCCCGTCCTTTGAAATTCCCTGTGCTATCGCTTGTGCTGATGAAACACAAACGCTTGAATCTCGTGTGCTTTTGTAATACATTTTTACTCCTCCAGATTTGATTTCTATTTTTATCACATAATATCATACACGCAAGTCCGAAAATTGTCAACTGTCGCTTGCGTCAAAAGCGTTATCGTAATAGACAAAGTCCACTACCTTTTCGCCGTCAAATGTAACTACGGCTACATCGAACCGACAGTCGTAAACCTCGTTCAAGCTATGAAGATAAGCTCTTGCTGTTTTTATGATAAGCGATTTTTTGCGCTTTGTAATTGCCGCTTCGGCACTTACCATCGGATCGGGCATTCGGGTTTTTACTTCTACGAAGAAAAGCTTTGTGCCCTTGGCGGCAATAATGTCAATCTCTCCGCCACGAATACAAAAATTTCGTTTTTTTATTTCGCAGCCCTTTTTCACTAAATATCGGCAGACAAATTCCTCGCCGAGATAACCTGTTTGCTTATTATCCATTCTTTTTCTCAAAATACTTCTTAAAAAAGCTCGGTCTGTGAATTTTGCAAAGACCATACTTGTCTACCATTTCGTAATGGAGCTTGGTTCCATAGCCTTTATGCTTTGAAAACTGATACTCAGGGGAAAGCTTATCCATTTGCTTCATATATCTGTCCCTTGAAACCTTTGCGAGAACAGACGCTGCAGCTATACATTGGCTCTGAGCATCGCCCTTTACAACAGACACCGCTTTCGGCGAAATATCAGGCGTTTTATTGCCATCTATTAAAACAAGGTCAGGTAAAGCGTCAAGTGATTCAACAGCACGCTTCATAGCAAGCATAGCGGCGTTTAAAATGTTTATCTCTTCAATTTCGCTGACGCTTGATGTGCAGATTGAATAAGCAAGAGCCGAAGATATAATTTCATCGTACAGCGCTTCTCTTTTCTTCTCGCTTAGCTTTTTGCTATCGTTTATGCCGTCGATTTGAACGCCCTCCGGGAAAATTACTGCCGCTGCGTAAACGTCACCTGCGAGCGGACCTCTTCCAGCTTCATCTACTCCGCACAAAAGCTTCGCTCCGCTTTTAGCTTTTATATTTTCGTCAAATTCATAAAGCGTCATACTTATTTCACCTTTGGACTTTCAAGCGACAATCTTCCCAGCTTTCCGCCACGAAACTCATCCATTACCATTATAGCTGTACGCTCGGTATCAATCTCGCCGCCCGAAATTAAAAAGCCGCGTTTTTTACCAATTCTTTGCAAAATTTCATAGCCTTCGGTGCAGTCGCTTAATACGCTGTCGTCAGCCTGAACACCGTTTAAGTCAATGCCATAGCGATTTACAAGCCTGTCCTCATAGCCATTATTTAAAAGCTGCAAAAACCTGCAGGCTAAGTATTCAATGTCCATAATGTTATCTTTAACAGCGCCTGTAAACGCCAGATTTTCGCCAACCTGCTTGTCCTCAAACTTCGGCCACAAAACTCCAGGCATATCGAGAAGCTCAACACCGTCAGAAAGAGCTACCCATTGCTTTCCTCTTGTAACTCCCGGTCTGTCCTCAACCTTCGCTCGCTTTGACTTTGAAAGGCGGTTTATCAAAGAGGATTTTCCGACGTTTGGAATGCCTACTATCATAATACGCAAGGGTCTTCCTGTCATTCCCTTTTTATTCCAGCGCTCAATTTCGTCCTTCAGGATTTCCTTCAGCGTTGGCAGAAATTTGTTTAATCCCCTTCCGCTTTTGCAGTCGGTGGCAAGTGCGTACACGCCGTTTCGCTTATAGTAGTCAATCCACCTTGAAGTTACCGTTTCATCGGCGGCATCGCACTTATTAAGCAGTACAAGGCGTGGCTTTTTGCCGATTATTTTATCAATTTCAGGGTTTCTGCTTGAATATGGTATTCTGGCGTCGGTAATTTCAACCACAGCGTCAACAAGCGGCATACTTGATTTCATTATGCGCCTTGTCTTCGCCATATGCCCAGGAAACCACTGTACATCTGTTGCTTCGCTCATAATTCTCCTTCCAAGCGTTATTCGATAAACCCGAATTTACCAATTGGGGAAATTCTGAAAACGGCTTTTCCTGATATATCATCTACATTTATAAATCCAACTACTGAGTATCTTGAGTCGGTTGAGTGATTTCTGTTATCACCCATTACAAACACGCAGCCCTCAGGAACTGTCAGCGGATAGGAATATCCCTGATTGTCGCCTGTTGTTGTCAGAGCGTTGATATAATCCTCTTCAAGCACCTCACCGTCAACGGTTACCTCGCCCGTTTCAAAGTCTATATCAATAGTCTGTCCTTCGGTTGCAATAACACGCTTGATAATGGACTTATTAAGCTTATTTTCGCCGACACAATTTGCAACTACTATATCACCCTGCTTTGGCGTGTAGAACAAATGCGTCATAATAAGGCGTTCTCCATCATAAAGAGTAGGGTTCATTGAATTGCCTACTACCATTACCTGCCTTAACACAAAGGTAAAGACAAGCAAAACCACCATAATAGCGATAGCGATAGCTTCAAGCCATTCAAGCAGCTCGTTTAACGAAGATTTCTTTTCATCAACCGGTAGGTTCTCAGCTTCTTTATATTCATTATTATCGTTCATAATATTTCACGCCGATGTCGGCAAGCTCCTTTCAGATAATCTATCAACAGTTGTACTAATTGTACCAAATTTTGATATAGATTTCAAGTCTTTCAGGCGCAAAAGAGAAAAAAGCCTGTCCACTTGTCAATGATAGTTTACACTAACTCCAAAAAAATATATAGCAAGCT
>JAJQIH010000030.1 GCA_021199305.1 Ruminococcus sp.
AGCTTGCTATATATTTTTTTGGAGTTAGTGTAAACTATCATTGACAAGTGGACACAAAATCTTAAAGCGACGCTCTTTTGCCCTTTTCAAATTTTGAAAAATGTGGTATACTATATACTGTATGTGAATTTGCTTGTGATAAGGGGTAACAAGCTCAGAAAGGAATTGAGAATCGATGAAAACATATAAGCTTAAAAACAAGAACTATGAGATAGATATGCCGTCGCTTTGCTTTGGTACGGCGGATTTTGATAACATCAACCTGCAGGAGGATTATTTTTCCCGCCTTGACGAATACGTTCGCTGCGGAGGAAACTGTATAGACACAGCGCGTGTTTATTGCTCGTTTGTTGAAAACGGTGCTGACGTATCAGAAACGGTAATAGGAAACTGGTTAGCCGAGCGTCAGAACAGAGAGAATATGATAATTGCGACAAAGGGCGGACACCCACCGTTTGATGATATGAGCAGTTCAAGACTTACGAAAGAGGACTTGGATTACGATTTGCAAAGAAGTCTTGAGTGCCTGAACACCGACTACATTGATATTTACTTTTTACACAGAGATGATAAAAGCATTCCTGTTGAGGAAATTATGCCGATACTTAATGAGTATGTAATTCAGGGAAAGGTACACTTTCTCGGTGCTTCAAACTGGAGTGCGCAGAGAATCGAAGAGGCTAATAAGTATGCGCTGAAGGCAGGACTTGAGCCGTTTCGGATAAGTCAGATAAACTACAGCCTTGCCCACACAAGCGCCGATATGTTTGAGGACCCAACGCTTGAGTGTATGGATTTGAATCAATATATCTGGTACAGAGATAATAAGTTCCCGCTGATGGCGTTTTCGCCGCAAGCGAAGGGATTCTTTACAAGAATTGCCGAAGGTTCAAGCGTTAAGAATATAACAGAGGGAAGATTTGTTTCAACGGCAAATTTAGCAAGGCTTTCAAGGGTAAAGCAGTATTGTGAAACTACAGGACTTTCTCCGGCAGTTGTAACGCTAGGCTATTTAAACAGTCAGGATTTTCCAGTTACCAGCGTTTTCACAGCGGCTAATCTTGAACACATAAAAGAGGATATGACAGCTCAGGACTTGAAGTTCGACTACAAGACGATTGCGTTTCTCGAAAACGCAGGAGGGATAATTTAGAGGGGAACCCTTTCAAATTGCGAGGAATAAAATGGCAAAGAATAAAAATGAAGTTACGATTCGTTCGTCAGCGGCGGAATATCTGACTTATGTAGCGTCGGTTGGCGAGAGCAGCGACAGCATTGAAATGCGCTACGAGGACGAAAATATCTGGCTGACGCAGAAAATGATGGCAACGCTTTACGGTGTGGATGTTCGCACAATAAACGAACATATAAAGAAAATATACGAAGATAGCGAATTGCAGGAAGAATCAACTATCCGGAATTTCCGGATAGTTCAGACTGAGGGTTCCCGTCAGGTTACCCGTGACACAAAGCATTATAATTTGCAAATGATTATTGCTGTTGGCTTCAAGGTAAACAACGAACGTGCCGTTCAATTTCGCAAGTGGGCGAACAATATAGTTGAGCAGTATACAATAAAAGGCTGGGCAATGGACGATGAGCGACTTAAAAGCGGCGGCTCGGTTCTTACCACAGAGTATTTTGATAGATTGCTCGAACAAATACGGGAAATTCGCCTGTCGGAGCGAAGGTTTTATCAGAAAGTAACAGACATATATGCTACCTCGCTGGATTATGACCGCACAGCAAAAACGACAAAGCAGTTCTTTGCGAAAGTGCAGAATAAAATGCACTATGCCGTACATGGACATACTGCTGCGGAGCTTATTTATGAGCGAGCAGACGCAAACAAGGAACACATGGGACTTACTACATGGGCTGCTACACCAAACGGTAAAATTGTAAAGAGCGATGTGAGTATAGCAAAGAATTATCTTAGCGAAGAAGAAATGCGCTCGCTCGAACGTATCGTGTCTGCATATCTTGATCTTGCGGAAGACAGAGCGCAGCGCCATATACCAATGACAATGGAGGACTGGTCAAAGCGTCTGGATTTATTTTTAATGGCGGACGACAGAGAAGTCCTGCAGGATTCAGGAAAAATTACAGCTGAGATTGCGGCAGCCAAAGCAGAAACAGAATTTGAGAAGTACAGAATAGTTCAGGATAAACTATTTATGTCAGATTTTGATAAGTATCTGCTGGAACTGGAAAAAACAAAAAGTGATTAGCGAACCCCAATCGGTTTTTACAAAGATTTTTCTTGACATTTAATAAATGAAGCGTTAAAATTTCTAATAGGAAAAAATCATAAAGGAGTTGAGATAAGTGGACGGTTATGTCGAAAATAACAGTATTGAACCCCGAGGGAGTATAGGCAAGACATTTCTGTCCGAACTGTCTTAGCTTACATTTTCAAAGGGTATCTGTTTGTGTTTTTCAGATGGCGTTTTTGTGCCCGAATAAGGCTTTGAAATTCGCCGCTGAATGAAATTTGCTATTGCAACAAGGAGGATACGCCGATGGAAAGGAATGAACTAAAGGAGCAGGAGCTGTTGGATCAGGCTCTTAGCTTTATCGAGAACAAGCAATACACCTTGCTCAAAAATTACCTTGCAGACCAGAATCCTGCCGATATTGCGGCGATTATGGAAGAGGTCGAGGACAAGGATATACCAATTATTTTCAGAATATTGCCAAAGGACGAGGCGGCGGAAACCTTTTCTTATATGGAAAGCGAAACCCAGAGAAAGCTGATAGTTGCCTTTTCCGATAAGGAATTGCGAGAGGTTTTAGACGACCTGTACCTTGACGATACCGTCGATATGATTGAGGAAATGCCTGCTAATGTAGTGGCAAAAATTCTGAGAAATACCGACATTCAGACGAGAAAGAATATCAACGAGCTTTTAAAATATCCTGACGACAGCGCAGGAAGTCTTATGACGATAGAGTACGTCTACTTTAATCGTGATATGACTATATCAGAAGCGCTTGACAGAATACGTTCTGTCGGAGTTGTCAAGGAAACAATCTATACCTGCTATGTAACTCAAAACAGAAAGCTTGTCGGCGTTGTAAGCGTTTTGCAGCTTTTAACTGCCGACCCTCAGACGAAAATTGAGGAAATAATGGACTCAAACGTCATCTATGTACATACTGATGACGACCAGGAGTACGTAGCAAAGCAGATTCAGAAGTACGACTTTTTAGCTCTCCCTGTTGTCGACAAGGAGGACAGACTTGTCGGAATTATCACAGTTGACGACGTTATCGACGTTATCCATGAGGAGCTGACCGAGGACGTTTCAAAAATGGCTGGTATTACGCCAAATGAAAATTCCTACTTTAACACGTCGGTTTTTCAGCACGCAAAGAGCCGTATCGGCTGGCTTTTGTTTCTGATGCTTTCCGCAACCCTTACAGGAATGGTTATCAATCATTATGAGCATTTGCTGGTTACCGTGCCGCTTTTGTATTCGTTCGTTCCAATGCTTACAGGAACCGGCGGAAACAGCGGAAGTCAGGCGGCAACGCTTATAATCCGTGGACTTTCTATGGACGAAATCCAGTTAAAGGACATATTCAAGGTAATGTTCAAGGAGTTTCGTATAGCGCTTTTGGTTTCAAGCGTGTTAGCTGTCGTAAACGGAGCAAGAATCGCCATAGTTTATTGGAACAACGATCAGGGAGTAAACTCAATATTACTCGGACTCGCAATTGCTATCTCAATAGTTTTTGTAATAGTTCTGGCAAAGACTGTCGGCTGCGTTTTGCCAATGATTGCAAAGAAAATTCACTTAGACCCTGCTATTATGGCGGCACCCCTTATTTCAACTATCGTCGATGCCTGCGCAGTTTTAATCTACTGTAATGTTTGTATCATAATGTTCGACAATCTTTTGTAGAATATTTGTTAAATATATCTCCTGCACGTAAGTGTGGGAGATTTTTTGTACTCTTTTTTAATCTTCGGCTATCTATTTTCCACCCGCCAGCAGCGTGCAGTTCTCTTGTTTGCCAAACAGCACTTATAAAAATTTCAGCTCTCAATAGTAGAATCTTCAAGTTTTGGGGCATACTAACCTCATAGAAGTTTTGGAGGGCGATAAAATGAAACAGAAGCTGAGTTTAGCTGCAAAGCTTTGCTTTGGAATCGGAGCATTCGGAAAGGACGCCGTGTACGCTATTGTGGGTACATATTTAATGATGTATCTGACAGATTACAGAAGCGTCGCACCAGCGTTTGTCGGAATTTTATTTATGGTAGCCAGAGTCTGGGACGCATTTAACGACCCTTTTATGGGAATGGTAGTAGACAACACTCATACACGCTTTGGGAAATTTCGCCCGTGGATTATTATTGGAACTGTTTTAAACGCAATAATTCTGGCACTTTTGTTTTCAAACGTCAATATCGAGGGCAGAGGGTATCTGATATGGTGTTCGGTGTTTTATATTCTCTGGGGAATGACCTACACTATTATGGATATTCCATATTGGTCGATGGTGCCGTCTTTGACAGACGACGAAAACGAAAGAAATCAGATTGCAGCTATTCCAAGAATTTTTGCAAGCTTTGCGTGGCTGATTGTAAATTCTTCAGGACTTGTCCTTGCCACAAGATTGGGCAATGGTGATGGTGTAAAAGGCTTTTCGGTTCTTGCAATGATAATTTCAGCGATTTTTATTCTTTCGTCAATTATAACCTGTATCGCCTGTAAGGAAAAAATCGCAATCAAGAAGGCTGAGAAAACCTCCATTCGTGGTATGGGAAGAGTGCTTTTGAAAAACGATATGGTAAAGGTGATTTTAGCTATTGCTCTGCTTTTTAACGTCGCCTATCAGCTTTCAAACAGCTTTGCTTTATACTATTTTAAATATGTCGCCGAACGAACCTTTGAAACTGACACAAGCGGAGTGCTGTATCCTGTTTACGCTACTGTTGCCGGCTTTGCACAAATGGCTTCAATGGCGGTCCTGCCGACCATTTCGCAAAAAATTGGCAGGAAGGTGTCCTTCTTTCTGGCGAGCTTTTGCCCCGTATTTGGCTTTGTCTTGCTTTGGATTTTGGGATACGCCGCACCAACAAGTATTATCGGAGTTGGCGTGTGTAGCGCAATTGTAAATATAGGTATAGGCTTTATGCTGGTGTTTGTGACAGTTATTCTCTCTGAGGTAGTGGACTATGGAGAGTATAAGCTGGGTACAAGAAACGAAAGTATTTTATTTTCAATGCAGACGTTTGTGGTTAAGTTTGCAGGAGCGTTCAGCGGATTTTTAAGCGGAGTAGGACTTACCCTTATAGGCTATGTTGAAAATAGCGAGCAAACACCTGGTACTGAAAACGGAATGAGAGTTATTATGTTTTTGATTCCGTCAATTTTATCGGCACTTTGTTTTTTGATTTACGCTAAGTGGTACAAGCTGACGCCAGCCTATTATAAAAAGGTAAGGGAAGAAATTCAGGCAAGGCGAAAGGTTTAGAAAGGAAATTGGTTTATGTATCTGGGAGTGGATTATTATCCTGAGCAATGGGGAGAAAATATGCTTGACGAGGACATGGACAGAATCGTAGAGCTTGGCTGTAATACCATCAGGATAGCGGAATTTTCGTGGCATTTAATGGAAAAGAGGGAAGGAGAGTTTGACTTCTCCTTTTTTGACAGGGTTATAGAGCAGGCAAAAGAGCGAGGTCTTTTTGTTATAATGGGAACGCCTACTGCGACAATTCCTGCGTGGTTAGCTTACAAACACCCTGAGATTTTATCGGAATTTGAAAACGGCAAAAAGAGAACCTTTGGCGGCAGACACAACTACTGTTTTTCAAGCGACTGCCTGTATGAATATTCAGAGAAAATTGTTCGCGCGTTAGTTTCTCATTACAAGGACGAGAGAGCAATTATCGCCTGGCAGATAGATAACGAAATAGGACACGAGGGAAGCGATATTTGCTTTTGCGAAAACTGCCACCGTAAATTTCAAAGCTTTTTGAAGGAGAAGTTCGGCGGTGATATTGAAAGACTGAACTACACTTACGGCACTACCTTCTGGTCGCAGGAGTATAACAGCTTCGATGAAATACCACTGCCGTCGGAAACGATAACTACTCATAATCCTGCGCTTCGGCTTGACTGGGAGAGATTCAGAAGCCGCCTTATAGTTGACTTTATAGCTTTTCAGGCAAGGCTTATAAGAGAGATTTCACCGGACGCTGTTTTGATGCACGACTTTCCGGGCGGTGGGCTTACAAAGCACGTCGACTATTCAAAGGTGGCAAAGCTTATCGACAAGCCAGGGTACAACAACTATCCCGTCTGGGGAGGACAAAAGGCACCGCTTAAGCCGCACGAGATAGCCTTCGGACTCGATTATATAAGGGGATTAAAGGGCGAAAACTTCTGGATAACGGAAGCGATAATAGGAGCGCAGGGACACGACGTTACAGGCTACTTACCAAGACCCAATCAGGCGAAAATGTGGTCGTATCAGGCTATGGCGCACGGCGGCGAAGCGCTTCTATACTTCCGATTCAGAGAAGCGACAAAAGGAGCTGAGCAGTTTTGCTACGGAGTAATTGATGCTGATAATGTGCTAAGACGAAAGTTTTACGAGGTTCAAAGCTTCTTTAGCGATATAGCTTTATATGAAAGCGCTCTGTCGTCTGAAATTCAAAACGAGGTAGCGATTGTTTACGATTACGATTCCTTAGCGTCCTTTCGCATCCAGCGGCAAAGTGTGCTTTCAGACGTTCCACAGCAAATGACAAGGCTTTACAAGCTATTTTACGACCTGAATGTCGGGGTTGATATAATTCCTGAGGGCAGGGATTTTTCGGACAAAAAAATAGTTGTTCTGCCACAGCTTATAATCACAAAGCCTGACATGGAACAACGTGTGAAAAATTTTGTTTATAACGGCGGTATAGTAATCTTTACTTACCGCTCGGCTGTCAAGGATGAAAACAACAACCTGTTTTTCGGAAAAACAATTCCCGTAAACTACACCGAGCTTTTGGGTATAACGGTCGAGGAAACTGAAAGCTTGCAGGACGAGGAGTGCTTTGAGGTTGCAGGCAGCGGCGAATTTGACGGAGTTTTTGGCAAGGGCGGGATCTTCAGAGATATGATAAAACCAATTGACGCTGAGGTTTTATTTCGTTACGGTGACAGGTTTTCAATAAGAAACTTTGACCCGTCAATCAACGCTTCAGTGGCGGGGGAACATCCTGCTCTTAGTTATAAAGAGTTTGCGGCTGTAACGAAAAAGAAAAGCGGAAAAGGCCAGGCCTACTATATAGGCTGTGGTCTGACCGAGCAAGTATTAAAGCAAATTGTAAATTCCGTTTTGGAGAAAGCTAAGATAAAACCGCTAATCTCACCCGATGGCGTTGAAGTTGTAAATCGTCGTTCAGACAAGCAAAGCATTACAATTTATATAAACCACAATAATTTCGCCGCCAGGGTAAACGGAATTAACCTCGCCCCTTTTGAGTGTAAAGTAGTGGAGGAGTGAGGGGAGTTTCAGTATATGGGCAAGCTTTTACAGCTTGTCCTTTTTGCTTTGCTTTACCTGTTCCCGAAGCATTACCATTTCGGCGTATTGCTTGACTTCGTTATACATTTCGTCGGTAACGTTTTGCGTTTGTCCAAAGAGGGCTTGCTTTGCAATATCATCGACATTCGAGCCTTCCAGTATCACGGGAATGTCGGTTTCGCCGGTCAAATAAGATACAGATACTCCGAGAAATTTCGCAATCTGGGGGAGATACTTTTTGTAAGCTTCATTTCTCCCCGACTTCCATTCGGAAACGGCGTTTTTGCTGATATTGAGGTAGCTCGCCAACGCCTTTTGTGAAAGATTCTGAGCCTTCAGCTCCATTAAAATCTTATCTAGTGTACACATAAAAATTGACCTCATATTTGTGACAAATACACAAAAACTTTTTACATCAATGATTAAAAATGACGAAATTTCGGCTTTTGTGTACTTTTATGTTGACAATTCGTATTACGTGTGCTACTATTACAGTAGGCAAATCTGCGGAATACGATGTTCAATAACAAAAGTTACCTTTGAAATGGCAGTTTCAAAGGTAGTAGACAGTGTGTGGTATAACTGCTTTGCTTTAATTCATTGTACACGTTTTCGTATTTTTTGTCAATACAACGGCGGGTTAATGATTAGAATGCTGTATAAACTATGTGCAATTGTATTTTTATAATATCTGTTTTGCCACTTTCGTCAATAGTTTAGCAAACATATTAGCTTTATACGCATTCTTTAGCCTGCCAATGTAGTAAATTACACCTGACCGTGAATTTTGCCGTTCGTCAGCTTTTTGTGCATTTTATCAGGAAATTTCCAAGTACACAAAATGCGAAGTATACTATATATAAGGTAAATAAGCGGCGGGTGAGGGATAGATTGTTTTTTAGAAACCTAATTGTTTATCCGGAGGTGATTATATGGCAGGTAATGGAGTGCTGGTAACAGATTTTAATGTTCTTAATTCTGTTCTTGCAAATCTTCAGGAAAAGCTCAGTTCGGCTGGTGAGGATTATATCGGGCTTGTATCTGATGTAGAAATGATTAACAGCTCCTGGTCTGGTGAAGCACACGACATATTTATGGATACTCTGAATGTTGATGTTGCGGAAGTAAAGAAAATTATTGATGAGCTTCAATGCTATGTAGATGATTTTAAATTTGCGGTTAAAGAGTATATGACAACAGAAGAAGAGGTCGGTAATATGGTATCCTCTTTGAATTTTTAAGCGGGAGGAATATTTATGAGTTCAATTAAGACGATGCAAGCAAATTTCCTGACCGGTTCGGACGATCCGGGTTCTTTCCAGAATACATCAATAGAAAATTCTATTATGAATAATTTAACCGGCACAGTTAGAGTGTCAGCAGATGAACTTCTTGAAGCATCTGGAAATGTGATCACACGTGCTGCAAGAATTGAGGAATCGCTTCTGGCGTTGATAAGCTGCGCTGAAAGCACAAATGATATCTGGCAAGGGACATCAGCTGACGAGTTCAGAGCAAGGTGCTCGGCTTACCGTACACCTGTAAGTGAGCTTGCAGAGCATCTCAGAGAGGGTATGAACAGACTTGAGAAGATCACAGGGCTGTATAATCAGGCAGAATCGAGAATATCGGCCAAGAGCAACGACCTTCCGTCAGATGCAATAACTTAAAGCACAATATGTTGATTATGCAGTAAAGGCTGTATTTATCATAGTTAAGTTAAGACGAATAACAGATTTCGCTTAATTTATCCGGAAACAGTAAGGCTTCTTACTGAAAGCTTGAATGAGGCCTCTCATTCAAAAGACATACTTTAATATAGGAGGACATTTAACATGGAAAAACGTAAGTTGGCAGCAAAAATACTATCCTGCGTATCTGCTGTTATGATTATGGCTGGAAGCGGAGCGGTTTCAACTTCAGCTGAAGAGGCAACAACCAACGAAGCTGTAAATGCTGCTACTGGTGGAATTATCGAAATAGAGGTTCGCTATAATACCACTGGTGAAAAAGGAAAGGGAACGCTTATTCAGACAGGAACGGGATTTCTCATCAATCAGAATACATATCTCACCTGCTCTCACGTAATTGAAATCGACGACAGCACAATAGAGGTTCTTGAGAGCGAGTATAATGACGATTACGATCCGGATTACCTGGACATCAACGTAATAGTTCGTGGAGATATTATTGAAGAGTCTACAGTAGTAGTAAACAGCGAGGATTATGACTATGCGGTTCTTACTGTTCCTGAAAATACATTCAATACAAGAACACCGCTTGTTTTAAGCAACTGCGAGAATGTCAAGCAAACTCAGGTGGTTTATGCTCTGGGATATCCATCGGTAGTTTCTTTCAATCAGAACAATACAGATTATGCGCCGTTTGATACGGATGACGTAACAGTTTCCGATGGTAAAATTTCCAAGATTGACTACACATTTAACGATGGTATCACTATGGGATTGTTTATACAGCATAGTGCAACAATCAGCGCGGGAAATTCGGGCGGACCGCTTGTAGATGAAAATGGATATGTAATCGGAATCAACAAGGGCGTCGTTGGCGAATACAAATATGCGTTGGAAATAGATCAGGTAATTGCAACTCTTGACGACAAGGGAATTGATTACGATACTCCTGACGACAGCACAACAACGACAGAAGAGTCAACGGACGAAGAGGTAACAGAGACTACTACTCTTCTGACAACTACCACACAGGCTGCAACTACAGAGGCTGCTACAACTAATGCCAACAACACTGGTACAACCTCTGACAGCGACGATGGAGATAACAATTTCATTTTATTTGTTGCAATCTTTGGTGGAGCTGCAGTTATACTTATAGTTGTAATTATAATTCTTATCGTTAAGAGCGGTAAAAAATCCCCACAGCCTGTAGCTTCAGCACCAATGGCTATGCCAAAGACTGCTCCTCAGGCTACTCCGATAATGGTTGGCGGACAAAGACCGACTCCTCCGGTTCAGCCTCAAAGCTATCCTGAAACTGGTGCTGGCGAAACAACCCTCTTAGATGATGGCAGAGGAGAAACCTCGTTGCTAGGCGGCGGAATGCAGTCTGCCAGAGCTATGCTTATCCGTCGCAAGAACGGAACCAATATCCCGATTAAGGGTTCAGAGTTTATTATAGGTAAGCAGAGAAGCAGAGTTAACTATTGCATAAACAACAATGCAATCAGCCGTCAGCACGCTAAAATTTCAAACAATGGCGGAATCTTCTACATTACAGATATGGGCTCAAGCAACTATACTTATGTAAATGGAGAAGAAATTGCTCCAAACGTTCCTAAGCAAATTTCCAACGGCGACATTATCAAGCTTGCTGACGAGGAATTTGAGTTCAGAGGATAATATAATGAATTTTATAACATCAGTGTATACCGATGTTGGAATCAAGAAAAAAACAAATCAGGATTCGGCGTTAGTTCTTGAAGCTGAGACCGATTTCGGACAAGTGCTACTGGCTGTGATATGTGACGGCATGGGCGGCCTCGCAAAAGGCGAGGTCGCCAGTGCGGCACTTGTTAATGCTTTCAGGGATTGGTTTAAAAACGAGTTGCCTGAATTGATTTGTGAGGAACTTGACCAGCAGGCGGTTTTTAATGCTTTTGGTAATATTGCATTTGATATGAATGCCAGAATCGGTACTTATGGAATGAATATAGGCGTAAATTTGGGTACCACTGTAGCTGCAATGCTGATTATAAACGGCAGATATTACATTATGAATATCGGAGATTCTCGCGTTTATCGAATGACAGATACAATAGCTCAGCTCACAAAAGACCAGACATATGTTCAAAGAGAAATGGACCTTGGTAGAATGACTCCCGAAGAGGCTCAGGTGAGTCCGCAAAGAAATGTACTGCTGCAATGTATAGGTGCAAGCGATATTATCAAACCAGATTTCTATACTGCACCTGTAGGTTCAGGCGAATGCTTTTTGCTGTGTAGTGACGGCTTTCGTCATGTGATTACTTCGGAGGAATTATACTCAAGGATAAATCCTTTTGTGCTGAAGGATGAGAGAACGATGCTTGAATCACTTAAGTATTTTACAGAATTAAACAAAAACAGACGCGAAACGGATAACATTACGGCTATTCTTATTCGTGCGGATTGAGTGGATAAATTATGCTTGAAATTGGTCAGCTTATAGACGGAAAATACAAAATATTAAATAAAATCGGTCAGGGCGGTATGAGCGTTGTTTATCTTGCTATGAACGAAAAGGCAAATAAACAATGGGCAATCAAAGAGGTACGCAAGGACGGCACAAGGGACTTTAATGTGGTAAAGCAAGGCTTGGTCGCAGAAATAGATATGCTTAAAAAGCTGAGTCACCCTAATCTTCCGAGCATTATTGACGTTATAGACAGCGATGATACATTCCTCATAGTAATGGATTATATTGAGGGAAATCCGCTAGATAAACGTCTTAAGGAATTCGGAGCTCAGGATCAGGACGACGTTATTGAGTGGTCAAAGCAGCTTTGTGATGTTCTTGGATATCTACATTCGAGAAGACCGCCTATAATTTACAGGGATATGAAACCGTCAAATGTTATGTTAAAGCCTGATGGTTCGGTAACCTTAATCGATTTTGGTACGGCGAGAGAGTTTAAGTACGGAAATGTTGAAGATACTACTTGCCTTGGAACAAGAGGTTATGCAGCACCTGAGCAGTTCGGCGGACATGGACAAACTGACGCCAGAACTGATATTTATAATCTGGGTGCTACTATGTATCATCTGCTTACAGGACACAACCCCAGCACATATCCATATGAAATGTATCCTATAAGGCAGTTTAATCCGATGCTTTCGTCAGGCCTTGAAGAAATAGTTTTAAAATGCACGCAGGCAAATCCTGCTGAAAGGTATCAGTCTTGCGCAGAGCTTATGTATGCTCTTGAAAACTACCAGGAGCTGGATGTCGAAAATAAAAAGGTTCAAAGGTTTAAATGGAAGATTTTCCTCATCTCAGCAATTACCTGCGTTGTAATGGCGCTGGGAACAGTAGGCTTCAAGCTTCTGGAAAATATGCAAACGGCAGATACATATGATTCTTATGTCAAGAATGCAGCAAGTCAGGAAACTATCGACGAGGCATTTCAATATTTTGAAAACGCAATAAACCTCCAGCCTGAAAACGCTCTTGCGTATAATAAAATGCTGGAGTATATCGCTGACGACGATGTATTTACTGCCGATGAGAGTACAAGGGTTATTAAGCTTACCGGCAACCTTGACGATTTCAGAAAAGGAAGTCCTGAGGAATACGCAGAGTTCTGCTACAATCTGGGAATTTATTACTATTTCTATTATGACTCCAACAACAATGCAAACAGCTCGATTGAGGGTATGAAAAAATCAGCTACGTGGTTTGCAAATGCGGAGGATATCGAAGAGTTTATGAACAATTCTCAGGATGCAGAGCTTGTCAAGATTTTACACACTATGGCAAAAAATTCGTCTGGCGAGAAGTGGGGAGCGATAAATGAAAAGTCAGGCGATGTTGATGCCGACGCAAGCTATGCTGCTTACTGGAATGATATTGAGACAATAACAGATTATGATATTGCTGAGATGAAAAATGTAAGTGTGGCTTTGGCGATTTACAAAAATTTCGCAATTACTATAAAGGGAGAAGCTTCCGAGTTTGCAAAGGTCAGCGGCCTTACAGAGTCTGATGTTTTGGACAGACTCAATACTATGGCGGCTTATGTGAACGAGGCAAATTTAAATAAATATGAAAGCTACAATTACGAAGCTCATTCGTTGAAAATCAGCGAGCTTGAAGAACTGATTGAAGAAGCAAAAAGTGCAGTTTCTTTGGCTTATAACGCAAAAACGACTGAAACAGATTCAAGTGAGCAGGCATCGGTAGCAGGCGGGGAGGAGAATACATAATGAGTAGTGAAAATCTTATCTCTATTTATCATACCGCCTTTATAGTCTGCCTGGCGTTTTGTATTCTTTTCTTTGTTTTATCAATAGTGATGTTTTTCGCTTTTGATATAAAGAGAATCTACGGGATTCTGACAGGAAGAGTCAGGAAAAAGACTATTGAAGAAATGACGCAGCAGACGGAACAAACTGGTCGATTGCTAAAAAACGCCAGGAAGGGTTCGCAGTCTGCATCGTTCTCGAACAAGCTTGATAAAATCAGGAACGACATTAACGCTCCGCCTGAAAGCAGTCACGTTGAACCGATAAGCACAGCATATAAACCTCCTGAGCCGGTTCCGTATCAGGACCCACAGCAGGATATGCAGACTACTTTGCTGGATATTGGCGCGGATCAGACAACACTTCTTGAAGAAAATACAGCGAAGGCTGATCTCGGGCAGGAAACAACCGATAGTCTTCCCAAAAATAGTGGAGAGAAGCCGCAGGAAAGTGCAAAGGATAAAGCCTTTACACCTGTTAACTTTGAAATTGGCGAAGGCCACACAATGCAGCTCTCGTCAAATATGATAAAGGAAGCAAAGCCCAGAAACGTAAAGTTTGTTATTGTAAAGGAAAATCTCCTTACACACACCGAGGAGAGAATTGATTTAAATCAGCAATAAATTACCGGAATTTTTTAAGAAAGGGAGTAATTTTTATGAGGAGTAGGATGAACAGTAATAGCAAAAAAGTTTTGTCGAAGATTATTGCATTCAGCGCAGCTTTAGCTATTGCGGTTACAATGTTAGGAGTTGATTTTTCGCAGTTTATTAACGCAGGCTTTTTGTCATCAAAAGCTGCGGCTGAAGAACCAAGTGCAAGCTGCAATTATAGTGCGGGGGATACGGTTTCGGTGACGGTAACTCTAAAAGAAAGCACAACCGAAGCTTCTTCTGAATCCAGCACGACAACTACAACAACTACGACAACCACAACCACTACAACATCAGTAACCACAACGACAGCAGCTACAAAAACGTATACTGTTAGTATTGATGATGGCGATGCTGAGTATGTAAACTTTGGCAAAGATAGCGATGAGCCTATAACATCTAAAACAGTATCAGGGGATGCTGAAATAGAAGTTTGTGTCGTGGAAACAGATGTATGGTGTTTTGATGACAATGGTACTGAAATAACATCGACAACCCTAAATGTAGCAGATGATTTTACAAATAATGAAGCTACGCTAGTGTTAACTTTAAAAACGTACAACGTTTCTATTGGCAACGCTAAAGTGGAAACTCCACACACGGATAATAGTGATGTTGGCTATGTCCACTGGGGAGATACTTTTGTTGTAACGCCTGAAACTGGATATTGTTTCTCGGACAAAACAACAGATGCAAAATCATTCGTTTATGGAACTGACACTATGCCATCAATGGAAGCCATTGAATATAAATTTGATTTTGTTGACGGTGCTGACAGTTACTTTAGTAGCTACAGCAAAAACTTCACAGTAGAAACAACTGATTCTCTCACGCTTACTGTCGATAGCGATAAATACGAAATTGAGAGCGGCGTTTCAATTAACAAAAACACAAACGATTTATCGTATTCAAATGGTGTCTTTACTTATACTGGAACAATAAGCGGAAATTTGGAAGTAAGCGTGGATGCTAATAGTGTTAAGTACAAAGTATCTGGTGCGTCTGAATTGGAAGAAATTGATGAGATAAAAGTCGATTCTGATTATTACAAATCAGGTGAAACTGCTTCGTTTACTGTTAATTCAAAGAACGGTTATAAGAGCGTTACTGATACAGCTAGTATAAAATTTACAGATTTAGAAGGAAACACAGTTAATATAAGTAGTTTAAGCTATGACGAGAACGAAGGAAAATTCAGCTTTACTATGCCTGCTGAGCCTATAATAATATCAGCAAGCACATCTCGAATTTCTCTATCAGATAACTGCGTTTCTGAATATGGTACCTTAAGTGGACTTAAATTTGTTAACAACA
Source organism: Ruminococcus sp. (assembly GCA_021199305.1). GTDB lineage: Bacteria > Bacillota > Clostridia > Oscillospirales > Ruminococcaceae > UMGS1601. The sequence goes on from JAJQIH010000030.1 coordinate 15,479, forward strand.
CCGCTTCCTTTACAATCACACCAAATGGCGACGCTTATAGCGTAGCTAATGTTTCAGTGACATATGGAGATAACACGCCTGTAGATGATCTGAATTTAACGAATAATAATACTTCTGTTTCTTTCTATGTTAACGGCTTGCACGAAGACGTTACGGTTGCAGTTACTTATAATTTGACGTTGAAGATAAGTGCAACAGAAAATGGTAAAATTACTTTCAATAACGTTGTAGAGGACATTGAAGGCAACAGCATTACTGCAAGCAGACCTGGTGATGGAACACAGAAAATAACGTTTACTGCTGCTACCGATAGCAATACCAAATACCATATTAGCGAAGTAGAAGTTAGTGGAAAAGTAAACGGAGAAGATAAAACTGAAAAGGAAGACAACTTCACACGCGAAAGTGTTACTGAAACATATACTGTAGATGACCTGTTAGGATTTATATCTACGAATACGGATAGCGATTCTCTTAGTGACATTACAGTAAGTGTTACCTTTGCGATTAACGAATACAATATAAGCACGGACAAAGTTGAAAATGGCAAAATAGAAATTAAAGATTCTCCTGTAAAATCTGGCGAGTCTTGCACAATCACCGCAACACCTGATAGCGGATATTATGTATCTGAGCTTTACTATTATCCAAAAGATAACAGTAGTGCAAAAACGTATGTATATAATACAGCTGGAGACGTTGATGTTAAAAATGATGTAGCAACGTTCAACTCAGACGGAAGTGTAACTTATGAATTAACATCTATCACATCCGACTACACATTTGTAGCTGAGTTTGAGGAAATTGAAGAAGACGATAATATTACTGAAACTGTTACACAAACAGATGACGATACAAATCCTAATGTTATAGGCTCAGATAATAAATACACTATTAAATCTGGAACAAACTTTACGGTCAGCTTATCATATAGTGATATGGCTTACGTGAAAGATGTAACGGACTTTACTGAAAATAATACAGATAATAGTGCAGACGAGTCGTATAAATCATACACGGAGCCTTATGAGTATGAAAATATCACTTCTGATGTCGATTTAGTTTACTATGTTGTTGACAGCAATAAAGTTATTACGATGTGTACTGTTTCGATTAAGGTTGACAATATAGCTCCTGCAGTAGAAGCTGATATTCCAACTGAATGGGATAATGATACAGAATTTACAGTTACTGTAAAGGATAAGCCAAACGCAAATGGCATATTCTCAGGCATTGAAAAGATCGAGTATAGTTTTGACAATGAAAACTGGGTATCGATTGAAGGTGCAAAAGAACAAGAGACACAATATGGTACGGTCAAGTTGAGTTCTGATTACGTATCTCAAGAAATCATTGCTACATTTAGTTTTACAAAAGATTACAATGGCGAGATCTACGTCAGAGCATATGATGATGTAGAAAATTGTAACGAAAACTGTGAAAAGACTCTGGGCAAAGTTCAAAACGACGTAACCTCGCCGACGATAACAAAAGAAAGTGAAAACGAAGGCGGATATTTTAATGATGATAAGCAAACATATTTCGTGAATACTACTCTTAATTTTAAGGCAAGTGATGCTCTCAAAGAAACCATAAAGGCAGATTCTGGATTGAATTATCTGGAATATTCAGAAAATGGACAAAATTGGAATACCGTAGAAATAAGCGAAAATAGTAGCGAAAATAGTATAGGTGGTGCTACATTTACAGCAAGTGTGGAATCACCCGAAGTGTATAAAAACAATCTTGGTGATGATGTAAACTGTTCTAATGAATACCAGATTGTATTTACAGGAAATTATGAGGGCGAGATATACTTCAGGACTGTTGATAACGCAGGAAATACCTCGGTTGAAATTAGCTATACTATTTATAACTGTGATAGTACGCCTGAATTGTCAATAACAACGAACCAAAAAACGGCAGGGTCTTCAATTGATAGAGAAGGCGATGATAAGCTCGACGACGTTACGGTCAACGACAGCGGAACGGATAATAGCGGCTGGTTTAAAGACTATTCGTTTACAGTAACTGCTGCGGAAACCAATCATGGTCATAGTATGACATTAAGCTACTGCGTAGTAGAAGACAACAATGAAACACTTTTTGGATATAGTGATAACGAAAACGACAAAGGCTGGAAAAATTTTGTTACCGAGAATCAAACAATATCTGATAGCAACGACAATGAAATTGCAAAAGTTACATTTAACGGCATAGTAGCAGGGGACAATATCAATTATTCATATTCTTATACTGTTGAGATGACAGGCGATTTCTGCGGAAATATTCTATTCAAGTGTGTTAATAATACAGTAAAGTTAGATTCGGAAAATACGTTAATTTCTCCAACTAGCACACTAGGTATACATATACAGTATGATGATACTGCTCCTACAGTAGAAGCTGATATTCCAGACGAATGGGATAATGATACCGAATTTACAGTTACTGTAAAGGACAACCAGAGTGAAAATGGTGTAAACTCAGGAATTGAAAAGATTGAGTATAGCTTTGACAATAAGACATGGACGCCGATTTCAAACACGGAACAAATTACAAAATATGGCACAGTCAAATTGAGTTCTGATTATGTATCTCAAGAAATCATTGCTACATTTAGCTTTACAAAAGATTACAATGGCAAAATTTACGTTAGAGCCTGTGACGCCGCAGGGAACTATAGCGATGACTATGACGCAAGTCTTGGCACAGTCTATAACGACGTAACCAAGCCTATAGTAGAAGCTGAAATTCCAGAAAAATGGGATTATGATACAGAATTTACAGTTACTGTAAAGGACGACCAAAGCGAAACTGGCGTAAACTCAGGCATTGAAAAGATAGAGTATAGTTTTGATAACGAAAACTGGGTATCGATTGATAATGACACAAATGAGCATAAAACCGATTACGGTACCGTACAGCTTAATGCTAAAATGTACGGCTCGATAGATTCTACGAGTAAGTCTCAAAGTGTAAAAGTGACATTCAAATTCGATGCTGATTACAATGGCAAAATCTACGTCAGAGCATACGACGATGCAGAAAATGTAAGCAGTAATACAATTAGTGGCATCGCTTATAACGACATAACCGCACCAACAGTAAGCGGAACTATTCCAACCGTATGGGATAATGATACAGAATTTACTGTTACTGCAACAGATAATGCAACCAACTCTGTTTATTCAGGAATCGAAACTATCGAGTACAAGCTTGATAATTCAGATTGGATAACAATTAAAAATTCAACAAGCGCACAGCAGATAAATTACGATGGAAGAGTAATAGGTACCGTTAAGCTTGATATAGCCTATAAGAACAATGTTGATGAAAAGAATCAGCAGGTAACCGCTACATTTACCTTTACAGGAAATTACAATGGAGCATTTTATGTCAGAGCTAATGACGATGCAGAAAATGTAAGCAGTAATACAATTAGTGGCACCGTTTATAACGACATAACCAAGCCAACGCTTTCCGACACTATTGACGGTAAGTGGTCGAGCGACACAACATTCACAGTTACTGCAACTGACAAAACAACCGATTCTGTTTACTCGGGAATCAAAACTATCGAGTACAAGCTTGATAATTCAGACTGGGTAAAAATTGACAAGGCTAATACAGCTTCTCAGGCTATAAATTACAACGGAAGTAAAATAGGAACCGTTACGCTTGATAAAGCCTATAATAACAATGTTGATGAAAAGAATCAGCAGGTAACCGCTACATTTAGCTTTACAGAAAATTACGACGGTAAAATTTACGTAAGAGCTTACGATGACGCTGAAAATCTAAGCGACGAAATTAGCGGAACTATCAGAAATGACGTGACAAATCCACAGGTTACAAAGTTTGAGTTTTCAAACGCTACCTCGGAAGAAGGTATTGAAGGCAGCGCTTACGTTCAAGCTGATTACGAGTACACAGATTATGGCTTCTTCTTCAAGACTGACACAACAGTAACAGTAACAGTTGAAGACGCAGGTTCGTCGTCAGGCTTTACAACAGTTTACTTCTATATGATAAAGAAGGATTCTGACAGCATATATAAGAGCTACTCAAGCAGCAACTTTACTGTTGAATATGACGGAAACAACGCCGCTAAGACTACGGCAAAATTCACCGTTGAAGCAAACTTCAAGGGACAGATTTACGCCTACGTTGTAGACGGAGTAGGAAACGCATCGTTTGACATAAACAAAGAAAGCGTTAAGAATTGTGAGCATCCTGCTGACGCAACAGTAGTTGAGAGCAAATCACAGCACGATTCCACATATGAGCTTACAATTACAAGACCTACAACAACTCTTGCTGATTCAGACTCAACGCCGTTATACAACAGCGCACAGGATATTCAGTTTAAGGTAGGCGACAGCATTTCAGGTATCAGATATGTAAATTGGTATGTTGAAAACCAGACAACAGGCGATATTACACAATCCGGCGAGCTGACGATTGGCTATAGCGGAACTTTCAGCGGAACTGATACAAGCTGGAGTGTGGACAGTAAGGACAAGAATCTGATAACTGAAATTTCAAAAACAATTTCTGTAGGAGACAGCGATATTGAAAACTACAATAATATGTTAATTCATATCGACTTTACAGACCGCTCAGGAAATGTTTCCGAAGTTGAAGAGGTAATCAGCATTGATAAAACCACACCTCAGATTGATGTCGTATTTGATGCAGCTTCTACAACGTACAAGACCAACGACGGAGTTGATCTTTACGATGCTGACAGAACAGCTGAGATAACCATTACAGAAAGAAACTTCGATCCTGAAAATACAGTAGTTATTGTTGACGGAAACGTTCAGAACGTAAACTGGCAATATCACGCTGGAACAGCAGGCGGAAATGGCGACGATACTACATATACTGCAAGTGTAAGCTATGAAGAGGGCGATAACCATTCTCTCGAAATAAGCACAACAGACCTTGCAGGAAATAAGGCGGTCGACTACGAGAGTGAGCTGTTCTCGATAGATACAACCGATCCGACGATTCAGATTGACTTTTCGTGTCCTGATAATACAAATGAGTTGAACAACGGTTATTACAATGCAGACCGCATTGCAACTATCACAATTACAGATCACAATTTCAATGCCGGCGACGTTGATATTACTATGAAATCTTACGAATCAGACAATAACACAGTAGCCGAGAATCCAAAAGCTTCCGACTGGGTGGCAAGCTCAGCTAACAGTGACGTCCACACAGCTCAGATTGAATTTGATACCGACGGAAGATATTCGTTCACAGTAAATTATGTTGACCTGGCAGGTCATGAAGCTTCTGAGGCTGAATCGGGAGAATTTGTTATTGATAAGGTTGCACCGACAGTTGACCTTCAGGATTCAGTTTCAAATGAAGTGGCTTACGGAAACGTAGAGCTTGCTCCTGTATTTATGATTTCCGACTACAACCTGTATTCTGAAGACGCTAAGGATTCAATGCTTTCAATTTCTTTTGAAAGAGTTGATGTAAACGGAAAGACGGATAAAAACACAAGCACGCCAAGCTATGAAAATTACATCGTTGCAAGCAATAACAATGGATATGTAAGTACGCATGAGCTTGATTACGCAAACTTTGATATTGATGACGAAAGTGTTGACGGTATCTACACTCTGTCGTATTCTGCAACAGACTTAGCAGGCAATACTTCATCAGATTCGATTACCTTCTCTGTAAACCGTTTTGGTTCAACTTATAGAATAGTAAACGAAGAAGCACAGCTGCTGATTGACAATTACAGCAACGGAATTTACGCAAATGCTGAAACAAAAATCCAGGTTGAGGAAATTAACGCAACAGAGATTGAAAACAGCAGCATAGCTGTAACAATGGACAACAGTGATGAAGTCAAGCTGACGGAAGGAAACGAATATACAGTTTCACAAAATCGTACAGTTGAAGATTCAACTACAGCAGCTGGAAAGGGCTGGTATTCTTACATCTATGACATATCAGCTGATAACTTCTCATCTGACGCACTTTACAATGTAATTCTTACATCTCAGGACGTAGCAGGAAACCTTGCTACCAACAGCACGCCTACGGCTGCTAAAAACAAGCTGCCGATAAGCTTTATTATCGACAAGACAGCTCCTGAAATTGTAATTTCAGGAATAGAAGACGGTGAGATGTCCAAGGAGTCGAATGTAACGCTTAACATTATTTGTTCGGACCTCCATCTGGCAGATATCCACGACGAATCGCTTGACGAAGCTGATCTTGAGCTGGTACTTAACGGAAATACTATCTCCGTAGACGATACCGACACCGTTGAAATCAGCACAAACGATTCTGACGACATAATTCTGAAGCTGAATGTATCTGCAACAGAGAGCAGCTCAAAGCAGGAGCTGAGCGTTCAGATTCGTGACTGCGCCGATAACTGGTCGGACGCAGAAACCGGCAGATTGAGCTTTACTCTATCGGCAACGTGGCTCGATTTGCTCTTGAGCAGTAAGCTCGGAATGGTTCTTTCTATTATTGCAATAATTCTGATACTGGCTGCAGTAACCTGGTTTATATTCTTTATTAAGAGAAGAAAGAAGAAAGAACAGAAATCATGACCGACAGTCAGGAAATAATCAATGGGACGTATAGAATAATTTGTCCTATTGGAAAAGGCGGTACTGGAATAATCTACCTTGCGGAGCATCTTCACCTCCGCAAGAAGGTTGTTCTGAAAAAAATAAAAGCTTCGCTCATAGATTCGCCAGCTGTCAGGCAGGAAGCGGACATCCTGAAATCGCTTCATCATATGTATCTTCCGCAGGTATATGATTTTTTAGAGTACGAAAACCAGATTTTTACTGTCATTGATTATATTGACGGCTGCGACCTTCAGCAGTATATTGACCAGAATATATTGCTTGACGAAGAAACACTCGTTAAATGGATGATAGAGCTTTGCGATGCGCTTGACTATCTGCATTCGCACAATCCGCCTGTATATCATAATGACATAAAGCCGGCAAATATAATAGTAAATTCCGAGGGCGACATTTGCCTGATTGACTTTAACATTTCAACGGATGCGGCAGATGTAGTATATGGTTTTACAAAAGAATACGCATCGCCTGAGCAGTATTACTTAGCCTGTTCTGTTTTAAACGGCGAATATGAATACCTGCCAACTGTTACCGGGAGATCTGATTTGTATAGCATGGGTGCTTCGTTTTATAGTATAGCCAGTCGACAGCAGGTAAGCGTTTATTCTGTTATAAACGGAATGCAACCAAAACTCTCTCAGCTTGCGACAGGCTATAGCGAGGGCTTTTGTGAGATTATAGACAGGCTGATGAATACATCTGCTGAGTACAGGTTTCAAAGTGCGACCGAGCTAAAGAAAGCCTTGATTTCACTCAAAAAGCAGGACTCACGCTACAAAAGCTATGTGTGTCTGAGAGTATGTTCATGGATACTCACAGGTTTAATAGCAGTCTCTGGAATATTGATGATTTATCATGGCAAAACGAGCTTGACAATAGAAGGACTTGACGAAAGCTACAGCCTGCTTTGCGAGGCGTATGATACCCAGAATTATTCTGATACCATAGAGCTTGGTTCAGATATACTTGCTGACGATGACTGGAGCAGCATTGCAGATGACGATAAGAATGCAAATGTCAATTATATGATAGGTATGTCATATTACTACTCCGAAAATTATGTTGCAGCCGAAGAGTATCTTATGCGTGCAATCGAGCTTGAAAGCAACTCAGAGTTACGGTGTAACTACGAGATGGATTTGGCTATTCTTTACGCCTATATGGACAGATTCTCAGAGGCTTCAGATATGCTCGCGCATTCCGAATCAGACGGACTTAACGCTTCACGAGTAAACCTTGTAAATGCACAAATCAGCTATTCGCAAGGGAATTACTCCAAAGCGATAGATTTATATGATATTACAATTTCCGATGGGCAATCGGAGTTTTCTCAGGATACATACAATAGATTTTGTGAGCTTGCAGCTGATTCATATAAGGCGCTGAATGATTACAACTCAGCTATTGCTTTGTACGAACAAATATATTCAGGTACAAGCGGAACTATTGTGGGGAGGAAGCTTGCTTCGTCGTATATCCGTCAGGCAAACACAAAGACGATAGTCCATGAAATTACGGAGTATCTTGAAAAAGCTGCGGCGATTTACAATAGCATTATTTCTGAGGGAAATTATTCGGTCGAGGATTACGTAAATCTGGGTAAGGTGTATAGAATTTGCGGAGATAAAGTCAGCGACAGCTATTATGAGCAATCAATTTCTGTGTTGGAAAGCGCAGCGGAGAAGTATCCGAACGATTATAGGGTGTATGTTCAGCTTGCAATTTCAAGCGACCGTAGCGGAAATACACAATCGGCTGTTTACTATTGTAATTTAGCTGATGAAAAGCTCAGCGAATCACAGCAATCAGAGCTTACCGACGCTGAAAAAAGCGATATGGCTCTTTTTAACGACCTCAAGAGTAAGCTGGAAATATAACTAAAAGCCAGATAGTTCCCGCCTTACGCATTAGGCTTTGCATAACGCTGGGCGGTTCCACTTACTTTTTAAAACGGCGGTACAATCCGCCACTGAAACGTTGACTGACGGGGCAAAGTCCCTTATTAAAGCAGGGGAGAGCTTGATTTAAATGAAATATATAGTAACAGGCGCAGCACTGATAGCTTTGGCAATAATTATATTTATTGCTTCTCAGATATTGCTGAAGCGCTGGTTTAAAAGCTTTAAGTAAAAAGCAGCACAACATTAACAAGAATTTAAATAATAACAGGGGAGAAGATATTATGCAGAATTTTTGCACAAAATGCGGAGCAAGACTTGGCAGCAATGCTAAGTTTTGCACGAAATGCGGACATAAACAGGTCACTCAGCAACAGACCTCTCAGAGGCAGCAAGCGGTTTCACCTCAAGTTCAAAGAATGCAACCTGTAGTCAGAACAGCTCCGTATCAGACACCGCAAAATACTCGTCCGGCTCAACCACAAAATGTTATGAATCTAAGAACCTATATAAATCAATATGCGCCGGACTCTATTCGCTTAAGGATTAAAATAGCAGCGATTATATCTTATGTGTTGGTTGGGCTAAACATAATGATGAATATAATTGTGTCGGCTGTATTTCAATTCCCGCTGGGAACAAGTTTTATCTTTTCAGTGATGATAGCTTTGGTTTTTCTTGGCTTAACGCTGGGAATTCATATTGGTAGAAGTATGGTCTGTGCAATTTTGTATTTGGTTTTTGCTGCGATGGACTTGGTTATTGCTGAGTCATTGGTAGAGTATTATGCTTATGTATCAGTTACCGTCTTTCTTGGCGGAGGATTGTGGGTCATATTTGGCATATTATATGTGTGCACATTCTACGACGTAAATAAGAAAAAGCGTGAGTTTATGAACAATCTTCTCTGATTGCTTTTGCAGAGTTTTGTGTCAATATCATTCAAATAAGAAGGTGTAAAGCTTTATGAATAAGAAAATGTATACGATTTCAATTTTTGTAGCGGTGCTGTTGTTGCTGGGCTGTTTATGTACGATAGGAATATTTGTTATCAAGGGCAATTCCTCATCAAGTTACGAAAAGCACATTCAGGTTGCACAGCAATGCTTTGACAAAGCAGATTATGAAGGCGCAATAGAAGCATACGAAGAAGCAATAAACGATGACGATAAGAATGTTGAAGCTTATGTGGGTATTGCCAAAACCTATCGGAGTATGAATGATATTCAGACGGCTATATCCTGGCTGACTACAGGATACGAGCTTACAGGTGACGCAACGCTTCAGGAAATGCTGAACGACTATACTAATTTGCTGGGACAGACCGACAGAATCGTTTATACAATCGGCGAGGTAGTCGAAAGCTCCGCTGATGTTACGTTAAACACAGATGTTCTCACAGCATTTTCAAATTATACATATGATGACTACAGCAGTTCGTTTTCATCGTCTGAAGGATTTGACAATACAGAAATCAGCTTTGACGGAATACCTGCTGTATTCAGCTTTGCTTCGTCCACGCCTGAGCTGACCGATAAACCTGTTTCAATTTCAATGACGTCCATATCGTATATTTTCAATGAATTTACGAAGGGAATAAGCTGCGACAGACTGAACGAACTTGGCCTGGAAAACATTTCATTCGGATATGATGAAACGCTGGGAATGTATCTCGTCACATTTGATTGCGATGATTGCCACATTGAAATCGAAACTGATGAGGAAGGCAATATAGTAACAGACGAGCCGTATAATACTATAACATTTGCAGGCTCCACTTCATCGACAGGCTTAAGCGACGACGATGATTCTGATTATCAGCCTGAAGAGGGTTATTGCCTGTTAAAGGGAACGGCTTATAACGAAATGGACGAGTCAACAGAAAAGGTTACTATTAAGATTTACAGCGGCAAAGAAGCTGACAAAAAGAATATTGTTTACGACGAGGATACCTCAAGTAATGGTAAATATCGGGCAGAGCTTGTTGCAGGCGAGTATTACATAGAGGTTTATCTGGACGACAACGTCGTTTATAGTACAGAGCACGAAATCAAAGAGGGTAAAACCTTAGACAAGCTTGATTTACCATATGCGTATTCAAAGGAGTTTGACAGAGCGCTAAGAGAGGGAGAAATACTGATAACGCTTTCCTGGGATAATTCTGACGGAAACCTGGATCACAAGCTGACAGGTATTGACGGAAAAGGCAATAGTGTGGGTTGCTGGCACAGTGCGTATGATTCTGGAAATCATGAGCATTATTGGTCGGATGTACTTGTTATTTCCAGCGGACCAGAAGTTGACGGTGGTCCCGAAGAGGTTACTGTATATGATCTTGAAGGAACATATTATTACAGCGTGAATACACAATATGGAGAGGACTTATCCGACTATGATAACGTTAAGGTCGAAGTGTATATAGCAGGTAGCAGTGGGTCTGTAGTTTTTAATATGCCTGAAAATATGACGGGAAGTACATGGAATGTCTTTGAATATGTAAACGGTGAAGTGAACGCTTTGTAGTTGCGTATTGTCTTTAAGTTGGTGATAGAAAATGCTGCTGGAAATTTTAATAGTGCTGTTGGTGTGTGTAGTCGCTGCAGCAATTTTTCTGAATGTTAAACGTCTGCGCAAATCCGAGCGGATGATGTATCGTGCAGCTGGAAACATACTGAAAAATGAGTTTCTGAATTATTCGCTGCACAATCCGATGTTAAAAAGCAGCAGCAACAAAGAGCCCAGAATGAGAAAACCGATGCTGTATATAAAAACGGTTGGCACAAAGCCGTTGAAGGAATATGTTTTTGATCCGGAAACTGTCGTGAAAATTGGCAGAAGCCAGGAGCTTAACTCTATTGTACTCAACGAAGCCATTGTTTCTATAGAGCATTGTTTCATCTTTTTGTTGGGTGAAAATATAGTTTTGCGTGATTGCGCTTCTTCAAACGGTACGTTTATCCGCCGTGGATCCCATTCGTATATAGTTTCTCCCGGACAGCAAATTGTTCTGAAAAGCGGAGATGTTCTGAAGGTGGGATCGACTGCATTTAAAATCAAGATTTTTCTTTACGATATGACTTGGATGTAGAGGACAAAAGGAGGGGTAGATTCAGATGATTATAATGATTTCCAGAACAGATGCACTGCAGGAATATTTACTGCCTCAGACTGACGGCTTGGATTTTTCAATAACGCTTGACAGTAAAAAGTTCAGCCTTTCAAAGGACGTTACTGTGATGCTTGAGGTTACAGGCGGACAATGGTTTGTCAAAGAATCATCTGATTATACTCTTGAAAATTGCGGCGCAGGCTTTGAACGCAAGCCGTTTATCGGTGGCGACGTTTTACAATTCGTTACAAAAAATGGCGAACGATTCAAAGGCGTTGCGGTTGATGATGAAGAGCGCTTTGCTATTTATAAAAAATATAATATTGTCGGTCAACCGATGATAACTATAGGTGCGGATTCAAAGTGCGACATATCATATACGTTTATGAATTACGTTTCCAAAAGTCACGGAAGAATTGTTTTGGCAAGCGGGAATTGGATAGTTGAAGACACAAGCGTAAACGGAATCTTTGTAAATAATGTCAGAATTAAGGGAAGCAAAAGGCTTGGCTTCGGTGATGAGATAAATATTTTTGGCTTGAGAATTGTATTCTTAGGTGAAATTATCGCTCTTGGAACGCATTACGGCTCAATACTGGTAAAAAACATAAGGCAGCTGAAAAAGGAAAAGCAGGAGGAATTTCAAAGGCAGCAATACGTTGAACAAAAGAAAATGTTTCATCGTTCGCCCAGAAATATCCCTGTTATTTATAGCGATTCGATAAAAATTGAGCAGCCGCCTGAGCCTCAGATTACAAAAAAGCGTTCGCTCTTGATGCAAATCGGTCCATCATTTACAATGGCTATACCAATGCTGCTCGGCTGCGGCCTTGCAATTTATAGCTCCCGACTAAGTGGAATCAGCTACGGAGCGTTTATGTATACGGGAATGATTACTGCTGTCGGAGCAGCGGTATTCGGTTCCTTGTGGGCAATTATGAATATCCGTAATGAGAAGAAAGAGGAAATTGAGCTTGAAGACAAACGCATAGATGCTTACGGAAATTATCTTATAGAAATTTCCAAGGATTTAAGAGAAAAGTACGCTCACAATCGCCAGGCGATGCTTGAAATGTATCCTTCTGCAGCTCAGTGCTGCGAATACACAAATAATTCTCCTGAGCTTTGGTGCAGAAACAGCAGTCATGATGATTTCCTGTTTTATCGTCTTGGACTTGGAAGCATTCCTTTTCAGATGAAGGTTTCCATGGAAGAAGAGAAGTTTACTGTAAACTCTGACTTTCTTAAAGAAAAGCCCAGACTTTTGCATGATGATTATCAGATGCTTGAACAGGTGCCGGTTGGCATTGATTTTAAAGAAAATCAACTATTTGGAATTGTCGGAGGAAAAAACAAGGAAGGCGCAATGCCAATAATGCGAAGCATTGTTGCACAGATTGCTGCCAATAACTGCTACACTGACGTCAAAATGATATTTGTATACGATGAAAGCCGCGTATCGGACAAGCGTCAGTGGGAGTCGATGAAATGGTTACCACACGTGTGGTCCGAAAACAGAAAGACGCGTTTTGTAGCTTCAGACATCAACGAGTGCAGGGATATATTTTATGAAATATCTGCGGCTATTCGTCGCCGTACAGAGCTTTATGACAGCTCTCAGTCAGAATTTGTTTGCAAGCCGCAATACGTTATGTTTGTTTCAGATGCTGAGCTGCTTGAAAATCAGTTGCTTGCCAAGTATGTTTACAATCCAAAGCCTGAGTATGGCCTGGCAACATTTATCCTTACCGACAAGTATGAAAATCTTCCCAATGAATGTGAATTTGTAATTGAAAATACTCATTCTTTTCAGGGCCTGGTACGTACAATGTCCTCAAGTAATGACAAAACTGAGATAGCGTTTGATAACGTTTCGCCTGAACAGCTTGTGGCATTTGCAAAAAACATTACCGATTTGCAGGTTCAGGAATTTGAAAGCGAAACTGAAATTCCATCAGATCTTGACTTTTTCGGGATGTATGGCGTCGATTCAATCGAAGATTTCCACGTTCTGGAGCAATGGTATAAAAACCGTACATACAATTCTATGAAAGCTCTGATAGGAAAAAAGGCAGGCGGCGCAGACTGCTATCTTGATATACACGAAAAATTTCACGGACCTCACGGACTTGTTGCAGGAACCACAGGTTCCGGTAAGAGCGAGCTTTTACAAACGTATATACTTTCTATTGCGATGAATTTCAGTCCTGACGATGTCAGATTTTTGATTATTGACTTTAAAGGCGGCGGAATGGCAAATCTTTTTGCTGACCTTCCTCATATGGCAGGCAGAATTACAAATCTTTCTGGCAATCAGATCCGGCGGGCAATGATCTCAATTAAAAGTGAAAATCGCCGCAGGCAGAGGATTTTCAGCGAGTATGGTGTTAATAATATAAATTTATATACCAGGCTGTATAAAAGCCGGGAAGCAAAAACTCCTGTACCGCATCTTATAATAATCATTGATGAATTTGCAGAGCTGAAAAAGGAAGAGCCTGATTTCATGCGGGAGTTAATCAGCGTTGCGCAGGTAGGCAGAAGCTTAGGTGTACATCTGATTCTTGCAACTCAGAAGCCGAGCGGAACTGTTGACGATAATATTCGGACAAATTCTAAATTCCATCTTTGCTTGCGGGTTCAGGACAGACAGGATAGTATGGATATGCTTCATAAGCCTGACGCTGCGTATATAACTCAGGCAGGAAGAAGCTATCTTCAGGTTGGAAACGACGAAATATACGAGCTGTTTCAATCCGGTTGGAGCGGCGCAATTTATGATAATAATACGTCGGCGAACGAAACTGGTATTGCCAAAATGATTACCCTGACGGGAAAGACTGCTATAGTTGGCAGTCAGATCAAGATGAAGCAGAAAGAAAAAGAACGTGTTCGTTGGTATGACGCTATTATAAAGGCAACAGACTACATATACAGGCAGAGTGATTTTGAAAAGCCGATAGCAGAAATGTCTCCCACACAGTTAAATGAACTGGCGGGTGCGGTTTCCGCTGTCCTTTCAGAGCAGTATGATTATGGAACGGCAGATGCAGATGTCCGTGCTGTTGAAAATTTCATAAAGCTTATGTCTGAAAAAGAGTGTAAAAGTGGTGCTGAGGCGAATAATTATGTTCAGGAGGCATCAAACGCAGGCATTAAAATTCCTGAAATAAAGGAAAAGACTCAGCTTGAGGTGCTGGTAAAGTATCTTAAAAACCTGGCAATAGAAAATGGCTTTGCGAATGATATAAAGCTCTGGCTGCCGTTATTGCCTGAAAAATTACTGTATTCCGCTTTGGCAACAGAAGCCAAAGAAACTTTCAAGGACAATGAGTTTTCCCTGAATGCTGTTGTCGGAATGTACGATGATCCGGAGAATCAGCTTCAGATGCCTGTGAAAATTGATTTTGCAACAAGCGGACATCTTGCACTATGCGGAACGGTAGTCAGTGGAAAAAGCACGTTTATGCAAACTCTGGTCTATGCTTTAGCAAAAGATTATACCCCTGATGCGTTAAATATTTACATACTTGATTTTTCAAATCGTATGCTTTCTTGTTTTGAAAGGCTACCGCACACGGGCGGAGTGATGTATGAGAACGATGCTGATAAGATTTCAAAGTTCTTTGCACTGATCGAAAAAATCATAACAGAGCGTCAGAGTGCGTTTGGTGGCGGAAACTATGGCCAGTTTGTCAGAGCTTATGGAAGAAAATATCCTGCCGTACTTGTCGTAATTGATAATTTTGCTAATTTCAGAGAAAAAACCAGTGGGGCTTACGATGCTGCTGTTTTAAGACTTGCCCGTGAAGGGGTAAGCTGCGGAGTGTATCTGGCTATATCGTCAGCAGGTTTTGGTATGAATGAGATTCCAACACGAATTGCTGACAATATCAGAAATGTCGTCTGCCTGGAAATGGGAGATAAATATAAGTATATGGAAGTCCTGAGAACGGCTCATTTAAGCGTCTTTCCTGAAACTGATATCAAGGGTAGAGGACTTATAAAGGTTGATGAGCGAATTCTTGAATTTCAGACTGCTCTTGGCGTAGATGCTCCCGATGATTACAGTCGTTGTGAAAGGATTGGGAAATGGTCTGAAACGCTTCGGCAAAACTGGAAAGGAAAGCAAGCTGTTGCAGTTCCCTGTATTCCGAAAAATCCAAGCTATTCCGATTTAAAGAAAACAAGCGGATTTGACAAAGCTTCACAAAGCGCTTGCTTGATACCGCTCGGCTACAATCAGACTGACGCTTCGTTAGAATGCATAGATTTAGAAAAAACGTATTGCTATGCTATATCCGGTAGAGAAAGAACAGGAAAAACCAACGCTTTGAGGATAATAATGCAAGGAGCAGCACAGAAAAACGGTAAGCTTTTTGTAATTGAATGCAGTACGAGCAAGCTAAGACATCAGGCAGATTTACTCGGTGCTGAGTATATTTCCAGTGAAGAGGGTATTTTTGCTTTTTTAAATGAAATAAAGGAGCCTTTTGTTGAAAGAAACAGAAATAAGCACGAGCTTTTGAATTCTGGTATGACGGAAAGCGAAATCTTTGCTCAGATGCAGAAAAAACAGCCATACTTTATCTTTATTGCTTCGCTCGAAGAGTTTCTGTCAATGACATATGAGCCATCAGAAAAGGTTGGTAAGATGAGCGGCTTTGTTGAAAATATTTTTGACAAAGGTGCGCTGCACAACATCTATTTCTTTGCCGCAACAGATCCCGACAATTACAGTACCCTGGCAGCAAGACAGGCGTACAAGCAATTTGCAAAGTACAAGAAGGGAATACATCTGGGCGGATGCCTTGACAAGCAAAAATTGTTCTCTGTTACAAATATTCCATATACTGAGCAGCCGAAGGCTATGCCAAAGGGCGTAGCAATAACGCCGCTTGAATCTGACGAAAGCGTAGTTAAAAAAATAGTCATTCCACTTTTCGGGGGTGACGAAGAATGATTACTATGCTGATATGTTCAACCAACGCAAGGGAACTGCAATTCATTCTGTCAAAATGCAAAAGGCAAGGAGAGCTTTGCAGCGATGAACGCTGGAATTATGTAACCTGCACGGATGAAAATACATTGACAGAAGCTTTAAACAAATGCGAGTGCTATGATATAGCCTGTATAGATCTGACGCTGAAAAACGGACTTGAAACGGCTCAGCGCCTGCGACGGGTCAATCCAGCGGCGCATATAATGGTTATTGCCAACAAAAATATTTCGCCGCTTGAGTATGTGCGTCCCTCGGTCGTACCAGCAGGACTTATGTTAAGACCGCTGAACGGGAAGACGCTTGCCGAATCTCTGGAGGAGAATCTGTCAGCGTATTTAAAGAGCTTTTACGGGGATAATTCTGTCGCAAGCTTTGCCATAGACAACAAAGAGGGCAGACGGCTTATCCCATATACCCAGATAATGTATTTTGAGGCAAGAGAAAAAAAGATTTCTCTATTTACGTTGAACAGAGAATACTCTTTTTATGACACTCTGGACAATCTCTCTGAAATGTTGCCTGACAACTTTATCCGTTGCCATCGTGGATTTATAGTAAACCGTGAGAAAATAAGCCAGATAATGCTTTCTCAGAATACGATAATACTTACAAACGGTGGAATGATACCAACTTCACGAACATATCGTGCTGTTGTTAAGGAGCTGAAATGATGCAAGGAGAGGTAAACTGCGGGTATATATTTACCGCTGAGGAGCTGGCAACCATAATATACGGACTTGGCGGCGAAAGCTTTTGCGGGTTGCCTGTTGCAGACGTAAAGCTTGACGTGGAAGAAGAATCCCGTGCAGTGAGAAGACTTATCAATAAGAATGTGCTTTATTGGGAAAACGAACGCTATGTGCTGGAAAGTAAATTCCGCTGTGTGTTTGATGCAATGCTCAAGGGGGAAAGAAAGGTTACCATTACCTCCAAAAATTACCGTACAGTTGTATATGCTTGCTATGCGCTTGATGACGGACTGGCAGTATGGAAGTTTTCGGCGATTCGTGCAAAAGACTGTACGTTGTATATCACTGACAAAGACAGCTTTGTTGAAATGCTGTGTTATGATGATTTTTTGCCCCGTTTGCCTGAACATTATTCTTTGCTACCACAGGATTTTGATGAGAAATTCAGACAAGCTGTAGAACTTGTACGGCTTGGCAAGCAAAGCGGAGCGGGAATAAGAATAGTCCTGTGCGCACTTGCAAACGATGGAAACTTGCTTGTAGCATCAACTGGCGTATATGGCAGCGTTAAAACTGTCAGCAGCGAAGGAACGCTTGTCCATAGTAAATATATAGCGCAGGATTTTGAATGTGAGCTGAAAAACTTTTTGAGTCGGAAGGAATAGTATTATGACTGAACTTGAGATATATGTAATGGCAGTAGGTGAGAAATTGAATTTTCAGCTTGACAGACGCACGCCGCTTAATCTGTTAGCGGACGAGATAGTAGCTATGGTGGGACAAAAGGAACGCTGTGAAATAAATATCGAAAATGAAACGTTGATTTTTTACAGCAAAAAAAGACATACGATTTTTAATGGAAAGAAAACGCTCGAAGAGCTTGATATATCATCCGGGGAAACGCTTTACCTGATATGATTTCAAAACACAAACGTTGAAAAATGCAGTTTGTCGCATAAAAAACGCATTCCGTCAAATAAATTAAAAGTCTTCTGTAATTGTGATATTCTTTAGT